>DFGI01000058.1:8404-59019 GCA_002371705.1 Bacteroidales bacterium UBA3754
CGCGACTGGTGCTGTCCCCCTGCCGATACATTCTATATTATTGGCTCAACGGTTGGTCCACATCCGTATCCCGATATGGTGGCTCGTCTGCAAAGCGTTATCAGCGAGGAAATTAAATATCAACTCAAAGAACAGGAAGGTCGTGAAAATCCTGATTATTTAATCGCCTGCGTTGGTGGCGGAAGCAATGCCGCTGGAACAATTTATCATTATATTGACGACGTTGATGTAAAAATTGTTCTTGCCGAAGCTGGCGGAAAAGGCGTGGATTCTGGATTCACTGCTGCCACAATTCAATGCGGTACGCTCGGCATTATTCACGGAAGCCGCACGCTCGTTATGCAGACCGAAGATGGTCAGATTGTGGAACCATATTCAATTTCCGCCGGACTTGACTATCCGGGAATCGGTCCTATGCACGCCAATCTTGCTAAACAGCACAGAGCAACGGTTTATGCCGTAAACGACGACGAAGCCGTTCGGGGCGCATACGAGCTCACCAAGCTAGAAGGCATTATTCCTGCTCTTGAGTCGGCTCACGCTCTTGGCGTTTTGCCAAAATTGAATTTTAAACCTACCGACGTGGTCGTACTAACCGTAAGCGGGCGCGGCGACAAGGATTTGGAAACGTATCTCAATTATAAGAAAGAATTAAAATAAAGATAGAAAGATGAAAAAGTTTAGTTATACTGTTTTTGAAAAACAAATGTTCGGCGACACGTGTACTCCCGTAAGTGTCTATATGCGAATCAGAAATCTCTACACGCAAAGTGCTTTAATGGAATGTTCCGATTACCACAGTTCTGAAAACGGCTGCTCGTATATCGGCGTTCGCCCAATCGCCCATGTTGCCATAGAGCACGGTCTGGGTAAATGCGTCTATCCCGACGGCAGTTTGTACCAGCATCCAATCAATGCAAACTATCTTCCGTCGGATATTATCAATGAATTTTTGAACGAATTCAATGTAAACAACGACAAAAATCTGGGACTGTTCGGCTACACGTCGTTCAATTCCATTCGTTACTTGGAAAACATTGCCGTGAAAGACGAGACACAGGTGAAGAACGATGCGCCCGATATGATTTACATTCTTTATAAATATGTCATCACGTTCAATCATTTCGACAACACTATGAGCATTAGCGAACTTGTTGCCGACGGCGAAAAATCGGACATCGAAACGATTGAAAAGGCGATTCAAAAACCGTTTGTGACAAAATATGAATTTCACCATATTGGCGAAACAACCAGCACGCTCACCGACGAACAGCATAAAGAAAACATTCGCAAGGGAATTGAACATTGCAAGCGCGGCGACGTGTTCCAAATCGTACTGAGCCGTCGTTTTGTGCAACCTTACGAAGGCGACGATTTCAATGTTTACCGTGCGTTGCGGAGAATCAATCCGTCGCCGTACTTGTTTTACTTTGATTTCGGCGGATTTCGAATCTTTGGTTCGAGCCCCGAAACGCATTGTCGTGTGAAAAACGAAAACGGGAAATTCATAGCATACATCGACCCGATTGCGGGAACGACAAAACGTACCGGCGACGAAGTTCAGGACGCCAAAAATGCAGAATATTTGAGAAACGATCCGAAGGAAAACGCCGAGCACGTGATGTTGGTTGACTTGGCTCGCAACGACTTGAGCCGTAACTGTCACGACGTGCACGTGGATTTTTACAAAGAACTGCAATATTATAGTCACGTGATTCACTTGGTAAGCCGTGTGAGCGGAACATTGGACGACGACAAAAATCCTGTCAAGGCGTTTATGGACACGTTCCCCGCAGGAACATTGAGCGGAGCGCCAAAAATCCGTGCTATGCAACTGATTAGCGAATACGAACCGCACAATCGCGGAATGTACGGCGGATGCGTCGGATTCATCGGTTTCGACGGTTCTCTGAATCAGGCAATTACAATCAGAACATTCGTTTCGAGAAACAATGAATTGTGGTTTCAGGCAGGCGGCGGCATTGTTGCCCAAAGCGACGAAGAATATGAATTGCAAGAAGTTAACAACAAATTAGGTGCATTGCGCAGAGCAATCATACTTGCCGAAGAAGCATAAAACTGAACGATATGAAAATAGCATTGATTGATAATTACGACAGTTTCACGTACAACCTGTACCACTTGTTGAAAGAACTCAACGTGGAAGTGAGCGTGTTCCGAAACGATCAGTTTCAAATGAACGAACTGGAGGCATTTGACAAGATTTTACTCAGTCCCGGACCGGGCATTCCAAAAGAATCGGGCTTGCTGATGGACGTGATTAAGACATACGCCGGCAAAAAGCCGATTTTGGGAATTTGCCTTGGCGAACAAGCCATCGGCGAAGCATTCGGAGGTACGTTGACAAACCTATCCAACGTGTTCCACGGAGTTCAAACGCCAACCGATATTGTAAAAGAGGATTATTTGTTCAATAATCTTGACAAGGAAATTCCCGTCGGACGCTATCATTCCTGGGTGGTTGACAAGGACTCGCTCCCAGCCGATTTGGAAATTCTTGCGGTAAGCAAGGAAGGGTTTATAATGGCTCTGCGTCACAAGACATACGACGTGCGCGGCATTCAATTCCACCCCGAATCGGTACTTACTCCCGACGGAAAACAAATAATGAAAAACTGGATTTTAAACTAATGTGATATGGAAAATTGTTTAAGAAAAATTGTTGCTCAAGAAACGTTCACCCGAAACGAGGCAAAAGAAATAATGCACGAAATTGTTGACCAAAAATATTCCGATATGCAAATCGCCGCAATATTGATGGGTATTCAAACTCGCGGCGTTACCGTTGATGAAATTTTAGGATTACGCGACGGTTTGTTGGAAACTGGCGTTCACACCGATATGAAACCGTATCAGGTGATTGACATTGTCGGTACCGGCGGTGACGGAAAAAATACGTTCAACATTTCCACCTGCTCGTGTTTTGTTGTTGCTGGTGCCGGTTACAAAGTTGCAAAGCACGGAAATTACGCTGCTTCGTCGGTGAGTGGTGCGAGCAACGTGCTTGAAGCCCACGGTGTTAAGTTTACAGCCGACAACGATGCGCTGAAACGCAGTTTGGAAGAATGTGGCTTTGTTCACCAACACGCACAATTGTTCGCCAAAGGAATGAAATGGGTTGGTCCTGCCCGAAAAGCACTGGGACAACTGGGAACTCCTTCGTGCTTCAATTTGTTAGGTCCGCTGGTAAATCCCTGCAATCCCGATTATCAGTTGCTTGGAACGGCAAACTTAGACCAACAGAGATTGTATCATCAAGTATATCAACGAATTGGTATAAAATATGGCATTGTAACCAGCATAGACGGCTACGACGAAATTTCGCTTACTGGAAGTTTCAAAATAGTGTATAATGAGGAAGAACACGTCTATCAACCTGAAGAATTTGGCATGCAGGTCATCAATCCTAAGGAAATCTACGGCGGAAGCACGCTGGAAGAAGCAAAGGAGATTTTCGACGCCGTACTGGAAAACAGGTCAACTTTGGCACAAAAGAACGTGGTTCTTATAAACTCCGCATTCGCAATCCACGTGATTGAACAACAAAAGACGTTCAACGAATGTCTGTCGCTTGCAAAAGAATCGCTCGAAAGCGGACGTGCATTGCAATGTTTGAAAAAATACATCGAACTAAATTCGTAAGCTATGGCCGATATTTTGGAGGAAATCGTTGATAATAAGCGTGTTGAAGTTGATGCGGTAAAACAAAAACTGCCGTTTTACGAACTTGCCAAACGTGTGGAGCAGTTTTTAGCTGAAAATCCGCTGAAACCACGTTCCATGCACGACACGCTGTTGGCAAGCAAATCGGGTATCATTGCGGAATTTAAGCGGAAATCACCGTCGAAAGGATGGATTCACGCCGACGCAGTGCCGACCGACGTGGTGCCGTTGTACGAAAAAAATGGTGCCTCGGCAGCTTCCGTCTTGGTTGACGAAAAGTATTTCGGCGGCTCCAAACACTTCATCGAAATGGTACGCCCGATGGTTTCTCTTCCAATTTTGTACAAAGAATTTATTGTTGACGAATATCAGTTGTACGAGGCGAAACTTGCTGGTGCCGACACCGTGTTGCTCATTGCGGCTACGCTTTCGGCTCCGATGGTGAAAAAATTGGTGGAAACCGCCCATCAGCTTGGTCTGGAGATTTTGTTCGAGGTTCATTCCGTGTCGGAACTGAACAAAGTCGTGCCAGAAATTGATATGCTTGGCGTGAACAACCGTCATTTGGGAACCTTCGTCACCGATGTGAAATGGTCATTTGACATTGCCGACAAATTATCGAAGGATTTTTTGCTCGTGAGCGAAAGCGGCATAAGTAATCCACAGACTGTGAAAGAATTACGGAATGTTGGCTATAGAGGATTTCTCATCGGAGAATGCTTTATGAAAGAACAAAATCCAGGCGAGGCGTTGAAAACATTTATTCAAAATATAGAGCAATGTTGATAAAAGTGTGCGGAATGCGTGATTCCGAAAATATGAAGGCAATTGCCGATTTAGACGTGGATTTTATGGGAATGATTTTCTATCCACGTTCAAAGCGCTATGTTTCGGAAGTGCCGTCGTTCCGCCCATTGCGGCAAAAATTGATTGCGGTGTTTGTGAATGCCGACATCGACGAAATAGCCAAAACCGTGGAAACCTTTCACTGCGATGGCATTCAGTTGCACGGCGACGAAACGCCTGAATTTGTACGTTTGTTGAAAAGCACGTGCAATTGTCTGGTTATTAAAGCATTCCAAATTGCAAAAGCTGAAGATTTGCAGAAAACAAGTCAGTACGAAAACTTGTGCGATTATTTTTTGTTTGACACGGCAACGCCTTCGTATGGTGGAAGCGGTGAATCGTTTGACTGGTTGATTCTTGCTGAATATCAAGGTAAAACGCCGTTTTTGTTAAGTGGCGGCATTGGAGCAGAAAGTGTGGAACGAATCAAACAATTTTCGCATCCGCAGTTTGCAGGAATCGATATAAATTCTAAATTTGAAACCTGTCCTGCTGTGAAAGATGTTGAAAAAGTGAGGACATTCGTAGAAAAATTAAGAATTAATAATTGTTGAGACGTGCCATGAAATACTATAGATTAGATAAATTTTTGTTAGACAGGAAACTATGAATCCAAAAAAGCCAGGAAAAAGAGAAATCAACAAAGCGTTGAGTGATTTAGAAAAAAAAGATACTTT
This sequence comes from Bacteroidales bacterium UBA3754, assembly GCA_002371705.1. Taxonomy (GTDB): domain Bacteria; phylum Bacteroidota; class Bacteroidia; order Bacteroidales; family UBA1715; genus UBA1715. The sequence continues at coordinate 13,612 of DFGI01000058.1, forward strand.
ATGCAGAAGAATCGTTTCCAAAAAATACGGATGGAAACAACATAGTTTCATCAATTGGAAAGTTGAAGGTGGATATTATTTTTATTTGCGGCATCTCAATTGCTATAGTGGGGCATTTTTGTACGTCAAGCCCCTTTATATAGACGATTTGTGGTGGGATATTTTCGAAATGTCCAGCAATAAAAAAGCACCCATGAGCTTGAGAGGAAATGGAACGTTTTCGTTAGATGGCGTAAGAATACAGGAGACCCCCGATCTTTTTGACATTAGAACGAATGAGCGTGAGGCTGAGTATGAATTAGAAAAAATCCAGAAATATTCCGACGAAGATATCGAAAAGATTTGGGACAAGGTTTTTCGGCAATTTGACGACGAAATAAAACGTTTTATCAAAGAGAATCCCGACCCTGATTCCTATTTCCCAGAAGAGGAAAAATGCTATGAATATTACACGCTTATAACGTATTTGCATGCAGGAGACAGGCAAAAAGTTTTGGATAAGATTGCGGAATTACGAGCAACTCCAGATCGAATGAAGACTCGTTTTGCATGGTCATATGATGACGGCACATCAAGAGATGGACTCGACTTTATCGAAGCATGGTGTTTGCGAGAACTCGCAGAGCAAGGCGATGTGATGGCTCAGTACAAACTTGGGACGGCGTATGAAGAAGGTTCTTGTGTTCACATAGATAATGAAAAAGCAGTCTTTTGGTATCGCAAAGCGGCAGAACAAGGAAATTCATCGGCTCAATACAGTCTTGGAAGGATGTTCGATTACGGGTGCGGCGTCCCCGAAGACAAACAAGAAGCCGCCATTTGGTATCGTAAAGCCGCAGAACAAGGCGACGGGAATGCCCAAAACGATCTTGGCATATTGTTACTTTACGGAGAAGGCGTTCCCGAAGACAAATTAGAAGCCATATTCTGGTTTCGAAAAGCATCCGAGCAAGGGCTTAAAGAAGCTCAATATAATCTTGGTGTACGATACCTTTTGGGAGATGGTATTTCCGAAGACAAGCTGCAGGCCTTTACCTTGTTTCAAAAGGCAGCGGCACAAGGGTTCGCATCGGCACAATTCAGGCTCGGCAAGATGTATGATGACGGAGGCGTCGTTCCTGAAAACAAGACTGAGGCGGCAAATTGGTATCGCAAAGCCGCTGAACAAGGCGACAAGGAGGCCCAAAACAATCTCGGCGTTATGTATCTCAACGGAGAAGGCGTTCCACAAGACAAATCGGAAGCGGAATATTGGTTCCGCAAAGCTGCCGAGCAAGGGGTTGCAGAGGCTCAAAATGAACTTGGCGTATTATTCCTTTACGGAGAAGGCATCGACCAAGACAAAGTTCAAGCCGTTTCATGGTTCCGCAAAGCTGCCGAACAAGGGCTTAAAGAAGCTCAATATAATCTTGGCGTACGATACCTTTTTGGAGATGGTATTTCCGAAGACAAGCTGCAGGCCTTTACCTTGTTTCAAAAGGCAGCGGCACAAGGATTCGCATCGGCACAATTCAGGCTCGGCAAGATGTATGATGACGGAGGCGTCGTTCCTGAAAACAAGACTGAGGCGGCAAATTGGTATCGCAAAGCCGCTGAACAAGGCGACAAGGAAGCCCAAAACAATCTTGGTGTTTTGTTCCTCAACGGAGAAGGCGTTCCACAAGACAAATCGGAAGCGGAATCTTGGTTCCGCAAAGCTGCCGAGCAAGGGCTTGAAGAAGCCCAATACAATCTCAACTTAATATTACAAGACAACCAAGAAACTCATGCTAAAGGGATAAAGTACATTATAAAATTGACGCAAATCATAAATCGTTTAAAAAAATTAAAATAAAAAATACAATGAACAGAATCAATCAATTATTTAAGACAAAGACCAACAATATTTTGAGTCTTTATTTTTGTGCAGGAGCACCAACGTTGGACGGCACAGTTTCGGTGCTTCAGGCAATGGAACAGAACGGAATCAATATGGTGGAAATTGGCATCCCGTTCAGCGACCCTATGGCCGACGGTCCTGTTATTCAGACGGCGGCAACTAAGGCGTTGCGAAATGGAATGTCGCTGAACCTGTTGTTTTCGCAGTTGAAAGATGTGCGTAAATCGGTAAACATTCCGCTCATTCTGATGGGATATTTGAATCCTGTGATTCAATACGGCTTTGAAAACTTCTGCAAAAAATGTGTCGAAGTCGGTGTTGACGGAATGATTTTGCCCGATTTGCCTTTCAAAGACTATTTGGAAGACTATAAACCTATTGCCGACAAATACGATTTGCGAATCATCATGCTCATCACTCCCGAAACAAGCGAGGAGCGTATTCGTTTCATAGACGAACACACCGACGGCTTTATTTATATGGTGTCGTCGGCAGCCACAACAGGGGCTCAAAAAACGTTCGACGACCAGAAACAGGCCTACTTCAACCGAGTTCACGCAATGAATCTCCGCAATCCGCTGATGATTGGTTTTGGCATCTCAAACAAACAAACGCTGGAATCGGCACAGGCAAACGCCAACGGAGCAATCATCGGCTCAAAGTTCGTGCAACTGCTCGACGAGGCAAATGGCGATGCGGAAAAGGCGGTGAAGAATTTGTTTGAGTGCTTGGGAAAATAAGATTTCAATCTCAATGCAATTCACAATGGAACGTTGTTGCGAATATGCAATTACAAAAAACGACCGTCCACTTGGACAGTCGTTTTTTTTGTAGAGTGAAAATTCCTATCTCCTAACTCCTAATTCCTACCTCAATTAGTGTTGCCACTTCTTGAAGAAGTCGTTACCCTTGTCGTCAACCAAGATGAATGCAGGGAAGTCTTCAACTTCGATTTTCCAGATTGCTTCCATTCCGAGTTCTGGGTATTCAACACATTCAATTGATTTAATGTTGTTTTGAGCCAAGATTGCGGCTGGACCGCCAATCGAACCCAAGTAGAATCCACCGTGTTTCTTGCAGGCATCGGTAACGCATTGTGCGCGATTACCTTTTGCCAACATTATTAAACTGCCTCCGTGGTCTTGGAATTCGTCAACATACGGATCCATACGGCCGGCAGTTGTCGGACCCATTGAACCGCACGCCATTCCTGCTGGAGTTTTTGCTGGACCGGCATAGTAAATTGGGTGGTCTTTAATATATTGTGGCAAATCTTCGCCTGCATCCAAGCGGGCTTTCAGTTTTGCGTGTGCAATATCGCGACCAACGATGATTGTTCCGTTCAAACTCAAACGTGTTGAAACAGGATATTTCGACAATTCTTTCAAAATGTCTTTCATTGGCTGGTTCAGGTTGATTTTTACCACGTCGCCTTCGCCAGCGTTACGAAGTTCTTTTGGAATCAATTCGCCTGGATTGTCGTCCATTTTTTCAATCCAGATACCTTGTTCGTTGATTTTACATTTAATGTTACGGTCGGCAGAACAACTTACGCCCAAACCGATTGGACAGCTTGCTCCGTGGCGTGGCAGACGGATAATGCGAACGTCGTGAGCCATATATTTACCGCCGAATTGAGCTCCCAGACCGATTTTGTGAGCTTCTTCCAACACTTGTTTTTCCAACTCTACGTCGCGGAACGCGCGTCCGTATTCGTTTCCTGTGGTTGGCAACGTGTCGTAGTAGTGAGTCGAAGCCAATTTCACTGTCAAAAGGTTTTTCTCAGCCGAAGTACCACCGATTACAAATGCAATGTGGTATGGCGGACACGCAGCCGTTCCCAACGTCTTCATTTTTTCAACAAGGAACGGAACCAATGTTCCCGGATTTTGAATGCGGGCTTTGGTTTCCTGATACAGATATGTCTTGTTGGCAGAACCGCCACCTTTGGTCACGCACAAAAATTTGTATTCCATACCTTCGGTTGCCTCAATGTCGATTTGAGCAGGAAGGTTACATTTTGTGTTCACTTCTTCGTACATTGAAAGAGGGGCATTTTGCGAGTAACGCAGGTTTTCTTCCGTGTAAGTTTTGTACACGCCGAGCGAAAGAGCTTCTTCGTCGCAGAATCCAGTCCATACTTGCTGACCTTTTTCACCGTGGATGATAGCCGTTCCCGTATCTTGACACAAAGGCAGTTTGCCTTTCGAAGCCACATCGGCGTTGCGAAGGAATGTAAGAGCAACGTATTTGTCGTTGTCACTTGCTTCAGGGTCGGAAAGAATTTTTGCCACCTGTTCGTTGTGAGAACGACGCAACAAGAACGATACATCGCGGAAAGCAGCGTTTGCCATAGCCGTCAGACCTTCTTTTTCGATTTTAAGGATTTTGTGACCTTCGAATTCGCTAACCGAAACGTAATCCTTTGTCAGTAAATAATATTCCGTCTTGTCTTCGCCAAGAGGGAACATAGGTTGATAATGAAATTCTGCCATATTTATGTGTTTTATTTTTGTTTTGTATCGAATATTAGGCACGCACCAATTGAAAAGTGCATCAAAGTTGATTTTGTGTACATTGAGTTAGGAACTCTGTCGTTCAGTTCTTGCAAAGCGTTTGATTCCACAGGGAACGAGCAGCCTGCTTTTGCTGTGATTTTGAAATGGTCGTAGCCAAGACGGAGGAACAACAATGGTTCAATGTGGAACATTGCAAAATGTTCGGTTCCGTTGGTGTTTTGGCTTGGGTCGGCTGCGTCAATAGTTTCCCATTTGAATTTGTGGAACGTGGGCGCAAGTCTGAATGCCAAACCAAAATCACAGAATTTTGAAGAAAATCCAGTGTTCAGCTGACCAAAAATCATCGTGTACTTTGAGTCGTATTTTTCAAGCACATTAGTGTGGTAGTCGTTTTCATCGTCGGCGTGGCAGAAGCCCATACCCCCAAATGCTTCCATTTTGAAATGGTCTTTGTTGAACATGTTGTAATACCCAACGCCAAGTTCATAATGGCGGTTATTGAATTTTCCCCAGTTTGTGAGGTCGAGTAGGGTAGAATCCTCGTCCTTGCTGGTGTATATATCGTATGCATTAGTAAAGTTTCCATACGAAATATTCGTTTGTGCCATTGCCGCCAAATGGTCGGTGATGGCGTAGTCAACGCCTAATTGCACTGCGTTTGTGGTAAGCGACAGCTCACCTTGAATTTCACCTTGTTCCGATAGTAATGGCGTGTTCACCATACTTGGAATGTACATTGACGAACAACTTGAGAACGCAAACGCGCTCCAAAGTCCAATTACAAGTAACAATTGTTTTCGCATAGTCGTTATTTTTATAATTTGTAAATGTACAATATTTTCTGTTTTCGATGAAATTTGAATGTCAATTTGTGTAAAATTCTTGTATTATTTCGTTGATTGCCAAAAAGTTCCACAAGTAATTCTCGTCCCGATTGTCGTTATTCCTCTGCATTACAAATCAATAATGTTGTTTTTGATAGCGTATTTTATAAGGTCAACCTGTGTCTTGAGGTTGAGTTTCTGCATAATGTGCGTTTTGTGGGTTTCCACAGTGCGGATGCTAATGTGCAGAGTGTCAGCTATTTCAGGGTTAGTGTAGCTGCTTCCCCACAACGAAAGTATTTCGATTTCACGGGAACTTAACTTTTCAACTTCTTCATTTTCAGGCTTTTCGTTTTTCTGAATTGACGATACGTAACGGTTCAGCAAAATATTGGTGATACATTTACTAAAATAGTCGTAACCGTTTCGTAATGAGTAAATTGCCTCGAATAAATCTTGGCTTGTGGCATCGTGCGACAAAAATCCTTTTGCGCCAACTTTTATAATGTTGAATATGGTTTCTTCGTTTTCGGCATACGAAATAATCAGAATTTTCGCCTTCAAATGGACTTGTTGGATAGCCTCCACATCGGAAATGTCGTCGTTTGTGATTTTATGGATGTTTTTAATTACAATGTGGACTGGCTCGCTGTAGGATTGATGAAGAAAATCGTTAGTGCGGGAATAAATTCCTAGCACTTTGAAATCGTCGTTCGACTCAATGAGCATCGCAATGCTTTCAGCTTGCAGGTGGTGGGTTCCAATGACAACTACATTAATCATACAATTCTTATAAAGTTTCGTTTACAAAGATAGTGGCACTTCGTTCTTTTCCTTGCATATACACGCAAAGATTTTTTTCAAAACGTACGTGAACGAAAAATTCGGTTTGTTCCACAACTTTTTGGCTCTTGAGAATGTCCCAGTTTATGAAATTTTCCTCGTTCATGTGTTCCAATGCGAAGTAACCTATGTTCATAGTGGAAATGTTGTGGAAGAAATGCGAGCCGAGCGATGCGTCAAGTGGAAAGTTCGACAGGCTGATTTCCACAATCACCTTGGCGTTTGAAATCTGCGACCACATTACAGGAATACCTAAGAATCTGTCGCTTGTCCCCCAACGTCCCGGTCCTATTAGCAAGTATTTCCGTCCTTTTTCCACCATTTTTTTGTTGATTCTTTCAATTTCCGACACCATCTCCAATGTGCGGAGTTTGTCGAATTTGTCGAGATTTACATACACCGCGTCGCAAATATTTTCTATGAATCCGTTACCCATACTTGTGGTTGTGTGAAGCAATTGCGGTGCGTTTTTCAATACTTCGGGGAATGTGTTTTCGGTAAGAAGACTGCCTGTAAGTGGCTTAATCTGAAGTAAATAGAATGAAGGGACTCCGTCTTCATTTTCGTTAAGATTTACCGCAAATTCTATTTCCACAGGCGTACCCATCGCTTCCTGAACGGTGTTCAAAATCAACGTAAGAATCTCAGCGAGAGGCGCATAGTCGTATTTGAGAATGTCAGCGAAATTGATTATGCGTGGCCCGTAGCTCGAAAGTCCTGGTTCAATACGGTCATTTTCATAGTTGTATGTTGACGCACAGTGGTTGAGCGTTTTGTGGTTTTCCGCTTCGGAGATTGGCAGCAGTGTGAGTGCGGCATGTTCGCCGTCGCGCACGTAATTCACATCTTGTTTCGAAAAATCAACAGCATAAAAATGTGTCTGTGAGGATTTTATCTGGTCTTTCGTACTCATTATTTCTACTTTGGGGTAATGGGGCGAAAAACGGTATGCATTTCCTCCATCAACAATGTAGAAACCAAGTCCCACGGCACACACGGCAAAACCTTCCTCTGGTTTCATGTGGGCGATGGGGTAGTAGTTGTACGACTGTGCCACGCCGCAAATGTGCGGATAAAAATATTGGTCGTAGTAGTCGCCCACAACTTCCTGAATCACAATCGCCATTTTTTCCTCTTCCAGCTTGTGGCTGGTCGATTTGTAAAATTCCTTCACTTGGTCGCTGTAAACCGACGCATAGACTAATTTAATGGCGATTTCCAAATCGTTCAACCGCTTGGTTAAATCCTTGCTGTTGTTCGGAATTATATAGGTACTAAAAACACCTGCAAGTGGCTGTGTCACAGAATCTTCGAATATGCTCGACGAGCGGACGGCAAGTGGCTTTGATACCTGTTCCAGTAGAATTGCCAACTTCCGCCGCACATCTTCTGAAAGTCGTCCGGCGATGAACATGTTTTTAATCTGTTCGTCCGATAAGTCTTTAGAAAACAGATTTTTACCCGCAAAATTGTGTTTGATGAACAATTCAAATTCTTCCGTTCCAATTACAGCGGTTTTTGGCGTTCTAATTGCCATTTGGTCGGCATAAGGATTGATGTCGATGTTGTTGATGAGCGTGTTCACAAACGCCAATCCGCGTCCTTTCCCGCCCAACGAGCCAGCCGCAAGCGAAACCACGTTTTTCTCGTCGAGTACGGCTGTTTCTTCAAACGACAAGATTTTTCCCCGTTTCTTTGTTTGGCGGTATTCGTCAAGAATCACGTTGTTCATTTCGCGGAGTTTGCCCACATCGTTGTTCAAGTCCGACAGGTTCACAGGATTCAGTTTTCGTGCTAATTCAATTTCGCCGCGTCCCATCAACCAAATAGAGAACTGGTTTTGGTCGGCGTGGTATTTCAGCGAATCGTCGGGGATGGTGCGGAGCAGCATCTCAAATTCCCGGAGATTCTTGGCTTTTGCAATCGGTTCGCCTTTTCCGTTGCGGAAAATGAAATCGCCATAGCCGAAATTGTGCATCACGAATTTCTTAATTTTATCGAGAAGCATATCCGACTTTTTATTGACGAATTTTGCATGGATTTCCTTGGCGTACTGTGCGTATTTCAATTCTGAAGACTGAATCAAAATAGGCATATTTACGTTGTATTCACGCACGCGCTCCATAAATGCAAGTCCTGCGTTTTTGTCTAACATTCCGTTTCGCTCGAATTCCATATCGGAAATCACGCAGGTCATAAAGTCTTTATATTTATTGAATAGGAACGTCGCTTCCTCGTAGTTCCGCGCCCACAGCAATTTTGGCCGAGAACGGATTTTTGACAATTTTTCCAGTTCGTTCGACTCGAAATTCGAGATTTGTTCACCCACTTGGTTGAACAGCACCGAGAATATGATTGGCAGATATTTGGAATAATATTGCGTGGAATCTTCGATGAGCAACATGGTTCGCACCAAACCGATTTTCGTGTCGTTCTCTACGTTGGCAAGGTCTTCGAGCGATTTCACCATTGCAAAGAAAATTTGCGAATCACCGCTCCAGATGAATATTTTGTTGAACAAGGTTGTTTTGGCAACCATATCTTCAAAATACGCTATGTTTGAACGTGGGTTAAGTAGCAGATACACAGGAACATCTGTCGTTATTTTTCTGATTTTCGCGCTTAACGAAAGCGGTTTTTGCACATCGGCACCAACCATAAGAATCACCAAATCGAAGTGGGTGGTTTTCAGCAAGTCGAGTGCTTGTTTGTGCGACGACACACCGATAATTCTTGGCAACGAGAAGATGCTGTATTGGTAAATTGGTCCCATGAATTTCTCGAAAAAGCTGTCGTCTTTCTCAAGGTTGAACGCATCGTACATTGTTGCCACGAACAAAATCTGCGAAACTTTGTGTTTCATCATATCCAAGTAAATGTACTTGTCCAGCGTTTGTTCGTTCAGCATTTTTTGAAGCGGTTTGTCGCTGTTGATGAGCGATTCACGCGAAAGTTCGTCTTTGCTGGTTGGATTGTTGCTCAGAATTGGATTGTTCGAGAGCAAACGTCCCTTTGTGTCATTCAAAAAACGGCAAAGCAACAGTCCGATTGTGTTTGCAAGTTCCCGTTCTTCGGGCAAAAACAGATTTTCTGTGTCAATGTAGTCGTCTTTTGTGTAGAAAATTTCTATTGTGCCCGTTGTGTTGTCGAACGTCACAAAAGATTCTTTCATCGAACACGTGGATTCCTTGAATCCGTGCGATGTGTATTTTGCATTGTCAAACGTGATGCGACAGCATGCACATTCCGAAAATTGCCAATATTGAGGCAATACATCGCACACTTCCTGTAAAACCCGCTCGGAGGATATGCCGGAATTTATGATTTCCTTGGTTTTGCGTATTGCCGCAAGTTCGTTCATCCGTTTGTCGAAATTCGTGGCAATGTCAGTGAATTTATTTTCAGAAATAAATCCCGCAATAAGCGAAGCGATGCAAACGATTTCGTCTTCTTCAAGTTGTTTATATTCAACCTGTTCCTTATAGTAAATCGACAGATTTCCTACTATTTTCCCGCCAATGGAAAGTTGCTGGTTCTGCACGTTTTTGCTGATGTTGAAATGCGTGCTGTAATAGTTTATCTCGTTGTAGGAGATAAGCACGCCAATTATATCGGGGAAAACGGAGATGCAGTTGCAAATTTCAGGCAACATGAGGTGGACAGATTTCCCTTTCCGTCCAATTTCTATAACTTGTTGAAGAAGCGTATGCATTATTGAATTCTAATTGTACGAAAATACGGATTTTTTAAACATAGCGAAAGAAATTTTCTCAAAAGGATATTTTTTGTAAAAAAAAAGCCTCACCAAATGGCAAGGCTTTTTGTGTAAGTTATTTGTAATAGATTATTTTACAAATTTGATAGTGCCTTCAGGAGCGGTGATGAAATACACACCAGATTCCAAAGAATTTACGTTGAATGATTGCGAAGCACTGGCAATTGCTTTACCTGCAACATTGTAAACTGTAATTTCGCCAGCAGAGTAAACCATTCCGCCAACTACAGCAAATGCATCGGCAGAAACTGATTCTACAGCGGTTTCTTCACCACCACCTTGTTCTGCATCTTTAATTTCAACAGAAGAAAGAACCAAGTTCCCTGTTCCACCAAATTGGAAAAATATTTGATCTAACGAAGCCGCAAAAGGAACATCTGTCATATCAATTACAGCAACATTCTCGTTAAAAGCAGCAGTTACATTTGCTTGTTGTTCTTCTCCTGCAGCCGCTTTATGCGTAACAACAACTTGACCATAGGTAGCCCAACTTGGAAATTCTTCGACTGTCAAAGTTATTACCTTACCAGATAAATCTGTTGTCATACCATTATAAGATGCAAAACCAATTCCACTATCTGATGCTGCAAAGGTCATAACTTTACCATTTACTTCATTTCCAGGTCCCCACATACTAGCCAATTTTCCTAGTGTTTCATCTTCATAAGGGGCTTCTGGAGCAATTCCACTTTCGTTGATTGCTATAATTGCAACTTCTGCTACTGGTGCGTTTGTAGTGATTAAATAAGCTCTGATTTCTTTTCCTTCTGAAGCAGCTGTTGCTTTTAAAGTGAAATTCAAGTCAACATCAGCACCAGCTGCAAGAGCGGAACTAACATCCTCATATCCACTTAGAACATTCCATCCATAATTATTTGTTGCAGAGCACTCTACTAAATATGCTTGCAAACCTTCAACAGCAGAACTTATTTTACCCTTTACCGTGATTGTGACTTCGTCATCAACTGCTATAGGATTTGAAACATTAAAAATTTGTTCTGCTGATTGATAGTTGGTTTTGTTGTTAGAGAATACAACATCGGTAATATTAATCGTTGCAACTTGAGCACTCAAAGTGGCAACGGTTAAACAAGCACCTAAGAATAAAAATACTTTCTTCATAATCTTAAAATTTTAATTTAACAAAATTTGTTTTCAAAGTGTAAAAATAACACTAAGTTTCCATTTATCAAAGAATTTTCATCGAAAATTACATTGGAGATATTTTAATTGTTTGAATTACAGACTAATGAATATATTTCACTTAAAATAAAAATTCCAATGTATATATGTATCTGTTTTTTTATTACATTTGTAGAAATCTTGAATAGTATGGATTTTCGAAAAAGAACAATTTATTTTATTTTTCTATTAGTTGTTGCTTTTGGTACTTCGTGTACGGAATTGCCGAAGCAAATAACGTATATCCCCAAAAATACAGCATCGGTCATAGTGGTCGATATGCCTGTGGTGATGCAGAAATCGGAAGCGCGTGGCGCAAAATCTGCAAAAAAATTGTTGGCGTACTTCAAAAGCTACGGGTTTTCAAATGAAACCTTCGATTTGGCGGTACATTCAGTGTTTTCTGATTCCACCGAAACGGGTATGGACATGTCGAAAACAATTATGGCGTACCTTATCCCGTCACGGGAATTTAAGAACGCGTACCGCTGTATGTCGGTTATGCTGAGCGATTCGGCACAGTTTGCCGCATATCTGAAAACGATTGATTTTCATAATTATACAATCCTTGATGGTGCGAAAAACTGTGTGTGCTATATTAATATAAACGACCGTTTTTCGTGGATTGCATATAATAATGAAATCGCTGTGTTTGGCTGTTCAACCATTCACACCAAGGGAATCACTGAGTGCGTGAATGATATTTTCTCGAAGTTTAGTAGAAACATTTCGAAAAACGATGACTTTGTGGATTTCCTAAACGAAAAGAAAGATGTGGCTATGTGGTTGTCAACCAGCGAAATGATGAATTATTATATGTTGTGGTATCCTGAATTGCCAAAGATTTTCACGTTGCAGAGCATTCCTGAATCAGCGTTGAAAGGCAATTATATCCACTGCAACGTGGATTTCGACACCACGGTGAATGTCGCGCTGTCGTGCACGCCAAGTCGAGCGTTCAAACGGTATTGGAAGAAAAATAATTTTACGACCAAAACTTTCAACACGGCCATGTGCGACGTGTTGCCGCAAAATACATTGTGGTTCTCCACGTTGTCGGTCGATCCGCTTCGTTTGCTTGCGCAGCTGAAAGGCTCTGAATATTGCGAATACGCCGAAGGCGAACTTGCAAAGCTGAACTTGACAGTGGAGGATTTTGCAAACTCGTTTACAGGAGATTGCGTATTTTCAATGTACGACATCACTTTGGAAAAAGTGCGTATGATGGAATTTGTTCAAAAATATGAATATAAAGGTGGCGGCTTGGTTTGGAAACATTTGCAGAAAGAACAGAAAACTACGTTCCCGCATTTGGCAATTGCGCTTGGATTGAATGATTCCAATATTCCTCTTGGCGTGTTGAATCATATTTCGAGCGAAATTTGTGTAAAACTGCAACCAGGTTTGTTTGATTTCTCAAAAATAATGGGCTTTCCGGCCTATGTGGCATGCAAGGATAATGTGTTCGTTTTTGCCACCGATAGTGAATATGCAAGGAATGTGTTGGACGGCAAGGCTACCGTAAGCAGCTCGATGGGACAAACAGTTAACCAGCTTGTGAAAAAAGCAAATGGATATGCTTCGTATCAATATATGGACTTCACGGTGAAAAATTACCCGACGACGGCTAAGAACTTCTTAACCGAAATGGATGCGCTTCCGTTGCTGGAATCGTATTCGTCGATAGTGAAATCTTCGGAAATTAAGCTGAACGATTCCTATTCGGGATCTGTGGTTGTTTCGTTCCAAGACACCACACGCAATAGTTTGTTGCAGTTGAATGATTTAATGGAAATTATATTGCCTGAACAAGAATAAAACAATGTTTTCGTATCAAATAACTCCCCGTGTTGCCGACACTGATGCGTTGGGACACATAAATAATACTGTGTTGCCGTGCTGGTTCGAGGAAGCCAGAACTCCGTTGTTCCGCATTTTGAATCCCACAATGGATTTTGACAAGTGGAATTTGATATTAGCCCGTATGGAGGTAGATTATCTTGGACAAATATTCTTCCATAGTCCTGTGGAAATCAAAACGTGGATTAGCCGAATGGGAAATTCATCGTTCGATGTGACTCAGGAATTGTGGCAGGACGGAAAACTCTGCGCCAAATCACGCAATGTGATTGTACACTTTGATTTTAAGGCTCAGAAATCTTGTCCTATTGTTGGCAAAATGCGCAGTGACTTGGAAGAACATCTTCTCAATCAGTAATCTACGCAGTTTTTAACCGTTTCATTTGATATTCGTACAACTTGTTCGAGATTTGCATCACAACATTGTTTCGGATGTCTTCTATTGTTGTGTCCTTTTGCGGAACCACAGGTCGAAGGAAATCTATCGAAATTTTTGCAAATGGACGTGGTAAGTTGAATTTTTTGAATACCGCACGTTCCGACCCCGAGATTGCCACAGGAATCACAGGAATGTTCAGCTCCTTGCTCAATATAGCGAAACTATCCTTGAACGTGTTGAGTTTGTTGTCGTTGGAACGTGTTCCTTCAGGGAAAATAATCACATTTTTGCCTTTTTGTAGTACGGCTGCCATTTGTTGCAACGAATCACGCACGTTTTTGTTGATGTCCATTAAAATCACGTTGTTTTTGCGCGCCATAAAATGAGCAAATTTTGAATGCAAATGTTTTTCCTTGGCAAAGAAGAACGTGTTTTTTACCACTTTCGGACGCAGTTTCGAGGTTATGAAATAGCCGTCAAGCGCACTACGGTGGTTGGCTACGATGATGCATGGTTGTTTTGGCATTTCAAATTTGCCGTGTTTGCGGTAGTTGAACATATATACCGCGTTCATCAAAAAGCGTACTAAATGGCTGCAAAATGCTTGTATTATACCTGCTTTCGGGATTTTTGTATTGTATTTTTTGGTAGAAAGAATTTCTTTCCACGAAATAGCTGTGTTTTCCCCGCCTTCGGTTTGATTTTTCTCAATATAGGCGGAAAGTTTGCCTAACGTGTTTATTTCGTCAAGTTGCGCTTCGGAAATTGGCACTTTGAAATTTTGTTCCACAAATGTCAGCAGGGCAATTTTGCCAAGAGAATCAATAGCCAAATCAATTTCGAAATGGTCATTCTCTTTTGCATTCATATTTGTTTCAGAATCAATGAATTTCTTTAGACGTACATATACTTCGCTACGTGGAATTTCTGTTTCAGTCGCATCTTTTTCGGCGTTTTGCGATATAAGACCTTCCAATTTGTAGCGTTGAATTTTCATCAAACGGGTTTTGGGCAGTTCACCTGAATAAATATGAATGTTTTTGATTCGTTTGTATGGAGCAACCGAGTGATTGTATTTTTCGATTTCGCCACGAAGTATGTCGTTCATGCTTTCGTGTGATTCTCGGAGTTCGTTCATTTGTGGCACGATAATGCATTGTAACACAGTATCTTTCAGAAATACTCCAATTTCTTTGATGCAAGGAGAATCTTTCAGAATTTCTTGTTCCACTTCTTCGGGATTGATGTTTTTTCCGTTTGCGGTGACAATAATTTCTTTGATACGACCTGTGATTTTCAGGCAGTTGGCATCGAATGCACCCATATCGCCAGTGTGCAACCAACCATCTTGAATAATTTGGGCAGTTTCTTCTGGACGGTTGTAGTAGCCTTGCATTACATTATCGCCTTTCACGCAAATTTCACCATTTTCGGCAATTTTTACTTCAATGCCTTTTAATGGTTCTCCCACATATCCCACACGGATATTCCACGGACGAGTAAAACAAATCATTGGTGCAGTTTCCGTCATTCCATATCCTTCAAGAACTTGGAAACCAAGCACTTTCAAACTTTCCCCAATGTCGGTAGGCAGACTTGCGCCGCCCGAAACAAGGTAGTCAATGTGACCGCCGAATTTTGTATGAACTTTTTTGAAAATGAATTTCGAGAATTTCGGTGAATTGATTGCCTTTGCCAATTTATACATTGCTTTTGTCAGTAATGAACTGTTTATGGTGTTCATTATTGATTTTACTAAAATTTCGTATAAGCGTGGCACGCCGATAAACAGACTGATTTGTCCACGTTGTAGGGTTCCAAGAATGCTTTCGGCGGCAAGATTTTCGGCAATATACACGCTTGTTCCAATGCTTAATGGCGCAATCATTGTCCCCAAAAGTGGGAATACATGGTGTAATGGTAACAAAATCATTACGTTACGTTTTGCATTGTATATTGGAACATCAACGGATACACTATTAATATTGAATCGGATATTTTTTGTTGATAGCATTACTCCTTTTGGTGAACCTGTGGTTCCCGAAGTGTAAATCAATGCTATGGTGCGGTCTTCATCGTCAATCACAATATTGGAAACAGGTACGTTTTCCTCTTGAACAATATCATTTGCTGTCACTATGTTGCATCTGTAGTTTGCCAATGACAATGCTTCATTTACAATGTCGATTTTTCCTGGTTCGGTAAATAAACATTCTGGTTTGCAATCGCTTATAATATATGCCAACTCCTTTGTCGTTGATAGTGCATCAACGGGAACAACAATTGCGCCAGTGCGGAGGCCTCCGTAAAAAGCGAAAATCCAATTGTCGGAATTTTCGGCGTAGATAAGCACTTTTGACGGAGATGTTTGTGCCGAAAATGCTTTAGCATACAATGTTGTCTGTTGTAGAAACTGATTGTACGTGTACTCGTTGTTTTTGTACACGATAGCTTTGTGTTCGCTTGCTGTTGTAAATATCATAATTCAAAAATTTTGTTGTGCAAATGTACGATAAAGATTTGCCATTGAAACAGAAATGTTTTTCCCGACGTATGGTATGGGAAAAAACGTCATTTTGGGTGTAAAAATGCGTTTATGGGGGTGAAATTCACCTTGATTGCATTTTATGTGTGGTGAAATTCAGGTGATTTTATGAAAAATTACAGGATTATAATTGGAAAAAACAGAATAATGCGCTATTAACGCATTATTCTGTAAAAAGAGTGTAATATATTGTATTACAACAAACTAATGCTTCGCTTTACAAATTCCTCAAGGTCTTCGCCTTTCAGCATATTGTTTGAAATCAACGCTAAATCAATCAATTGTTTTACCGTCTTGTTCGATTTTCCGTATTCCGTCAGGGCATTTTTCTTTTGGTCTTCCAATTCGCCAATTTTCTTGTTGACAGATTCTAACTGCTCCTTGTCGGCTGCTGGAATTTCCTCGTCTTTCTTGCCTTTCTTCGCATCTTCGAGTTTCTGCTTTTCGTCTTTCAACGGTTTCAAATCAGCATTGATTTTATCAAGATTTTCTTTCGTTGCCGCAATCTTGTCAGCGTTGATTTTGGTAATCAGCGGATGGTTTGCGTTCACAATCAAATTGTAGGAATCGGGAATTTGGTTGTAGAAACTCATTCCCGGATTCATTTGTGCCATATCTTTCATACGACGCATATATTCCGATTGCGTAACAATTATTGGTGCTTCGTCGGCAGAAAGGTTTTCGAACTGAACCATGAAATCTTTCGATGCCTGTGATGAGAATACGACTGACAAATCGTCTTTTTCCTCCTTCGTTAGTTTTGATTCCTGCAAATCCTCTTTCTTGATCAAGTTTTCAATAATGTCGGCATCCACACGGGTGAACGAAACTTTCTCGAATTTTTGTTCCAACTGGCTAATCAGGTGAGAATCCAGATGACCGTCCATCAACAACACGTCGTAGCCCTTGTTCTTGGCTTTTTGAATGTAGCTGTATTGTTTTTCAGGGTCGTTGGCGTACAAATAAATCAGTGTTCCGTTCTTGTCAGTCTGATTGTCTTTTATCAACGTCTTGTATTCTTCGTAAGTAAAGAATTTGCCATCAACGTTTTTGAATAGTGCGAAGTCCTTTGCTCTGTCGTAGAACTTCTCTTCGCTCAACATGCCGTATGTGATGAACAATTTCAAATCGTCCCATTTTTTCTCAAATTCTTCGCGGTTGTTCTTGAAAATGTCTTGCAAACGGTCGGCAACCTTTTTCGTGATGTGGTTCGAAATCTGTTTCACATTTCTATCGCTTTGCAAGTAGCTACGCGATACGTTCAACGGGATGTCTGGAGAGTCAAGCACACCGTGCAACAAGGTCAAAAAGTCGGGAACGATGCCTTCAACCGAGTCGGTCACAAATACTTGGTTGCAGTACAATTGAATTTTGTTTTTCTGCACTTCGAAATTGTTTCTGATTTTCGGGAAGTACAAAATACCCGTCAAATTGAACGGATAATCCACGTTCAAATGGATGTAGAACAATGGATCGTCGGCCATTGGGTAGAGTTCCCTGTAGAAATTCTGATAATCCTCGTCTTTCAAGTCGGCTGGTTTCTTTGTCCACGCAGGCGTTGTGTTGTTGATTTGGTTATCTTCGTCAGTATCAACGTATTTGCCTTCTTTCCATTCTTGTTTTTTACCAAAAACGATAGGAATCGGCAGGAATTTGCAGTATTTCTTCAGCAATTCTTCAATACGTTCTTTTTTCAGATATTCCTCGGCGTCGGCGTCAATGTGGAGCACGATGTCGGTACCGACGTTTTCTTTTTCGATTTCATCAATCGTGAAGTTTGGGCTTCCGTCGCACGTCCATTTTACGGCTTTTGCACCTTCCTGATATGATTTTGTAAGAATTTCAACTGAACTTGCAACCATAAATGCCGAGTAGAAACCAAGTCCGAAGTGACCGATGATGGCTTCTGCCTTGCCTTCGAACTTTTTCAAAAACTCGTCGGCACCCGAAAATGCGATTTGGTTGATGTATTTGTCAACTTCTTCGGCTGTCATACCAATACCGTCATCGGAAATGGTGATGGTTTTTGCCTTTTCGTCTATGGAAATTCGCACTGTCGCGTTCGACAAATCCTTGTTGTATGTGCCAAGTTTCGCAAGTGTTTTCAGCTTTTGCGTGGCATCAACGGCATTAGATACTAATTCACGTAGGAAAATTTCTTGGTCGGAATAAAGGAATTTTTTGATGACCGGGAAAATGTTTTCGGTGGTTACACCAATTTTACCTGTTTGCATACTTTTATATTTTAAGTTCTACAAAAATTTCGTTGTTCGCCATTTGTCAATATGTGTGCCAATGGGAAAATATTGACAAACTGTCAGTTTGTAAGTGTCATTACTGACAAAATTTGTGTTGCTTAGGTAGAAACGGGGGTGTGTAAAAAACGGATTATTGAAAACTATTTCGTTTCCAATAATCCGTTGAAAAGATTTGTCGCTATTATTTTGCGTAGTTGATAGCTCTTGTTTCGCGGATAACAGTGATTTTGATTTGACCAGGGTAGGTCATTTCTTCTTGGATTCGTTTCGCTATGTTCATTGAAAGGATTTCCGCATCAGAATCGCTTACTTTTTCTGCACCTACAATCACACGAAGTTCACGGCCAGCTTGGATTGCGTACGTTTTAAGCACACCAGGGTAAGAAAGGGCTATGTTTTCAAGGTCTTTCAAACGTTTGATGTATGATTCAACAATTTCGCGGCGTGCACCTGGACGAGCGCCGGAAATAGCATCGCAAATCTGTACGATAGGAGCTATGAGCGACTCCATTTCAATTTCCTCGTGGTGGGCACCGATAGCATTGCATATTTCTGGACGTTCCTTGCATTTTTCAGCCAAGTCCATACCCGACAATGCGTGAGGCTTTTCATCGTCTTCTTCAATCACTTTACCAATATCGTGCAACAAACCAGCGCGTTTTGCCGCCTTTGAGTTTAGACCTAATTCTGCCGCCATAATGCCGCACAATTTTGCGGTTTCTTTAGAGTGTTGCAATAGATTTTGTCCGTATGACGAACGGTATTTCATTCTACCAATGTGGCGAATCAAATCTGGATGCAAGCCGTGGATGCCCAAATCTATGGCAACGCGTTTACCCGTTTCAATGATTTCTTCCTCAACTTGTCGTCTGGTTTTTTCCACAACTTCTTCGATACGTGCGGGGTGGATTCGTCCGTCAGTAACCAATTGGTGTAGCGAAAGGCGTGCGATTTCACGGCGAACAGGGTCGAAGCCAGAAAGGATGATTGCATCAGGGGTGTCGTCAACAATGATTTCAATACCAGTTGCAGCTTCCAACGCTCGGATATTGCGTCCTTCACGACCGATAATCCGTCCTTTAACTTCGTCGCTTTCGATATTGAATACCGAAACAGAGTTTTCAGCAACGTGTTCGGTAGCAGTTCGTTGGATAGTTTGGATGACGATTTTTTTCGCTTCTTTGTTGGCGGTCATTTTGGCTTCGTCCATTATTTCGTTGATGAGCGACATAGCTTCGGTTTTTGCTTCAGCCTTCAAGGAATCAATTAATTGTTCCTTCGCATCGTTTGCCGACAGTCCTGAAATAGTTTCCAATTGCTCAACTTGCTGACGGTGAAGTTTTTCCAAATCTTCTGATTTTCTTTCGTTTATTTGGATTTGGTTGGCAAGAATTTCTTTCTGGTTCGCTAATTCCTGTTGTTTGTGTTGGATTTCATCGAATTTCGATTGAAGCGATGCCTCTTTTTGTTTAATGCGGTTTTCAGCTTGCGCAACTTTGTTGTTACGTTCATTGATTGTTTTCTCGTTTTCCGATTTCATTTGCAGAAATTTCTCTTTCGCTTGCAGCAAACGTTCTTTTGTGTTTGCCTCGGCTTCTTTTTCCGCATTGGCAAGAATGGCTTGTGTTTTAGACTTTAGAAATATTTTTTGTATTACAAACGCGAGAGCTACTCCCAGCAGGAATGTAATGGACGCTGTGATAATTAAAGTAATCATAATTCAAATATATATAAATAAAAAACTCATATTGTTTCTAATCCAGAAAACCCCAAAATCAACAGGGTTAGAGGGTAAGCCGATTCTGATTTCCACTGTCCGAAAGGACTTCCGAAGAAGTGAGGCCTATCATCGGCGGCTGTAACTGATCTCTTTCAATGCGAAATAAATGTCGAGTTTTCCGCAGTTTAAGAAACAATACGAGTTAGATATTTGAATTATTTTCTTCTATTGATTAATTTTTATAAAGTCATCAATTTGTTCACATACTCTTTCAAGCTCGTCTCCAATTGTGTCGTTTTGAAGATTTTGCTCAGCATCTAATAATCTTCTGGCAATTTGCAGAATCGACATCGTTAACAATGATTGCGCATCAGCTGTGGGGTATTTCTGACGAAATTTCTCCGCCATGTCATTGATACGTTTGCCAGCTTCGCGGAGCTTTTCCTCCTCTTCGCTTGGTATCGACAGTGCCAATTCTTTGCCAAGAATAGATAGATGTATGTTTAAATTTTCACTCATTTATTTAATAATGCAATACAAGAATCAATTTCCCGTACAATTCCTTCAATATATTTTCGGGCGGATTTATCTTCCGAATTTCCCGAAGTGTCAGATACAGCTTTGGCTAATTGTAATGTATTAACTTTTTGCTCTAATCCTTTTATTGAAATTTGTTGTTGTTCTATTTGTTTTTTTAATTCTTCGTTTTCTTTCTTTAATTGTTCGTTTTGTGATTTCTGTACAGAAAACAATGACATTAAAACCGCCACTTTTGATTTTAATTCTTCAATCATTTTGTTTACGTCTTGTGTCATTTATTTCTGTATGTTAATCCCTACAAAGATAAGAAAGAGTTGTAAAACTGCCTACATTTTTTTGCGTGAATTTACAAAAAAATGTAAGCAGTTGATAGCTTGTGCGTTAGAAACTATAATTGAATCCAATACCAAGGATTTCCTTAAATTGAACCTTCGGACCGTGTTGTATTTGGTTTCCGTTGTTGTCAATTTCTATAGTTTTTGTGTCATCGTCGTACAATAGTTGTGTGTTGAAATTGATTGTGAAAAATTTCAACAATTTCCATGTTATCAATGTTTCCCAATCAACATCCACGTTTTGTGGGTTTTCCAAGTAGTTGGAGAATAAGTTCAACTTAGTGGTGAAACCAATGTTTTTCATCCATTCAGCGTTCCATTCCGTGCGAACGTATTGGATTCTTACGTAGCCACCCAATTCCTTTTTGATGTTTTCGCCTGCAGTTAACTTTTTGTATTTGTTGCCGCTTGCGTCAAGGGAATCAGCGTCGCCTGCTGCATTTTGCATATATTTGGCTGCTTCAACACCGAATGCTCCAGCGTCGGCCAAATCTTGGTCGGTCACAAAAATGAATCGAGCCGTGATAGGAGAGATGTATGCACTGAAATAGTTGTTTGGCTTATAGTCCATACCAATACCGCCGCTCAAATATCCTGGCGCCATTGCTTTTGAAATGATAGTTGATTCGTAGCCAATTGAATCGTTGAATGTGTAGGTTTTACCATCGGTCATTTGTGTCTTAAAATCAACTAAAGCTGCATAATACCAGTTCTTGAACGCCAAACGGCCATATTTTGAAACGAATTCAATCTTGTCGTCGGTTTTTGTGAACGGACGGTCCCAATCGGTTCCTTTGGAATCGGTGAAGTATTTACCACCTTGGCGCATAATGCCATAGCCAAAGTCCAATGAGTTGTCCCATGCGCTTTTGCCTTTTTTGTAGTTTGCGAATAAGCTTGCCACGCCATTGAATGCCACTGAATTTTCGCCACCGGCAGCCCAATTGTAAAGTTTTGTGTTTGTGAATGTTAGATTAGTTAATCCACCAAATTTCCAGCCACTAACAGAATCGGCTTCGGCGCTAACGCTGTTGGTGCGAAGTGCTTTTTCGTTGTCGGTGACTTGCGCCATCGAAAATGCACAGACGCTGGATAATAGCACTGTAAATATTATTTTTTTCATAAATCGTATATCTTTTAAAATTTTAGCAAATGTAAAATTTTATTCCGAAAACGTTGGGCATTTTTTTATAAAAGTGACAAATTCAGTCAAAGATGTTACTAAATAAAAAAACGATATTTTTTTGTGTCTTTATAAAGATTTGAGTGTTAGTTGTTTATTTATTTTTTTGAAATCACGAGGTTGGGAAATTCTTTTTTGAATGCAATGATGCCTCCAAGCAGATTATAAACTTCTGCGAATCCAAGCTGTTGCATTGTGTTCATGGCCATCAGGCTTCTTCTGCCTGAACGGCAGTACACCAATATGGGTTTGGTTTTGTCGATTTTTTGAATGTTTTCTTGAAAATTGTTGCTCTTCACGTCAATGTTCATAGCATTTTGAATTGCTGTGGAGTCATATTCAATAGGAGTCCGAACGTCAATAATCAGAAGTTCATTAGTGTCATGTATCAATTGAGCAGCTTCTGATGAACTGATGCTTTTTTGTGAGAATGCCCAAATTGGAAATAGCAATAGGGTTAATACAAATAAATGTTTCATATCTTTTTTTTTCAAAAATAGTAAATTGTTTTCAAAAAAACGAACTTTCCATTGCCGCCAAAACAAATCTAATTTGTTGATAATCAAAATCGGGCAGGTGTGTCTTTAATTCGCTGACGGATTTCGTGTTCCAAAATTTAGCTGTTTCTTTTACAGAGGTAATCACGTCGTCAGGCACTAATTCGGTTACATCTATTTCTCCTTCAGCTATATAGTACTCAAGATGTTGACAGATTGTCCGTTCTGTTAAACTACGTTCTTCTGCGATTTCAGAAATGGAAAGTCCTTCTGAATACATCATAAACGAAATTTCTTTTGTGTTGAGCTTTGATTCTTTATATTTTGTTTTGATACGTGTTTTTTTCTCTTGCTTTCGTTCTTCTGCTTTTGCAAAGAACATTTTTTTGCGAGCCTCAAGGTCAATTGGAATTTCAAGGTTTTCTTTGTTTAAAACTTTCCCCGTGTTGACGGATTCAAGCATACGCAAGCATTTTTTTATTGATAATTCTTTATTGAAGAATTGTAATTCCAAACTTTGTAGGTCGCTGATATACTGCTTTGTTTTTCGTTTTGCCAATGCTTTTGCCACTACTTCGTAAATGCCAACGGATATTTCTTCAAACAGTGGTACAAAATAGTCGATTGAAGCATCAACGCGATGCTGTAACATATTGTTGTCGTGATGGTTAATGATGTTTTGCAACTGTACGGAAAATTTCCCTGCCACATCTACAATGTTACGAACTTTCGGTTCCAATTTTTCTATGTCGGCTTTGAAAATGTATTTTGAGGAACGGTCGTCTTGCACCACGTCGTAATCGGAAAGATGGTCGTTGAAATCGTTAAGCAGCGTCGAAAAATCGTAGGCGGCAAGAACGTTTTGCTCAATATATTTCTGTTGCTCGTTTTGGTAAATGTGTTCCAGTTCGCTGGAATCTTTTTTATCGTTGGTGAAGTCGAGCACGCGTTTGTCCTGTTCTGGATAATCGTCAACGATAGGCTCGGAAAGCACTAATCCGTCAAGCGATTCCAAGCGCGACAGTGCCACGTAGATTTGTCCGGGCGCAAATGCTTCCGACACATCTATAATTGCCCGTTTGAATGTGAGTCCCTGACTTTTATGCACGGTGACTGCCCACGCCAGTTTTATGGGATATGTGGTGAACGTTCCCAAAACTTCTTCGGTGATTTGTCCCGTTTCTTTGTCTAACGTGTAGCGTATATTTTCCCACGTATATTTGTCAACGTCAACGGTTTGATCTGTTTCGGGGAAGGTTACGGCAATCTTGTCGTCTTCGAGCTCGCTGATTTCGCCGATTTTCCCGTTGTAATAGTGTTCACCTTGAAAAAAGTCATTTTTGATAAACATAATCTGTGCGCCAACCTTCAGTTCCATTTCTGGGTTGAGCGGATATAGATTTTCGGGGAAATTCCCTTTGATTTCAGCGGAATAGAATGCTGAACGGGTTTTAAGTTTCCGAAGTTTTCCATCGTTGATAGCTTCCGCTTTTTTATTGTGCGTGGTTATGAAAATGTATGGTTTTTTCTTGGGGGCTTCAAAATTGGGGATGAAATGTTTATTTAGCTCATTTACATCTTTTTGCACGAATTGGTTGTTCCGTAGATTGTTCAGAATTTCAATAAATAGTTTATCGTCTTGTCGATAGATTTTTTCGAGTTCGAGCACCAAGGGCTGTTCAATTTGCAGCACGTGTGCGTCGAAAAAATACATGCTTGTATAGTATTGCTTCAGAAAATTCCATTCATCGTTTTTTACTACGGGAGGCAGTTGGAGCATATCTCCAATAAACAGAACCTGTACGCCGCCAAACGGCATATTTCTGCGTCGTCTGATGTGGCGCAATGCTGTGTCAATCGCATCGAGTAAATCAGCGCGAAGCATACTAACTTCGTCTATTACAAGCAGTTCCATTTTGCGGAGCACATCACGCTTCCAACCCGCCATTTTCGAAACTTCCTTTGGTACTTTTTTGAGAGGAAGAATTGCAAATGGAATTTCATTTTCCGCAAAATCGAGCGCGGGTGCGAAGCAGCTTGGGGGCAGTTGGAACATGGAATGAATGGTCACGCCGCCTGCGTTGAGTGCTGCTATACCTGTTGGCGCAACAATTACCATACTTTTATGTGTGTGTGCCACTATATTTTTGAGCAAAGTTGTCTTGCCCGTACCAGCTTTCCCTGTGAGAAAAATCGAACGGTTTGTTCCGTTTATGAACCGTATGACTTGAAGAGCCGCTGTGTTGTCGTCAAAATTCATTTTTTTCTAATTTGGTGTGCGGCAAATATACAAAAAAAATCGCGGAAACCGTTAATGTTATTGGCATTGTTGAAAAGTTTCGGGATTATTTACATTCATCGTGTAAATAATCGTAAATCAGAAATTCTCTTTTTCTGTTACTTTCTGTCTTCAGCAACAGAAAGTAACCAAAGAATGCCGTCGCCGCCGCATCTTCGCTAAAAATCTTCTCACTCCACTAAACTCTCGGGGATGGCGCACCCCACAAACCTGCGCCGCCAAGCCGAGAGTTCTTAACGTTCCGTTCAAAGATTTTCTAAACGCTCATCTGCGAAGGCGAACCATCATCATTTACTGAAGTTTAATACACAATGTCACTAAAAGAGACTCTTTGTTAATACGACCTTCCGACTGAGCCGAGCGGGTCCGTCGGCGGTCTTTCTTTGGGTTCCGTTTCCTTTTGGCATTTTGCTCACGTTCGGCAAAGAAAATACATTTTCTTTGCTCTCACTTAATCGCAAAATTCTTTCGCCGCCGAAAGAAATGGAACGAGTTTTTGCAAGAAAAAAGTGAATATTTCCGAAAGTTTTCGCGCAAGTAAAATTTTGGTATTTTTGCAAAAACAAAGAACTATGGCGCAAATGATTCTTTCGGCGTATAAACGTCTGCAAATTCCTGAAATACAGATAGGAACCGTGAAAATTGGTGGCGATAATCCTATTGCATTGCAGTCGATGACAAATACAAACACAAATGATACGGAATCTTGTATTTCGCAGTGTATCAGAATTTTCGATGCTGGTGCCGATTACGTTCGATTGACAGCCCAGGGTGTCCGTGAAGCGGAAAATCTTAAAAACATAAAAGAAGGACTTGTTGCCCGTGGTTACACGAAACCGCTTGTCGCTGACATTCATTTTAATCCGCAGGCGGCGCTTGTTGCTGCGAAATATGTGGAAAAAGTTCGCATTAATCCTGGAAACTACGTGTATATTGGTTCTCTTCGCAAAACCGACTACACCGATGAGGAATATCGGGCGGAGCTGGAAAAAATTCGTGAAAATATTTTGCCGTTGCTTGAGGTTTGCAAACAAAACGGCACGGCGATTCGTATTGGCGTGAACCATGGCTCGTTGTCGCAACGGATAGTTTCGCGCTACGGCGATACGCCACGTGGAATGGTGGAAAGTATGATGGAATTTCTTCATATCTGCAAAGATGCTGATTTTAAGAATGTTGCGTGTTCCATCAAGGCGAGCAATACTCGTATTATGGTGCAGGCAACCCGTTTGTTGGCAAAACGGATGGTTGAAGATGATTGTCGCTATCCGATTCATTTGGGTGTTACCGAAGCGGGTGCAGGCGAGGACGGCCGCATTAAGTCAGCGGTTGGCAGTGGCTCGTTGTTGCTCGATGGCATTGGCGACACCATTCGCGTTTCGCTGACGGAATCTCCGGAATCGGAAATACCTGTGTGTAAGCGCATTGTGGATTATAGAAATGAAGTGTTTTCAAAACCATTCGACTTCAAACCAATAGAAGATGTGCGTGTGGCTATTGATTCGTATGTTCCATATAAAACTACCACGGTTGCGGGAATTGGCGGAGATTCTGTACCTATGGTTCTTGGCGCGGAACAAACAAAGGCGGATTGGTATGTTGCTGAAAATCAAATCTATAATAATTTATCTTCATTGCCAATCGTATCGCTTCAAACGTATAAGTCCAACGAACAATCTGTCTTGAAAATCTCGGAATCAGAAATCGAACAATTACCAGAATTGGGCGAAAAAACGATAGTGTTGCTTGACTGCGTTGATATCCACTGTACATATTTTGTGAGAAAATTGTATGCTCAATTGCGTGGACGTAAAAATCCTGTGTTGCTTGAACGTACGTATGATTGCGCTGACTTTGCAGATTTGCAGATCCGTGCTGCTATGGATTTTGGTTCGCTGTTGCTCGATGGATTTTTAAATGGAATGATGATTCGCTGTAAAAATATTGATAATCAGCAACTTGTAGATTTATCATTGTCAATATTGCAGGCATCTCGTTCTCGGTTCGAAAAGACTGAATACATATCCTGTCCATCGTGTGGTCGTACGTTGTACGATATAGAAAAGGCGTTGAACGAGGTGAAATCAAGGACATCGCATTTAAAAGGATTGAAAATCGCCGTGATGGGTTGTATTGTCAACGGTCCCGGCGAGATGAGCGATGCCGACTATGGTTATATTGGAGCAGGAAAAGGCACTGTGAATCTATATAAGAAACAAGAATTAGTAGCACGCAATGTTCCTGAAACTGAGGCAGTTCAAGCGTTGATAGATTTGATTAAAGCAAATGGCGATTGGCGGGAGAATGTGTAGTTTTTATATGCACCATCTTTCCGTTCCATATTCCTCACCACGACCGTCATGCCGAACGGAGTGAGGCATCTTACCATTGTGCATTACGCATTGAGCATTAAAAAAAGGCCGCCTTGCGACGACCTTTGATTTATAATGATTTGTAGAGACGATGTGCACATCGTCTCTACGGTTAAAACGAAATTACCGTACCGAAACGCCTACGGTTTTGTCATCAACTACCACAAAATACATGCCTGCCTTGAGGTTTGCAATCATTTCTATTAGAATTTTGGCATTTTTCAATACTTTTGCAGCAACATATAAACAATTACATAATGAATAATCTACAAGCCGTTCAACCCATTTCGGTTGACAACATCAAAACAAAAATCCACGAATTTCGTGGGCAAAAAGTAATGATAGACAGAGATCTAGCGGATTTATAC
Source organism: Bacteroidales bacterium UBA3754 (assembly GCA_002371705.1). Lineage (GTDB taxonomy): Bacteria > Bacteroidota > Bacteroidia > Bacteroidales > UBA1715 > UBA1715. The sequence goes on from DFGI01000058.1 coordinate 40,990, forward strand.
CACATTGAAACAAAAGTGTTAAACCAAGCAGTGAAACGAAACATCAAACGATTCCCGACTGACGCAATGTTCATACTGACCAAAGATGAGTTTGAAAGTTTGAGGTCACAATTTGTGACCTCAAACAAACGAGGTGGTGCGAGATATATGCCATATGCCCTTACTGAGTTAGGTATCGCAATGTTGAGTAGTGTATTATCATCGGAAATAGCAATTCAAGCCAATCTGAACATAATGAGGGCATTTATTCTGATGAAACACGCCTTTCATTCGTTTATGGAAAACTTCGTACGATTTGAAAAAATTGAACATCAAATAGCAACTCTTAATTCATACATAGAAGACGTTCTCCGTGACCAGAACGACATAAACGACGATACCGCCGCACAACTGGAACTGATAAACCAAACCCTTGCCGAATTACAAGCCGAAAATTCCATACGAAAACAATTTGCCGAACGAAAACCTGTTGGGTTTAAAATTGAGAAATAACATACGGAGATTTCTTGCTTTGCTCAACGAACTTTGAGGCTGGAATTGTACTATAAACAGATTCCTTGCCTCGTTCGAAAGGACGTGCATTTGGGGCAGAATGAGAAAAAGAAAGGGAAAAATTGCGGAGCAATTTTTCCCTTTCTTTCCTTTTATCCCCACTAAGCCCCGTCATGTCGAACGGAGCGAAGCGGAGAGAGACATCTCCTTACCGTACGACAACACTCATACTATTTCCATCTACCACCACAAAATACACACCCGATTTGAGGTTTGCATTTGCGGTTTTCTTACCCGAAACGGTTACCACGAATGCTGGTGCTTCGCCGTTTACAAGGATTTGACCGTTTACGATTGTGACAGCCGTGGTGTTGGAAACCTCAGAAACCGCGGTTGAACCGCCTTGGCTACCTTGGCCGCTTCCTTCGCCGCCACCTTGAACGCTACCGCCTGTGCCATCTTCGTTCTTGGTTGTGAACGAACCGCTGTATTCTTTAAGCACGGATTTATTTGATGCCAATGCCTTGAAAGAATAGCCGTAGTCTTCTGCCGTTGAAAGACCCGTTACCGTGAATTGGAACGCCTCAACGCCCGATTTTAACTCGTAGCTCTTGTTTGTAGAGAAATCTATGTTAGCCAGCTGCCCTTGTGCGTTGAACGTGAGAGTGCAGAATGTTACGCCGTTGTTGGAAATTGTAAGCGTGTAGGTATTTGCATTCTCGTTCTTTGGCATTGAAAACACCGCCTCGGTTTTCTCTGGAACCACGGAAACCTCGTCTTTGGTTAATTCCACTGGTTCTGCACCTATGCATTCCACGTGCTTGAACGAACCCCAAACAGCATGAATATCGTATGCTTCATAATTATCACAAGGGATTGTCAAATATCCGTTATAGTTGCTGAACGAAGAAGCATCTACCATTGGTGGCTCTACAGCATAGCAGGTTATCTTAGAAAGTGAGGAACAACCACTAAACGCATTTTCTCCAATAGATGTTACACTACTTGGAATTGAAACAGATTTAAGGTTTGTACAACCTGAAAACGCATATCCTTTAATTGAAGTAACGCTATTGGGAATTGTAATGGAAGTCAAACTTGTACAATCACTAAATGCACCGCTTTCAATAGTAGTTACAGCAGCATCTTCAACAGGCATGAACTCACCATTAAGACCCCCAATATTAATTGTCAAATCGTCACATGCCTCATCGTAACTAATAAGTTCGAAAAAACCTTCGCATTGTTCATTCTTAAAAGCGACTGCTCTTTTTCCACGTTCAAGTTTTCTGCTGATATCAATAGTTGTTGTAGCGTATGACCAATCAACATTCTCGAATTCCTCTTGAGTCGCATCGCTAATCATAACGAACTTTGTTTCTGATGCTTGGGTTCTAATTATTTCGTTTGTTGCTTCAGTTCCAGAAATGAAACGGAAGTTTTCAAGAGTATTTCTGTTCTCATCAATTGTTTGGAAGCAGAACACTACAGCAGTTGCATTATCGCCCAATTGATATTTTGCTTGAACACCTTTGTCGAATGTGTAGAAAGAACCATTTGGTGATTTTGCACCACCAATCACAACTGTACGTTCCATATAATCTATATTCCCACCTGTTATGGTTGCAGGTATCACAATATCTCCAGAATAGCTACCAGACACAACACTACATGTTTTTGTTTGAAAATTATAACGATAGTTTATACCATCAAATTCAAATGCCCACACGCTGCTTGCTACAAACAACGTAAGAAAAATTGTAAAAATTCTTTTCATAACTAATAGATTTTAATAAGATTATACATTGAGTTTATTTTTTCGTTCTTTTCGGTATTCATTGTTTTTATCCATTTTTATTAATTCGTGGCAATGCTCCTCTTTCTTCGCACAAAATTTATAGAGACAGATTATTACGCATATCCCTATTACTATTATCAATAGGGCTAATACGCAAATACAAATAATCAATGGGATGTAACACCCACAACATTCACTAATACACATAATTACATTCATCTTTTTTATTATTTTACAAGTTCAACAATCAACATTGCTAGGGCTGCTACAACAGCAATCATCTGTAGTTGTAGCATTCTTTTATTCCGTTCCCTGTCGGTTATGGCTTCGGCGTATTGGAACAATTGCTTCACATCTTTTTGCAGTTCAGCGTTTCGCCTCTGTATTTCGAACCGCGATTGCAGCAGTTTATAGAGTTTGTTGGTGTTCCGCTTCGGCGATATGTCGCTGTAACAAATGTTGTTGGCAAACGACAACACATCTTTGTCCAGCTGCTGTAGTTTATCCAAGAAATCACGGTCGGATAGTTTTCCGTGTTGCAGGTCGTTGGCTATGTCCGACTTTTTCTTTGTGAACCACAAATAGCAAGCTTTCTGTGCCAATGCCAGTTCCGCAACCGCCACACACAATGTTTCGTAGAAATTCAGTTCGTCGGTATTTTTTCTACGGTAAATATCCATATTGCTCTGCGTAACCACAAAATCATATTCTCCCGAAAACGCACTTACATTCATTTTAGGATAATTTATTCCAACAACATTGCTGTTCAACATCGTCACATAAAACATGCTGTCGTCGCACAGCCACGCGGATTTCGTTAATTCTTCGGGCATAATCCGGCTTATAAAATCAGGCAGCTGGAAAGGGCTGTCGTCCTCGCATTCGTATTGCGAAAACTCTTGTTTAAACGTGTACCCATTCTTAAAACGTACTTCGATTGATTTCGGGCAAACTTCTTTGGCATCAGTAAAATACGGCGGAAATATATGGCGACCAAATTCGTTTATATTCTGAATATCTGTATAGGTAACGTATGGACGTTCATCCTTTTCATACTCTACATGAAAAACAAGAACACCCACAAAGGTTTCATATACACGGAGTTCAACCTTTTTTAGCGTCAAATTATACGTTTGAGAAGAATGTTCTAATTCTATATTAAATTCTCCATCGATTCCGCCCAAATAGTCATACACCGCCAGCACCCGATTCGCGCAGGAGGAATCGTCGAACATTGCTCCACAGCCATAGAATAGGACGGAATTTTGTAAGGCAAAATTGTCGTTATATTCTCCCTTGCGGTACTCAAAACGATTCCGTTGCCAGCCAAGCAATTCGAGTTTGTTCGAAATGGAATCCTCGGTTTCGCCTTCGGGCAAACTAAACGAAAACATGAACCAATGTTTTGAAAACGTTGTCATTCATTTTGTCCTTGCCGACTCCCAAGCAAAATTGATTATAAATAAAAAAGCGTGGAATCGTACCTGTTACCCGTCCCACGATTCGAGGCTCTCGCATTGCCCATCTAATCAGAACGAGCAACGCAGAACCCACGCCGATATGCAAATGGTACTGGCGTACCATATACTACATACCCTATGGGCATCCACCGTTGCTTTGATTTTGATTAGATTGGCAGAAATTCCTAAGAATTTTGCAATCAAGAATTTGCGAGATTCCGAATCGTCAAAACAAAGCGTCAGATAAACGCCTTTCTATGTCAAGCCCACCCAACCGCATAAAAAATGCTTCGGCGTGAACTTGGGGTAAAAATAGGAATTTTTAATTAAAAATTAAAAATTAAGAATTAAGAGGGAAAAATTTAAGAAATGAAAGCAGGGGGGCAGGGAACATTGTTGGCTCGTTGCGTGCGGCGTTCGTGTTGGTGCGTTTGAAAAAAAGTGTTTTGTAACTAATTGGTAATGAAATGTGATTACTTTAGATAACGAACTATTTTTCTGATAAGCATCGACGGATACCCATACAAAATTGCCGCAAAGCAAAGCACCGTATTCAGTAGGCTGATTCTGATAAAATCAATCGTTGGTCTATAGTGCGAAACGCGTTCCTCTTTCGGCGGATAATACACGTCAATGTTGATGGGAACGAGCGGTATATTTTTCCAAGCAGAACGGACAAGTATCTCTAATTCAGCTTCATAGCGATTATTTAAAGGACCTTTGTATTTGAGTTGTTTGAGCGGATATGCCCGAAATCCTGTTTGTGTGTCGGGTAGGTTGTGGGCTGTTTGCACACGAAACCAGAAATTGGAAAATCTGTTGGCAAAACTGTTTTTCGACGGCATGTTGGGCAAGTCGAATTGACGACTGCCAATTATCAATGCGTCTTCGTTTTTTGCTATTGCTTCGGCAAATAGTGGCAGGTCTTTCGCCTTGTGCTGACCGTCGGCATCCAAGGTTATGGCGTGCGAAAAACCTCTTTTTTTCGCTTCGGCAAATGCCTGTTTCAACGCAAATCCCTTTCCTCGGTTTTTCGTATAGGAAATGAGAATAATCTGATTTTCAATGTTTTGTAATATTTGTGTAGTGGAATCGGTGGAACCATCGTTTACCACAATCACGTTGGGAGAATAGGGCAGAACAGATTCCACAACGCTACGGATAGTTTTCTCGTTATTGTACGTTGGAATGATTATGCACGTTGAATCGGACAGTTCCATTATGCAAGAACAAAGTTGATTTTTGAACAGACGTTTCCTTCGGCAAGAATCTGCACTTTGGCGTGTATGGCATCGTCTTCCGTCGTGGTTGCTATGTGAAATTTCAAAAACTCGTTGGCAATAGGAGTGATTAAACTAATGAATTTCACATTTTTAACAGATTGAACCGTAAGTTTTTTCCCAACAAAATGTTCGCATAGCTCTTTGGCGATTTCAATCAAGCACGCTCCAGGTGTTATGGGATTTCCAGGAAAGTGTGCCTTGAAAATTTCGTTGTTTTTGTTCTGACGAATGGTGTAGGTCACATTGTCGCCGTCAACTACCGTGTGTTCTATGAGATAGAGTTTTCTTCCTAACATATTATTGTATTTTGAAAAGGTTTTGGTCTATTTGTTGATTGGTTTTGTGGTTTGAAAAACAGATCTTCATAGAATCGCCGTTTTTCTCGGTAAGTTCTATGAAAGCAGCAAGGTAATTCCCATTAAATGCGATTTCTATTTCCTTATACATATTTGCCAATCTTCCTTTCGGCTCTAGAATTAGTCTGTAATTGCCTATTTCCGTTGGGAACACGACAAGTGTGGTAGTAAAATTTTTCTCGTCTTGCAGTCCGCTACCGTCAATTGTGCCGATGATTATGTCGGAAAGTCCTTTGAGCATTCGGGTATTTACGTTTGTGTTAGTGCTCCCGTCAGCATTTTTTAATACCACATTTTGTTCGTTTACGATTAAGGCGGATTTATTTGGCGAGGTGTATTCCCAACGCAGTTTGTGTGGGGCTTGGAAATACATTTTCCCTTTTGATTCGTTTTTGTCTTGTATTAACGTGCTTTCTTTGCTCATAGTGAAATCGCACGTGAGAGTTTTTGTTTCTTTTGAAACGTGTGAGATTTGGCTGAAAAAATCATCTTTCTCTTTGCCAGTGGCCGTCCTTCCGTATTGACAATATGCTGAGATAGAAAGGAATAATGTGAGAAATATCGTTAGTAATTTTTTCATATTCAATCATTTAGCAACAAAACAAACACCAACAATAATTATACCAACTCCAAGCCAACGGGTGAGTGGAATAGATTCTCCTAAAAATATCCAAGCGGCCAGCAAACCGAACACAAAACTCAAACAGGTCATCGGGTAAGCCGACGACAGCGGATAATTTTTCAGAATATGCAGCCAAAGAATCGTGGCGCTTCCCATAGTGATGCCCACAAGCAGAAACCACCAATTAGTGAGCAGACTGTAAAAATAATTCCACGTCCACGAAAATTTGTCCATTTTGACCATCGCCAATTTCAAAAACACTTGTCCCGAAGCGAGACACAGCGATTGAATGATGGATAAAAGAACGAGTTTTAGCATTTCGAGAGTAGGATTAGTGAATGGTCGATATTTTGGAAATGATTGTATAATAATATGTTACGTGGTGATTTCACCTCGTTTTTTTGATTGTGGAGCAAATGGCTTGGCACGCTTTCTTTTGCTAAACACGTTGCGGCTGCATATACGCCAAATGCAGGTGCTGTGAATGATTCTCCAAAAATATGTTTGTACCACGCTATGGGCGTATTTTTCCCGAATGCGTTCGCAAAATTTGTATAGATGGCATCGTATTCGCAATCGCCGCTTAAACCAAGCATAAGTGCGTCAATATCAGAAGGTTGTAGATTGTTTTGCTGCAACATTCGTTGTACAGCGTCTTGCAATGCTGTTTCCGAAGGTTTGTAGAGCAAGTCCACATCTCGTAGTTTGCAAAGAGCGTGTTCTGTTTTGTTTGTTCCAACTATCAGTGCCACAGATGTTTCGCCAGCAAACGAACCTTTTGACGATGATTGTCTCAGGATTTGTTCCGAGAGTTCACCTTGTTTCCAATAGCCAATTTTTCCGAGCATATTGTAATAGTCGGGGGTCATTTCGTCGTGTCCGCCCACAAGTGCGTTGTTGATTCGTCCCAGCAACATTTGTTGCAGAGCGTCCGAAAGTCCGCTTTCAAACGAAGTGCCACGGTGCGAATATGTGCAGTTGTAGCCATTACATTTCTGATTGAGAGCAATTTGCGAACTGATAGTGTTGTGCGTTGATTGCATAAAATAGGTCGGTTGCAGAAATTGTTCGCCCTCGTTGACCATTGCGGAGAGAAATTTTTCCGTATTTTCAATACAGCCAAGTCCTGTGCCGGTAATTATTGCATCAACTTGTTCTAAACCAGCCGATTGTTTTGCTGAAATTGATGTCGCAATTGCTCGTTTTATGAGCTTGCCCATTCGGCGTGCAGCCATTGGATTTATAAATGGCTTATAATCAGGCTCGATGGAGCGGTTGTAGCCTTCGGTGTGTGCTATAGGATTTTCAAACCAATCATCACAGAGTGGATTTTGTATAGAAATTTGCGCTGCCGATTGAATGAAAATATCCATAGTTTCTATTTTATTTTTGAAAAAATGCACGACGAATCATTTCCTCCAAAACCGAACGAATTATTCATAACGTGTTGAATATCTTTGCGTTTTGTTTTTGTGACTGGTGTAATGTCAACTTCGTCCATTTTTTCGGAAAAGTTCAGATTAGCTGGTATAAAATTGTTTTGTAAAGCAAGGATTGAAATCACAGCTTCTACGCTTCCAGCCGCGCTTGTGGTGTGTCCGGTAAATGCTTTGGTTGATGAAAAATCAGGAATGTGTTCGCCAAACACCCGTGTGATTGCAATTCCTTCGGTGGAATCGTTGTTCCCGGTTCCTGTTCCGTGACAGCTAATATAGTCAATATCAGATGGTTGCAAATTTGCATCGGCGAGTGCGCCTTGCATTGCAAGGTATGGACCCTGACCATTGGGCGATGTGGCTGTTTGATGGAACGCATCGCAAAAATTGGCATAGCCGTTTAGCTCGCAAAGTGGTTGAACGCCACGTAGTTGCGCTGCTTCCGCTTTTTCAAGAACCAAATATGCCGCACCTTCACCTAAATTCAATCCCACGTGATTTTTGGAGAATGGTTTGCAGGTTTCTCGGTCAAGAATCATCAATGTGTTGAAGCCATTGAGATGGAATTTGCTCAAACATTCTGTGCCGCCAACAACAGCCGCATCAACTTTTCCCGTGCGAATCAGGTTTGCTCCGATTATTAAAGCGTTGATTGCTGACGAACAAGCCGTTGAGATGGTTGTTGTCATATCAAAAATGCCAAAATAATCGGCAACCGCATCGGTTCCAGCTCCGCAGTCGTGGGCTGCAATAAATTCTTTATGGTTCTCATTTCCAAGAAAATCGAGGTAGAATTGTTCGCTTTTTTCCATACCGCCAACGGTAGTTCCGTTGATAAACGCAATTCTTTTGGGCTTATTCTCTTGTAAATGAGCTTGTTGTATGGCTTCTTTTGCAGCTATCATAGCCATAAGTGGCGTTCGTGTAACCAATTGGGACTGAGGAATATGCAATGCTGTTTTCATTTCCTCGTCGGTCATTTCCACTTCGGATACGGGAATATCCGTGTGCGTTGTCTGCAAATGCTTAATCGGTCCAACTGCCGATTTTTCCGCAAACAAAGCCTGTAACGTTTTGTCTTTTCCTGTTCCAAGTCCCGAAATGATGCCCATTCCGGTCACAACCAAACTGCCAGCCATCAACTATTTTGTTCTGTTTTTTGATACGTATTCCGCCATTGTGCGTACAGATTTGAAAACTTCCTTACCTGCAGCGGCGTTCGCCAATTTAATTCCGTAGTTTTTCTCCAAAAGAACGATCAATTCCAATGCGTCGATAGAGTCCAATGCAAGACCTTCGTCACCGAACATTGGCGCATCGTTGTCAATGTCGTCGGGAGTCATTCCTTCGAGATTCAACACTTCAATGATTTCTTTTTTGAGTTCTAAAATCAATTCTTCCATACGTTATTTATATAAATTTTCTATATGTAAATCTAAGTTTTTCAGTTCATTGCGGGTAACATACGCAAACAAAACATCGCAGTTTCCATTGAAATATTCTACCCAGCCGCACAAACAGGCATCAATAGTTTTGTCGGAAAATGCTCCCCGTACAAAGGAACAAAATTTTTGTGGATTAAAGTGCTCAAGAACGTAAAAAGCGCTTTCGCCCATAATTTTATTTCTGATTGAAATTTCGCCTGTTACAATGTTTGCCAGTGTGTAAACGAACACTGCGGGCGACGGAAAATAGTTGTCGGCGCTTTGGATTGTGTGCTGATAGGCGGTGTCATCGTCGAGCGAAGAACTTCTATTACAACAAATTACGGCAATATTTTGCTTTGGTTCGGTTTTGTCGATATTCAAATCTTTGAGCGTAAGTTCGGCTCCTAAAAAACCTGCTTTTGCCAAATTATCCATTTTGAAAAACTTTGGATATGACAGATTTTCTGCGTGGTAAATATCGCTCAACCACGGGGAGTCGGTGCGTGGAATGGTATGTTTTTCCCCATTTACGACAACCGCATCGTTTGTTATTCTGCAATATGATGTGATTCTGTTATCCATTGTGTTGGGTGAATTTTTTGAACAATAAAGCGGCGTTGCTTCCACCGAAGCCCGACAAAACTTTCAGAAATTTTTGTTCTGAGCAAGATTGGTTTTCGGTAAGCGTGTTGAGTGGCGCAACGGTTCCCCGCTCGTGCAAGTTATTGGTTTTCAGTGCGGTTCCGTCTGTTATTGCCAACGATGATATGATTGATTCCAACACGCCTGCTGCTCCGAGTGTATGTCCGAAATAAGCTTTATGGCTGTTGATGGGACGTTCGTGTAAGTTTGCGGAGGTCAGTGCCAATGATTCCATGTCGTCGTTGTAGGCGGTAGCCGTGCCATGTGCGTTTACAAACGCAATCTCGTCGGGCGTTGCGAATCCGTCAATAGCTTTTTGAATGGCGAGATACAATCCTGCGCCCGTTCTCGATGGTCCCGAAATATGGTTCGCGTCGTTTGCCATTGCGCCTGAAACAAGCACAATGCTGTTGTCGGGTAGTGGTTTGTCGGTTTTCCCGTAGATGATTGTGGCAGCCGCCTCGCCCAAATTTAATCCCACACGATTTTTATCGTATGGTTTGCATAATTCCTTTGAAAGAGCCTTAAATGATTGAAAACCAGACACTACAAACTTCGAAAGCATATCGGCGCCAACCACAATTGCATAGTCGCACTCGTTGGATTCCAACATCCGTTTTGCGGTGATTTGTGCCGAAACCCCTGAAATACAGGCATTTGAAACGACAATAGGCTCGTTCGTGTTACCGAAAAAATTCGCAATCAGTTGTGCCGATTTCCATAAATACACTCGTTCCGAATCAAATCCATCGGCATTTTCAAGTAGATGCACGTTTCCTTTTGTTGTGGAAAGTATAAATTGTACTCGTGATGAATTGGGTTGAATATCAGTTTGTTGCAATGCCTTTGAGACGCTAAGGATTGCCGCTTTTTCAAATTTCGTGTATCGGAATTTTTTAGTGTTTATCCGTGCAAATTCCGTATCGAGCAAATCATCGTCGATGAGCGCGCCAAAAAACGGTTCTGGCAGTGAAAATGCTGTGTTTTGCAGTTCCAGCATGGTTTCCCCGTTTTTCACGGCACGGAAATTATCTTCGGAACTAAATCCTAACGGAGAAATAATATTGTGTGAAATTTGATAAATCATTCTTACTATGAATCATTTAGCAATGCAAAAGAAATACAAAATATAACGTGTTCAAAATGGATTTATGAAAAGATTTCAAACAGAATGAAAAAGATGTTCATATTTTTGTATGAAAAATAATGGCGGTATGAAAATAAAGGATTCTCAATTTGAATTGTTGGTGTCAGGAGAACAAATACAGACAGTGGTGGAGCAGACGAGCGAAGTTGTTCGGTTGTTGGGTGAAAATGTCGTGTTTGTGGTTATGGCGAATGGCGCTAATTGGTTTTCGCAATGTATATTCGCAAATTTTCCTCAAACCGTTCTTGATATAGAATATGCGTTGTTGAAAAGTTATTCTGGTACCAAGCGGAATGCTATAAATGCTATTGAATTGCCTGATATTGAGGCTCTTCGAGGAAAAATAGCTGTGATTCTTGAAGATTTTATTGATTCGGGAAAGACGATTGAATATATGATGGATTGGTGTTTGCGGCAAGCGGGTGCAAAACAAGTCTTAGTTTGTCCGATGTGTATTCGCGAAGGCGTTGAAATTGAACATTTTAACGTGGTAAATTCTCCGTTGGTTATTGAAAAAGACAAGTGGATTGTAGGTTGTGGTCTTGATTACGACCACTGGGGACGAAACCTGTCGGATATTTATTATATGGTGAAATAGTTACAGGACCTCTATTCCGTTCATTTTTTTCCATTCGTTGATGAATGGGGGAGTCGTCCACAGTAAATTGTAGTCCGTGTCAAGGAACACTTGTACGGTGTGTCCTGTGGCGCAGAGTTCGTTGGTGGTACGGTCGTAAATTTCGTAGTCGAAAATGAGTTTTGCCGCGCTGGTGTTTCGGAACGTGATTTTGATGCGTACTTTGTCTTGGTATTTCAACGGTCGTTTGTAGTTGAATTTAAGTTCCACGAGTGGCGCGTAGAATCCAAATTCGTACATACGCATATATTCCAGTTTATATTTTCTGCCGAATTCTTCGCGGGCATCCTCAAAGTAGAGTGCATACGAGCCGTGCCACACAATTTGCATAGCATCGACTTCGCTGAAGCGAATATCAATGTCTTTCTCTGCTTGTAGTACAACTTTTTGATTCTCCATCAGTTACTTTCCTTATCGGTTAATGCAACTTTGATTTCTCCTTCGGCAAGAATGGCTCCTTCGCATTCAATCTTTGCATTGAGCATTGTCATATTCAGCATACCGCTGTAGGTTTCCTCCACGGTTGTTGTTATAATGTCGCCAACTTTTGGAAAAGAGTTGATAGTCAGGTTTTTAATGGAACCAATTACGCCGATTTTTACCGTTTTTGATTCCAAGAATTTATTGATGTAGCCAATTCTTGCGGCGCACGTTTGTGCCATATTTTCAATAAGTCCGCCTGCTGAAAGTGTGTTGTCGTCGGACAGCATGATGTGGTTGGCGGGGATTGAAAACTGTGTTTTGGCAATTTTACCTTCGAAAAACGTGAGTTTATCAACCAGCACAAATGGCGGTCGTTGAGGAATAAGTTCCAAAATTGGTGTTTCGGTCATGCTATTTCAGTTTACAAACAAGAATACTGTGTCCCAATCCTATTCCATCGTGGATTGTATCGACTTGAAGGCCAGCGTTTTCAATGCAACGAACCATATCGCCGGAATAGTACATTTTAGAATTACCGTTTGCCATAGCCGTGAAATATAGGCTGATTTGCGCAAGGCAGTACGAGGCTGTTTCGAAGCGTTGGCGGTTCCACAGCGTTTCCATAATATATAGCTTAGTGTTTTTGCTCATAGTTTTAGCCGCGCGCGTCAATATGCTTGTAACTTCTTCTTCGGAGAAGCAATCAAGGAATTGGCTCATCCAAATCGCATCGAAATCGCTCGGAAACGGCGAATTTGGATTCAGCAGATTTACACCGTAACCAAAAATTCGGTCGGAGCCAGGAAGACCTTTTGTTTGTTCGCGCATCATAACCAATTGTTGTGGCAAATCCATAATTGTTACGTTCACATCTTTGTCATATTCAACGCATTTCATTGCCCAGCGACCAGTGTTTCCTCCCACATCGAGCAAATTTTTTGGTTTGCTGGCGAACACAATTTCCAAGGCTTGTTGGAACGAATTGTCGGAATAAAAATGATCGAAGCCAAACCAGCTTTTCTGTACTTGTTTGGGCAGTTCCGACAATCCTTCGTAGATTGTTTTCCACGTTCCGAACACTTTCAGACCTTCTGGTTTTCCGTTTAACAACGCTTCTTCAAGATTGAACAATCCGAGGTAATTCACGTCGTGGTTGAAGTCCATATTTACCCGTGCCATTTCGTCGTGTATCAGAAACCAACCAGCTTTCGCCAACAGAAATTTTTTGTCACGGAGCAAAATCGTTCCAATTGTCAGCGACGATTCAAGCAAACATTGCACTGCATAGCGCGACAAATCTGTTTTTTCAACGATTTCTCTCAACGTAAGTCCGTCCTTGTTGTCGTCGAGCATTTTGAAAATGCCGAATTTTACCATAAGGCGCGAAACTTGGAATACAACTGGACCAAACGCTATTTCTTGAGCTAACCGTTGTGCTTGTAGAGCCGTAAAACGCTCTTTTTCGTATATTTCCTTTTGTGGAGATTGTAATTCCATAGTATTCAATTTTCAACAAAGGTACAGCAAATTACCATTATACCAATACAGAATATCAAATTTGTGTGTGTGAATGTGTAATAAAACAGAAAAGCCCCGAATATTCGAGGCTTTTTCTGTGTATGATAATGTTACAATTATTTTGCAAATTTAATTGCTGCGTAAGCGTAGAAACGTTCAATCGCAGGATTCAAGGCTACACCACCTTCAATTGGTAGGGAGAATTTGTCGTTGATAGCAATTGAAGTTGCTTTTGAAAGACCTATGTTGCACAATGCGAAGTCGCCGCCATTCTCCCAAACAGGGCTTGTTGTGTAGATGCCGTCGCCACCGCCAAGTGTCAATTTGAAGATGTCGAAATCGTATGATACTTGTCCATAGAAATCCAATTCTTTGTCTTCCATAAAGTTCAATGCGATGAAGAACTGCAATTTACCATAGTCGTAACGGATTGCAGGTTCAATTGTGTGGGTTTTTGCAATATTGTCGAAGTTTACACCCATCCAGTTACCACCTTTATAGTAATCAGTCAATTCAAGAGTTAAATCGAATGGGAAACGATATTTTGCGTAAATATTGCTTTCGAATCCTAATTTTTCACCTGTACACATAGTTCCTTCTGCGCCAATTGCAAAACCGCCAGCCTTGATTTCAAAATTTGGTTTGAAAGCTGGTCCAGAACCTAACATAAGTCCACGCCAAATCTCTGAAGATTTGATTTCCAATGCAACATTGCATTGAGTTTGACAACTACTTGTTTCTTCTTGTGCTGAAACGCTGAGCGTACCAAGTACAGCTGTGGCAAGAAGAGCGATGTTTAATACAATTCTTTTCATTGCTTGTTTGTTTTAAATTTTTTGCAAATCTATACTTTTTGTTAAAATCGTGTATAAAAAAACTAAAAAAATCGACATAACTTGCTCTTACATAAATAAAAAAGCCTAACCGAAAAACGATTAGGCTTCTTTATTCTAAGTAGAAAAACTATTATTGTTTTTCTTCAATTACTTCAATTTGTTTGAAGACAACCTTGAATTCTACACGGCGGTTTTTAGCTTTACCAGCGGCAGTTTTGTTGTCGGCAACTGGTTGCGTGTCGCCAAATCCGTGAGAAACCATACGTACATCTTCCACGCCTTTGTCAATCAAATATTTACGTACCGAAGCAGCTCTCTCTTCCGATAATTTCAAGTTCTTAGCTGGATCGCCAACGTTGTCGGTGTGACCATTGATTTCCAAGTTGTATTCTGGATTTTCTTTCATTGCTTTAACCACATCGTCAAGAATCTTGAATGATGTTGGTTTGATAACAGCCTTTCCTGTTTCGAATTGAATACCTGTCAAAGCTTTTTCGAAAATCTTCAATACTTCTTTCTTAACAGCAGGGCAACCCATATTTGATTTTATACCAGCTACTTTTGGACATCTGTCTTCGTGGTCAGGAACGCCATCGCCGTCGGTATCAGGGCAACCTTCGAATTGTTTTGTTCCAGCAGCATTCGGACACTTATCATCGTAGTCAGGAATACCATCGCCGTCGGTGTCAGGACAACCGTTGAATTCAGCCAAACCTGCTTCTTTCGGACACTTGTCATCATAGTCAGGAATACCGTCGCCATCAGAGTCAGGACATCCGTTGAATTCTGCTAAACCTGCTTCATTTGGACATTTGTCGTCTGGATCAGGAATACCGTCGCCGTCGGAATCAGGACAACCATTGTATTGAGCTGGACCAGCAGCATTTGGACATTTATCTTCAAAATCAGGAATACCGTCGCCATCGTTATCGAATGGGCAACCTTTTTCGTCAACAGCCACGCCAGCTGGTGTGTTCGGACATTTATCCTTGCGGTTTACTACGCCATCGTTATCGCAGTCGCGGTTACCGAATTTATAAACGAAACCAATTTTTGCCGCGCTGAACATATCTTGCAAAGCCTTGTCGTTGTTGTTCGATACACAAGCATCAACTTTGTCGGATTTAACGAATGTTAAACCGCCATCAACAGTGAATGACAATGCTGGGTTAACCTTCCATTCCAAACCAAGTCCTACAGGAAACTCAAGTTCGTGTGTGGCTGTAGTGGTGGAGTTTCCTTTATAGCCAAACGAAGAAACGCTGGCACCTGATTCTGAATTTTTCAGTTTACTGCGGAAATTCATCAAGCCAACTCCTGCATATACGTAAGGTGCAACTTTTTTCGCTCTCAAATTGTCGTTGAAACCAAACAAATCCAATTTCAAAGTCGTGTTGATTTCAGTGAATTTGTTTGTGAACGTGAGATTTGCATCGCCACCGCTTTCGTATTCATCTTTTGTACCTTTTAAATTTCCGTACGAACCATTTAATCTCCAATATAAATATGGAGTAAGTTCTTTTTGTACGCCGAGGTCGATTATCGCACGGATGTCGTTTGCTTGACTTGTTGATACATCACCCCAAAAGAATGTTGGACCAAAGCTGGCGTTCATACCCCAACCATCCATGAACCATTCATCGAATTTGGTCGTTTTCTTTTCGCCTTGCGCTTGGCAAGTCTCTTGTGCATTGGCAAGCGTACACGCCGCCAACGAAAGGAATAATAATGTTTTTATACGTTTCATAACATTGAGTTTTTGTTATCGCAAATATATAAAAGTTTTGTAATGGTATTCGTTAAGAATGTATTTTTTTTGTGTGGGAATGACATTTGTATAATGTTGATTATAAGTCTTTTTCGGGTATTCCAAACGTCGTTCTAGTGTAATCGCCTGTTTGTATTCCCAATTTCAGCCATTTCATACGTTGTTTTGATGTTCCGTGTGTGAAACTTTCTGGTTGGCTGTAGCCACGGGCTTTTTCTTGCAGATAATTGTCGCCGATTTTCTGTGCGCAATCAATTGCTTCCTCAAGGTCGCCTTCTTCGAGCGATTTAAATTTCTGGTTGTCGTAGTGCGCCCAGACGCCTGCGTAGTAGTCGGCGAGGAGCTCCAAACGTACACTAATTTTATTTGCCTCGGTTTGGTTTACCCGATTCATTTGGTTATGCGCTTCGGTGAGCGAACCAAGAAGGTTTTCCACGTGGTGTCCTACTTCGTGGGCAATTACGTAGGCGTAGGCAAAATCGCCGTCGGCGCCAAGCTGCTTTTTCATTTGGGTGAAAAATGACAGATCGATGTACAGTTTTTGGTCGCCCGAACAGTAAAATGGACCTACCGAAGAACTTGCCGCGCCACAGGCGCTATTTACCGAACCCGTAAAAAGCACTAATGTCGGCGGAGTGTATGTTTTTCCCATTTTTTTGAAAATAGCTGTCCACACATCTTCGGTACCTGCTAAAATCTGACGGGAAAACTTCGCAAGTTCTTCTTCCTCGGCAGAAAAAGTGGTGCTGCCTTGCTGCGACGGTTGGAACATTTCTGTTCCTCCGCTTTGCATCACGTTGGTTATTACGTCGGTGAGGTTGCCGCCCATTAAAAATGTTACCACGGCTATAAGAATTATGCCGCCTAACCCAAGTCCTGCCTTTGATGCACCTCTGGAACCACCGCCTCTGCGGTCTTCCACGTTACTGCTTTCGCGTCGTCCGTTTAATTTCATAATCGTAATTATTTGTACAAAAATAGAGAATTAAATTGAATTTGAATCTTTTCGGGGGATTATTACTTTATAAATGAGGAATAAATCTTAATATATTGTAGATTTGCCCTCGTTTTTCAAACAGTGGTTATGATATTCGTTCCGAAAAATCTTCCTTTAATTGCTACGCTGAATGCGGAGGGCGTGCGTTTGTGCGACAACACGAACGTTCCGCAGAATGCAGTTAAATTGTTGATTCTCAATCTTATGCCCGATAAGGAAGATGCCGAGGCGGAACTGTATCGTGCGCTTGACGTGGTTGATGTGCCGATATCCGTTACGCTTGTGAAAATGAGCAATTTATTTTACAAGCACACGCCGCAGTCGTATGTTGATACGTTTTATACCGACGTGGCGGAAATTATGGAACGTGGAGAGCATTTTGATGCTATGATTATTAATGGGGCACCGTTTGAACGGTTTGAATATGAGGAGATTATCTATTGGCGGCAATTGTGTGTTTTTTTCCGTTGGGCTGACGAACATGTGAAGTCAACGTTTCATATTTGTTGGTCGGCATTTGCACGGATTTATTATAATTGGAATATTCATTTTAAGCGGAATAGTTTTCAATGGAGCGGCGTTTATCCTCACAAAATTTTGGATAAAACGACTTCGCTCGTAAATCCTTCGCAAACCGATATACTACTGCCTGTAAGCCGTCCGTGGTTTATAGCCCACGATGAACTTGCCGCTGTTCCGGATGTTACAATCATTGCTGAGTCGCCTGTTACGGGACCTGGGCTTGCGGTTGCGTATGGCGGTAAGCAAGTTTTTGCCATCAGCCATCCCGAATATGCCCGCGACCGCATTCGTGCTGAATTCAACCGCGACCGTGAAAATGGCAAAAATCCAATGTTTCCGTTCAACTATTTTGAAAACAACGACGAGCATTGTCCCGTGAATTATTCGTGGAAATCCGACAGAGACTGGATTTTTACAAATTGGATGAACGAATTTGTTATGCGGTAGGATTTCCTATTTATATAGGCTTTTGACAGATATCGAAAAACTTTTTTACTTTTTTTTAGTTCTTATTGCTCTCAAATCGTACCTTTGCCATAGATATTTAAAGTACAATGAAAGAACAAGACGAAAATCAGTATAGACTTGATACGATAGAAGATGCGTTGCGGGAATTCCAGAAAGGAAATTTTGTGATTGTGGTTGACGACGAAGACCGTGAGAATG
>DFGI01000028.1:0-101703 GCA_002371705.1 Bacteroidales bacterium UBA3754
TCTGTCCGTTGATGGTAATCATATTATTGTGAATCCAGTATTTCACCGTTTCGTGGCCGAGAGCCGCCGTTGACTGTGCTATTTCGCATTCGTGGTGCGGGAAAATCAAATCCATACCGCCGCCGTGAATGTCGAATGATTCGCCAAGATATTTCGTACCCATTGCGGAACATTCCATGTGCCAGCCAGGGAAACCGTCGCTCCACGGCGAAGGCCAACGCATAATATGTTCTGGTTGGGCTTTTTTCCACAAAGCGAAATCCAACGAACAATGTTTTTCGTCCTGTCCATCAAGTTCGCGGGTTGTAGCTAAAAGCTCGTCAATATTGCGACCCGAAAGTTTTCCATAGTGGAAATCCTTGTTGAACTTACGCACATCAAAATATATTGACCCTTGACTTTCGTAGGCGTAGCCAGCTTCAAGGATTTTCTTCACAAAATTGATTTGTTCGATAATATGTCCTGACGCCTGTGGCTCTATGCTTGGTGGAAGCACGTTGAGAGCTGCCATTGCATTACGAAAGCGGTTTGTATAATATTGTGCCACTTCCATTGGTTCTTTTTGTTCCAAACGAGCCTTTTTTGCAATCTTGTCTTCGCCTTCGTCGGCGTCGTGTTCAAGATGTCCCACGTCGGTAATATTGCGCACATAGCGAACTTTGTAACCAAGATGCGTAAGATAACGGAACAACACATCGAACGTGATTGCCGGACGAGCGTGTCCCAAATGAGCGTCGCCATAAACCGTTGGACCGCACACATACATTCCCACGTGTGGGGCATGAAGCGGTTTGAACAACTCCTTTTGTCTTGTTAACGTATTGTATATCAATAAGTCTTGCATAATTCAACTATTTAGTCAAGGACAAATCCTAATTCGGTTCAAAATTATATAAATTTGTCTGAATTAGACGATTATAAAAAAATATTTTGACAAGAGATGAAAACAAAAAAGGCGAACCCGAAGATTCGCCTTTTCCGTTATAAGAGTTACATCTTATTTTTTCACAAAACGGATTGTTTCAACCGTTCCATCAGCATAAACAACATTTGCGAAATAGATACCGCATTTAATTGCCGAAACCGCAATTGTTGTTTCTGTATCGTTCACGTTTACAACGAATTGTGTAGCACCTGCAAGATTAACAATCGCAATCGAAGCAATTTCTTTTCCAGCAGAAATCTGAATCGTTGTAGTACATGGATTTGGATAAGCCGACAAAGAAATCACATTTACATCGTCAATAGCATCAATTTCATCAGGATGAGCAGCTTTTGCTTTCTTGAATTCCTCGATGGCATCCGACAAACGATTCATAATTGCCGTAACATTATCAGGATCATGTTTTGTTTTAGCGACTTCCGTACGAGCTGATGAACGGCAGTTAACCAATTCTACTTGCTGCAATCTGAACAAGTGAGCATTGAATGTATTTTCAAGCAAATCGTCAGCTTCATCAATCAATGCCTGCAATTCTGAAATATCAACAAGTCCTGGGATAACCGAAGCCTTGAATTCATCAATTGCAGTTTTCAACAACGAAACAGCGGCATCAATGCTAACTTGTTTTGCACTCGCATTGTCGCGAATATTTTCAGCATCGGAAATTGCGCCAAGGAACGTAGTAACAGCCGATTGCGGATAATTTCCTGGTTCATCGCCAGTATTACCGTCAGCTTTCGCCAATTCAGCATTAGCAGTTGTGATTGTTTGTTCCAATACAGACTTGTCAACCGTAATTTCCAAAGCTCTGAATGTTGCAATTGCAGCCTGCAGAGTGGCCGTTTCTGCATCCACATCGTCTTGTGTAACAGTAGTACTTCCTGATACAACTTGTGCGGCGATTATAGCCGAGTACAATGTTGATTTTGAACCAACAGGATAGTTGCCTTTCTTTGTGCCTTCAGCAGCAGATGCATACAACGCATTTGCTTCGTCAATAGCGTTCTTCAAAGCTGCTTTGTTCACAACACCAGGAATGTATTTCGAGTTAAGGAACACCTCAATAGCATTGCTCAACGCCGTTGTTGCACTGTTCACGTCTGCTTGTTTTGCCGATTCAGAATTAAATACACTGGTAGCTTCGTCAATTGCTGCCTTCAAAGTAGCCTTAGAGCCAGCCAAGTATTTTCCTTCCTCGTTGCCTTCCTGAGCAGTTTGATAGTAGTTGTTAGCTGTTTGGATTTTAGCTTCCAACGCTGATTTATCAACTGGAGCAAGCGAAATAACGCTGTTCTTGAATGTTTCAAGAGCGGCATTCAATTCGATTACAGCAGCATCAACTTGAGTCTGATGTTCAAGAGTAGCATCATCAACAACCGACTGACCCTTAGCGATAGCGGCAGTCAACGCCGTTGCTGCCGATTGCGGATAGTTACCATCAGCATCGCCGATCACAGCTGCATCAAGGAATTCCTGAGCTTCTGCTATGGCTGTGTAAAGTGGCGTACGGTTCAAGATTTCTGGCAAATCAAGAGCAACGCCCAAAATCTTCACATCGTCAATCCAAACTTGTCCAGCCTCGCCATCAGCTTCCTGAACTTTCCACTGACACTTAGTAAGTTTCGACACATCCCAAGCTACTTGTTTTCCCCAAGTATATTGAGCGAAATCGCTCCAGCTCAATTCTATCAACGTCCAATCTTTATGAATGTCGGTAATATATACATAGTAGTCGCACGCATCTTCAATACCAACCATTTCTATTTCAAAGTACACATTACTTTCGTTTTTCATCCAGAATGAAATACCTGTTGAACCACTCATATCGAATGCTTTACCAGCAGGTTCTTTGAAGTTCATACCCATACCAACAAACGCATTGTAACCAAGAGCGTCATGTCCGTTCAATACATATTCCATCATAGCAGCCTTGCCTTTGCCATCATAGCCAGGAGTTGACATTTCAAACGGAGCTGCTTCCGACGACAATGGAGTAACTACCGAAGAACCACCTGGTTCGCTATCGTTGAATGAGAACCAGTACGTTGCCATATAGGTCATATTTTCTTGTTCCATATCGGCATCGAAAATCAATGTTTCGTTCGCATTGATTGACTTAGCGAATGTTTTAGCGGCAGCCTTCAACGTACTCAATGCCATATCAACTTGTGCTTGGGTAGCCATTGCGTTGTCGAACACAGCCTGAGCTGTTGCAATTGCTGAGCTGAATGTTGATTTAGAACCAACTTTATATGTACCGATTTCAGTACCTTCAACAGCAGAGCTCAAAGCAGCGTTTCCGTTTGCAATTTCAGTTTGCAAATCCGAAGCATCCACAACCTCAACCAAGCAAGTTGCTTTAATGTACTTGTCTTCATCGCTTTCAGCTGTGATAGTTGTTGTACCAGCAGAAACACCAGTTACAACGCCATCGGCAACT
Source organism: Bacteroidales bacterium UBA3754 (assembly GCA_002371705.1). Lineage (GTDB taxonomy): Bacteria > Bacteroidota > Bacteroidia > Bacteroidales > UBA1715 > UBA1715. Next base: position 3,384 of record DFGI01000028.1, read on the forward strand.
GTAGCGAAATCCTTACTTGACGACCAGTTCACTTTCTTGTTTGTAGCACTTTCTGGACTTACCGTAGCAGAAAGAGTAACAGATGCTCCTACACGAACCACTGCTGATTCCTGAGCCAAGTCAACAGCCGTAACCTTAACGTTGGAAACAGTTACCACACATGGATCAGAAGTCAAGTTTGTGCCATCTGTTGTAGTGGCAGTAATATTAGCCGTACCAGCAGCTACCGCTGTTACCACACCGTTAGCATCAACTGTGGCAACAGACTCTTTGTCTGATTTCCACGTTGCCGTTTGAGCAGCGTCGACAGGAAGAATATGTAATTCTATAGAACCTGTTTCACCAACAGTCAACGACAATGCGTTGTCAATAATAATATTGGTAGCAAGCACATCGGTAATTGTAACCTCGCACGTTGCTGTTTTTTTACCATCTTCAGTTGTTACAGTAATCGTGGTAGTACCCAAACCAACAATTGTAAGAACACCATCATCAACCGTTGCAACTGTTTCATCAGAAGAAGACCAAGCCACATTCTTGTTTGTAGCATTTGTTGGAAGTACTGTAGCGGTCAACGTCAAAGATCCATTTTTCGTAATCGACGCCTCAGTTTTGTTCAATGAAACACCTGTTACATTAACAACTGTTACATTAGAGATAACTGTCACAACGCAAGTTGCAGATTTTCCACCGAACGAAGCGGTTACATTCGCAACACCAACTTCAATAGCGTCAACCCAACCTTCATCCAAATCGATTGCATCAGGATTGTCGGTTGTCCATACAACATCTTCTTTCGTTGAAGAAGTTCCGTCGGAATATTTTACCGTAGCTTTGATTTCCTTGCCGCCACCGACTTTCAATTCCAATTCAGTGAGGTTCAATTCAATAGCGCTTACCACAACGGCAGCGTCATCAACAACTGTGACAGCACACGTTGCTGTTTTCTTACCATCGGTTGTAGTAACAGTAATCGTTGCGGAACCTTCAGCGTGAGCCGTTATTGTACCATTATCGTCAACCGAAGCAATTTCAGGAGCGCTTGACGACCAAGAAACGGTTTTGTCAGTAGCTTCAGCTGGTTCAACCGTAGCCTTCAACGAAGCTGTTTCGTCAACCTTCAATGAAACTGACGTAGGAGTAACTGTAACACCACTCACAGCAACTGTACCAGCCACAACCGTCACATCGCAGGTTGCAAAGAATTCGCCATCTTCGGTTTCAACCGTAATAGTTGCTGAACCTTCGGCAACTGCGGTAATAGTACCTGTTTGGTCAACCTTTGCAATTGCAGAGGCATCGGAACTCCACGTTATGTTTTTATTTGAAGCATTTTCAGGAGCAACTACAGCAGCCAACTTCAACGTTTGACCGATAGTCAGTTCAGCGCTTTCTTTATCAAGTGTTACACCAGTTACAGCAATTACAGCATTTGTAACAGTTACTTTACAAGTAGCAGTGAATCCGCCATCTTTGGTTGTCACCGTAATGATAGCGTCGCCCGCGCCAACAGCAGTAACTTTTCCGCCATCAACTGTTGCCACCTTGTCGTTTGATGTTGTCCACGAAACTTCTGTATCAGTAGCATCGTCAGGTTTTACCGTAGCAGTCAATGTAATGTCGCCGCCCACGGTCAAATCAGCAGATTCCTTATCCAAAGTCACGCCCTCAACTGCAATCACAGCTGCATTCACCGTTACCGTACACGAAGCCGTAAAGTCGCCGTCTTCTGTTTTAACAGTAATTACAGCAGAACCAGCTTTCACGGCGCTAACAACACCATTCTCAACCGTAGCGATAGCATCGGCATCTGAAGACCAAATTAAGTTTTGGTTTGTTGCATCGGCTGGAGTAACCGTAGCCTTCAACGAAGCGTGCTCACCTTCGGTGATTTCCAATGTAGCCTGGTCAAGAGAAACGCCTGTAACGGCAACCGTACTTGCAGTTACCGTTACGGCACATTCAGCCGTAACATTTTTATCAGCGACGCATTTCGCAGTAATCACACAGTTTCCGACTCCTTGCGGAGTTACTACACCATCAACAACTGTTGCGACAGCGTCGTTGGAAGAAGTCCATTCAATTGATTTATCATCGGCATCAGCAGGAAGAACAGTTGCTGTAAGCGTTTGAGCTTCACCACCGTCAACAAAGCCAAGTGAAGTTGCCATTGAAATTGAAGTAGGAAGAATTATCTTCTTTTCAACTGTGATTTGGCATGTAGCGGTTTTTGAACCATCAACAGTAGTTACTGTAATAACAGCAACACCTGGAGCTTTGGCGGTAACTTTACCCGACCCATTCACAATAGCAATATCTTCTTTGTCGGACGACCAAGTTACACCTTGTTCGGTTGCATTGTCAGGAGTTATAGTTGCAACCAAGTCAAGTTGGTCGCCTTCAACCATTGTAGCCGAAGTTTGATCCAACGTAACACTAGCAACAGGAACTGTAGTTGTAACAACGCAAGTTGCCGTTTTGCCGCCATCTTCGGTTGTTACCGTGATAGTAGCCGTACCAGCGGCAACTGCAGTAACTTTACCTGTTTGATCAACCGTAGCGATTTTATCGTTAGATGATGTCCAAGTCACATTTTTATTTGTAGCATCATCTGGAGCGACAGTAGCTGTTAATTGCAAATCGTCGCCACCAACAAGCATTGCCGCTGTTGTTTTATCAAGAGTTACGCCCGTAACTGCAACCACAGCGGCATTAACAGTAACTTCGCATGTAGCAGTTTTCTCGCCATCAGTTGTTTTTACTGTAATTGTGGCAGAACCAGCAGCAACCGCGGTAACTTTACCTGTTTGATCAACCGTAGCGATAGCTGGAGCGCTTGACTCCCAAGACACTGATTTATCAGAAGCATCGTCTGGAGCAACTGTAGCAACCAATGATGCATTGTCACCTTCGGTCAAAGTAAGTGTTGTTTTATCCAAAGAGATACCAGTTACAGGGACAGACGCTTTTGTGATTGAAACCGCACATTCAACAGATTTCGCACATGCGTCATTTGCAGTGACAGTAACAATTGCATCGCCAACATTTCTTGGTGTTAAAAGACCTTCGCTATCTACACGAACAATCGTTTTGTCGCTTGATTCAAAATTGAATGACGGTGTTGTTTCATAATTTGTTTCGTAACTTTCAACTACCACATAAACATCTTCTTCACTATCAACATCGATTGTGATAGCAGATTCAGCCAACGTGATTGAAGTCACACAGATATTTTCTACTTCAACCGGTATTTCAACCTTAATATTCTCGTTTTCCTCCGAAGTGGCGGTAATCGTGCATGTTCCAGCGGCAACCGAACTGATTACGCCATCGGCAACAGTGGCAACAGCTGGATTAGAAGTTGTCCATATAACCGACTTGTTGGTTGCATTATCAGGAGTGAATGTCAAATTAACCGTTGCCGTTTGGCCAACTGGAATCTTTACAGACTCCTCGTCTGCGGAAATAGATTCCAATGCGACAGATTTATTCTTAACCGTTACCGTAACGGTTTTCTTAACATTCGTTTTTTCAACGCTTGTAGCAGTAATTTCAACCGTTCCTTCAGAAATACCGGTTACCACACCCGATGACGAAACCGTAGCCTTTGTCACATCCGAAGATTTCCACGCCAGCGCCGTTTCGTTTGTGTTTTGAGGCGTAAATGTCGGAATAATTGTTGTCGTTTCTCCCACTCCCACTTCATACGCATCCTCTTCAAAATCAATTGCCGTAGGATAAACTGACGGAGCAGGAACTTTTACCGTATAAGTTGTTGAAATATCTTGGTGCATTTTTGAACGGGCAGTAATTGTAGCCTCGCCATAGCCAACACCAAGCACACGACCACGATAGTCAACCGTTACAACATCCTCGTCAGATGACGACCAGAATGTTACTGGATAAGACGCATAATCAGGAGTTGGAAGTGCTTCTAAATATAATGTATCACCTTTTTTACCCTCAGCGATAGGAATTTTTTTCGGGTCAATGTTTTTATAATAATGATCGTCTTCCAAATCAGCATCTGAAATAGGTTGAATTGTCAAACCCTCCAATTTTTCAGGAGGCATACCCAAAATATGAACTTCGTCAATCCAAATATCACCTCTTGCGCCAGCATCACCTGTTGTTCCAGTTTCAAACTGCCACTGCAATTTTTGAACGTGTTTCGCACTAAAATCAATTGCTGTACCCCACGTTGGCTGTGACAACTCATTCCATTTTACCGTTATTTTTGTCCAATTATTACATGCTGAAACATCATATTTATGGAAACAGTAATCTGTAACTTCCGAAATAATAATTTGGAATGTACACGCAGGACCTTTGTACCAGAATGTTACACCTGTACCATGAGTCCAGTCCATTGTGTTTGATTCATCATCATCAACCCATGTACCAATACCTACGTAAGCAGGGTTTGTCCAACTTGCACACGAGCCGCCATTATATGGAGTGTAATTCGAACCTAATTTATATGTTGCATGAACCGCATATCCCGCTCCATCATATCCCGGAGAATCCATTTGTAATGGGTTGTTTCGGCTTGACAATGGAGATATAGAACTCGTGGTTCCTGGCTTACATGCTTTTGTTTGGTCAGGAGAATCATCGAATGAGAACCAAATACCACCCACATTATTGAACTCATTGCCATCTTCGCAATCGTCGAGGATAGTTTCGTTACCAGCAAGCATATTCAAAACCTCAATTTTTGTAAATGCTTCAAGTTCAGCATCTTCTGCTGATTTGATACCACCTTCACCATTATACGACAACATGATTGTTTGGCCTGGTTGTGGAGGAGTTGACAACGTAAGGTCAACTGTCTTGTCGCTGTTAACCGTTACAGCCGATACAATTCCTGATTGAGCCGTACCATTATAATATACAGTGAAGTTTGAGCCAGAAGAAGTGCCCGATTTCATTGTTTGGGTCATAGTTAACGTGATTGTCACACCATCAGCGTCAGTTTCAGCAGTAGAAACCGAAGGTGGGAACACGAATCCCGAAGCTCCAGGAGCCCAGAAGTTTCCAGTCAACACAAACAACGAAATACAACGGATTGTTGAGTTGAAGTATGCGTCAACATCTTGCAAACCAGCAACAGAAGAATAACATTTATTCAAACTTGATTGTGCCGATGACGAAGTCATTGGAGGCAATGCAAATGTTGAGTAAGAACCATTGATGTATGAACCACCACTTGGGTTTGAAACATTACGTTGAGAGAATGGACCTTTCATTTGGTTTTCGTAGCCACTCACAAATTTCGTCAACAAGGCATTTATATCTTTTGCCGCACTTGACGCATCGTTACCGTGCCACAAATAGTCAACAGCCATACGCCATGGGTTACGACAAGCATCGGCTCCATAACCATTTGCACCAGAACCAGTGTTACCACAGGTGTTTTCCGAACCAGAATTATCGCACCAGTTACTTACCAAACCAGAAGTGCTATTTCGGTTAGCCTTCAACACCTTATCGGAAGCGGAAATTGCGGTTTCACCCCAAAACTTGCCATTATCGGTATCAACTTTAGCGAATTCCTTATAATATGCAGGAGCAAAGTAACTCGGGTTACGACAAGTGTTTGTGTTACCCCACGCATCACCGTTCAACGTTTGACCGTCGCCATTCATTTCGGTACGTTTGATTGTTTGGATAAACGCTTTTGCTGTCGCAGCATACGTGCCGCCCCATTGTTCCGAAGCAATCACAAGCGCCATTGCAACGTCGAGTTCGGCATCGGTGGCACCATTTTGACCAGTAACGCCACTACAACCACCAATTTTCCAGTTCATCACGCCGTTACCGTTCTTGTTTGCCTGATAATACCCCCAAAGGCCATCAAACAAACCTTTATCGTCGGCATATACCGAAAGCAACATACCATAGGCAATACCTTCAGACACAGTAGAATTACCATCATCGAATTTTACTCGATAGGTCGAACCACAACTTGCAACATACGCATTTTTCCATGCGTTGTACGCATCAGCCGCCTTTTGCGAACGTCCATACGTACCTCCAGTCGGCAAGTTCGTTGGCATAATACCATAATTGTATTGCGTGTTGCTGCCAAAAGGCACCGCACCTTTACCAGAGTTTATCTGGGCAAATGCGCCGTTACACAATACAACGCTTACAAGAAGCGTAACTAATTTAATCACATATTTTTTCATAACTCTTTTATTTTGTTACATATTAAAAGCCCGTAAAGGTATAAATTATTTCAATATGTATGACAATTTAAAAAGAAAAATCCCTAACTATATTTATGATTTATGGGTTAATTCACAATTCATAATGCATAATGCACAATGTTTATGGGTTATGAATTAGGAGTTATGGATTCGACAAGCTCAGCCAACAATGACAAACAACAAAAAAAGGAGCGACTGTCACAGCCACTCCTTCCAATCAAAATTATGGTATGAAAAAAATTATGCTTTTTCGATGTACGAAACTATCCACGCACCAACTTCCTTGGTTCCGTATTTTGCACCGCCTTCAACTTGAATCTCAGGAGTACGCACATTCGTATCAAGCGAAGCATCAACAGCTTTGCGGACAAGCGCACCTTCTTCTTTCAAATCAAAATACTCGAACAACATTGCCACCGAAAGAATCTGTGCCAACGGATTTGCAATGTTCAATCCTTTTGCCTGTGGCCAACTTCCGTGGATTGGCTCAAACACTGGAGTATGCTCGCCTGTGGAAGCCGATGGCAACAAGCCCATAGAACCAGTAATACAAGAACCTTCGTCGGTAAGAATATCGCCAAATGTGTTTTCTGTCACCATCACATCGAAGAAACGTGGTTCCTGAATCATACGCATTGCAGCGTTGTCAACATACATAAAATCTGTTGTCACATCAGGATATTGCGGAGCCATTTCTTGTGCAATTTTTCTCCACAAACGGCTCGATGCCAATACATTAGCTTTATCAACCACCGTCAAATGTTTACGGCGTTTACGGGCATAATCGTACGCGACTTTCAAAATTCTTTCCACTTCTTTACGAGTGTAGTAATTCGTATCGTATGCAACATCGTCGCCTTCTTTTTTCTCGCCAAAATACATACCGCCAGTAAGTTCGCGGATGCAGATGAAATCAGCTCCTTTCACCAATTCTTCCTTCAAAGGCGATTTGTGTACCAAACAGTCGAATGTCTGCACTGGGCGGATGTTTGCAAACAACCCAAGTTTTTTACGCATAGCCAACAAACCTTGTTCTGGACGAACTTTTGCGTTTGGATTGTTGTCGAATTTTGGGTCGCCAACCGATGCGAACAACACTGCGTCGGCATCCATACAAATTTTGAACGTTTCTTCAGGAAACGGGTCGCCAACTTTATCAATTGCATCGGCACCACAAATCGCATTCGTATATGAAAATTCATGTCCGAATTTCTTACAAACGGCCTGCATCACTGCCACGCCCTGCTCCATTATTTCCGGTCCTATACCATCACCAGGAAGAACTGCTATTTTTGCTTTCATATCTTTACATTTCGTTTAACTGTGGCAAAGATAGTATTTTTCGTTGTTTGTAAAATGATTTTTACGAAAAGCGTGCAAGAAATCACAAAAACATTTGAATTATTTCCTTACATTTGTACAAAATAGAACGTATGGACAAAAATCTTGTTGAAATCCAAAAGCGTGCCGCTGATGTAAACCGATATGTGCAAGCGTATGATTCACAGTTGGTTATCCCAGCCATCGAAATCGATATTTTATTGCAGAAAACACGGGAATTGTACGATTTGCTGTCGGAACTGAAACAAGTTGTCCCCGACAAAAATGGTGTTGAACCAACGGAAAAACCTGTCGTGGAAACAGCGAAGGAACAAGCTCCTGCCGAGGAACAAATCATTGATGTTCTGTCAGTTAAAGACGAGCCTGTTCAGGAGGAACAAATCCCTGAACCAAAAGTAGAGGAGGTTTCTCAGCCTGAGCCAACGCCCGAGCCTATTGAAGAACAAACAACAAAACGGGAAGTTTTCACGCCAAAACAAGTGACCGATTTGGGAACAAAATTGGGCAAAAAACCAATTGCGGAAATTATGGGCGCAATTGGCATCAACGACCGTGTGCGCTACAGATACGTGTTGTTCAACCGCAACCAGGATTTGTTTGAAAACACAATCGCCGTGCTGAATGGATTACCGAATTTCTACGAAGCAATTGAATATTTGAAGAAAGAATTCGATTGGGATTTTGAAAATGCTGATGTTCAGGACTTTTTAGCAATAGTGGAACGAAGATATTTATAGTATGGGAAAATTGGTTGTCGTTCCGACTCCTGTCGGGAATATGCAGGATATGACATTTCGCGCGGTGGAAGTGCTGAAACAAGCAGACTTGATTCTTGCCGAAGATACCCGCACGTCGGGCAATTTGCTGAAACATTTTGGCATAGAAACCCGTATGATGGCGCATCATAAATTCAACGAACACGCCACGCTCGACCGCACCCTCGACTGCATCCGCGAAAATTCGCTCACCGCACTGATTTCGGATGCCGGCACACCTTCGATTTCCGACCCGGGATATTTAATCACAAAACATTGCATTGAAAACGACATCGAAGTGGAATGTTTGCCTGGAGCCACGGCTTTTGTGCCAGCTCTTGTGATGAGCGGTTTCACAACCGACAGATTTTGTTTTGAAGGTTTCTTACCCCACAAAAAAGGCCGCCAAAGCCGTCTAATTGGGCTGAAGGACGAAACACGGACAATCATTTTTTATGAATCGCCTCACAGAATCATCAAAACGCTTACACAAATTCAGGAATTTATCGGAGAACGAAATGTGGCGGTAGTGCGCGAAATATCAAAAGTGTACCAAGAAGTTGTGCGTGGCAGTATTCCAACCGTCATCAAGCATTTTCAGGAAAAACAACCCAAAGGAGAATTTGTGCTGCTGGTAGCTGGCAAAGAAGACACCATAAATCTCGAAGATGATGAAGAATAACTCTCAATCCTCAATTGTCAATTCTCAATCAATTGTAAACACCCACAGCCACGTATATGACGAAGCATTCGATTCCGACCGCGACGAAGTTATCCGTCGTGCGGTTTCAATGGGCGTGGAGAAAATGATTCTTCCCGACATTGACTCCTCGTCACGAAATCAGATGTTTGCCGTTGCGGAACAATATCCTGAACACTGTTTTCCAATGCTTGGCGTGCATCCAACCTCGGTAAACGAAAATTTCCAATCGGAACTTGACGCTTTTTTTGCGGAATTGCCAAAGCGGAACATTGTTGGCATTGGCGAGATTGGCATTGATTTGTATTGGGACAAAACATTTCTTGCCGAACAAATAGAGGTTTTTACACAGCAAGTTGCTGTGGCACAGGAACGAAATCTTCCGATTGTGATACATGTTCGGAAGGCGTTCAACGAAACGTATCGCGAGCTTCGAAATTTGCCGAGCCAAAAATTTTCGGGCATTTTCCATTGTTTTCCCGGCTCGAAGGAAGAAGCATTTAAAGTTATTGAAATGGGCTTCCACATTGGCATAGGCGGCGTACTAACATTCAAAACTTCGCATTTGGACGAAGTGGTGAAGGCTGTTCCTCGCGACAAAATTGTGCTGGAAACCGACGACCCGTATCTTACGCCCGTTCCACATCGTGGCGAACGCAACGAACCCAGCTACGTGACGTTGGTTGCCGAAAAATTGGCTTCGATTTGGAATTGCTCGGTTGAGGAAGTTGCCGCCATCACGACCGAAAACGCATTGTCAATATTTGCCATCTGATGCCATCGATTTTCGAGACATATTTTTCCCGCTTCGAAGCGTTTGAAAAACGCATAAACGAGCCTGTAAGCAAGCAACTTGGCATAATTGTGACGATTCCGTGTTATTTCGAGCCCGATATTCTGCACACAATCAACTCGATTTGTGCATGCGAAAAGCCACATTGCGACGTGGAAATCCTTGTCGTGGTGAACCACGGCGAACACGCTTCAACTGAAGTGAAAACACAGAATCAAAAAACACTGGATGCCCTGAGCACATTTTGTTTGAAATACTCTTCTAAATCGTTGAAAATCATTCCAATAAAAACGTTCGACATACCACAAAAACAAGCTGGTGTAGGCTATGCACGCAAGGTGGCGATGGACGAAGCCACGCATCGTTTTGCCCAAATCAACAATCCCGACGGCATAATCGTGTCGTGCGACGCCGACACGCTGGTGGCACCGAATTATTTAGTTGCCATCGAAGAATTTTATCAAAAGAACGCAAACATTGACGCGGCAACCATTGCATTCGCACATCAATCAACTGAAAATGAGGCTATTCTGCAATACGAACTCTATATGCGCTATTATGTGGAACAACTGAAACGAATCAGTTTCCCGTATGCGTTCCACACGGTTGGGTCGTGTTTTTCCGTTCGCGCAAAAACCTATTGCCGACAAGGCGGAATGAACAAACGGCAGGCTGGCGAAGATTTTTATTTTTTGCAAAAAGTATTTCAAACCGAAACGGTTGGTGAAATAAACACCACGCTTGTGATGCCCTCGCCGCGAGCCTCAGACCGAGTGCCGTTTGGCACAGGAACCGCAGTCGCCACGTTGCAGCAAAACGGACAGAATTTGCTGACGTACCCAATGGAAAGTTTTGACGTTTTACAAGATTTCTTTTCAAAAATTCCACTCTTTCAAAACTGCGGGAAACAGGAACTTAGGGAGACCTACAACTCATTGAATACTTGTTTCCAGAAATTTTTACAATTCGATGATTTTAAACAGAAAATTATTGAAATTCAACATAATACAGCTTCCGAAGAACAATTCCGAAAACGATTTTTCCAATGGTTCAATGGATTTTTGGTATTTAAATTTTTGAATTTCTCCTGTCAGAATGGATTTCAAAAACGTTCCGTTGTTGAAGTTGCCAAACAGTTGATTCATAGCGAGAAATCATCAACTTTTGATGTATTGCGTGACTATCGGCGGTTGCAGCACGTGGTTGTGTAAACCACAAAAAATGTTATTTTCGTGGCATAAAACAGCAAAAATGATAATAGAACCAGAAAACGACCCAATGGGACAAGCGATTTCGGACTTTTTCAACCATAGGAAATTGGCGAAATTGCTGTCGGCTACGCAATACACCACCGAGGAGGAATTTCCCGTGCCGTATTTGTTCCGCACGTGGGACGAAATGCCCAAAATGGAGCAACAGGCGCTCTCGTTGGCTAACGGCAGCATTCTTGATGTAGGAGCGGCAGCGGGTTGCCATTCATTGTATTTGCAGAGTCAAGGAAAAACAGTAACTGCGGTTGAAAATTCCCGTTTGTCGGTGGAAGTGATGAAGGCGCGTGGCGTGCAAAACATTGAGGAACAGGATTTTTACGACTTGCAAGGACAAAAATTCGACACACTGCTATTTCTTATGAACGGTATCGGCATTTGCGGTTCTATTGCCGGTTTGCCGCGATTTTTCTCACAATGCAAGAAATTACTGAATCCGAACGGACAAATTTTGTTCGATTCGTCGGATTTGATTTATATGTTTACCGACGACGACGGCTCGTGTTGTATCGACCTAAACGGCGATTACTACGGCGAAGTGGTGTATTCCATGCGTTATCGGCGGATTAAGGCAACGCCTTTCCCGTGGCTGTATGTGGATTTTGCAACCATTTCGTTTTACGCCGAACAAAACGGATACGCCTGCGAAATGATTTTGGAAGGCGACCATTATGATTATCTGGCACGACTGACGATGAAATAAAAAAGCATCCCGAAACCGAGATGCTTTCACAATAGTATAATGAGCAAAATGTTATACTAACGAACGAATCAATTGTTCTTTGTCGCCCGGCAACAAATCCATCATAGGCACTTCAGGCATTGTGTATGCTCCTGGCTGCTGTTTGAACGTGGCACGGATAGAACCAACCAAAATCTGTGCAGTAAGAGCCGGGTTGTTGATTGTCATTTCGAATTTGAAACGTTGGTTTTGTGTTTTTCCCGACACGCCTTTTCTTTCCAACAAAACGCCGTGTCCCATATCGCGGCAGTTGTCAACGCTGTCAACAGGAATCACGTGAAGTTCGTCGTGAGCAAAATAGTCGTCGGCTTTCAGTTCGTCGTACACTTGTTGAGCGGTGAAACCGTTTTCCAATTCCACGTAAACCATACGGCTATGAACGCCAGCGCCTTGCGGCATTGTCATTGAAAGTGCATTTTTCACACCTTTTTTAGAACGTGCAACCACCGAGTGTCCCATACTCATACCCGGACCGAAGTTTGTCCACGTAAGACCTTTAGGAGCAGCGGCCTGCAACAATGTACGAATCACAGAATCGCTTCCTGGGTCCCACCCAGCCGAAATAATTGCCACCGACTTGTTTGCTTTTGCAACTGCGCCAAGCGATTCATGCAAATCCCAAATATTTCCGTGAATGTCGAAACTGTCGGCAGTGTTGATACCCATTGCAAGATATTTCTTCGCATTTTCCTCAACGCTGCGGCTCGGAGTGGCAAGAATCACACCGTCAACTTTTCCAAGTTCTTTTATATCGGTTACCACTTTGTAGGGAGTCAACTCCAAAGGCATTTCACCCGAAACCGAGCGACGGACAACGCCCGCAATTTCCATATCTGGAGCGACTTCCAACGCTTCCAACACGTATTTTCCAATGTTTCCGTATCCTATAATTGCTATTCTTTTCATAACACTTAATTTTTGATTAACAAAAGTAAAAATATCTGTCAATTCAAATTTATAGGCACAGAATTTTTTGTCTTCAACATGTGAATTTTAGTATTTTACTCATTTGGAATAAGTGATTTACGTAGGATTTATTTTATCCCCTCCTATACACATAAATCAAAATCTATCTGTTCCATTTATTTCGGCGGCGAAAGAATTTTGCGTGTAAGTGAGAGCAAAGAAAAAGTCTTGCAAAACAAAGAAAATCTGTATATCTTTGAAAAAAAAATTTGTTATGGTACGGAAAAATGTCACAGCGTCAATAAAAACAGCCTTGCAAACACTCCCATATTCAATGGATGTTCGTTTGTTTGGTTCCGAAGCTCGTGGCGATGCCCGCAACAATTCCGATATTGATTTATTAATTTTATTGGATTTAAGTCAAGTGAGCCTTGCCGACGAAGAACAAATTTTTTCTGTGCTTTATCCTATTGAATTACAGCACGGGATAGCAATAAATCCCATTATTATGCCAAAACAAACATGGGGGACACGCAAAACACCACTATACGAAAACATTGAAAGAGAAGGCGTTGCATTATGACAAAAGAAGAACGGATTGATATTGTAACTTATAGACTAGGAAACGCCAAAACCACATTGGCGGAGGTTCAAAGCCATATTGAAAACGGATTTTATAACACTGCGGTGAATCGTATGTATTATGCGTGTTTCTATGCTGCCAGTGCGTTATTGATTGCTAACGAAATTCAAGTAAAATCACACGAGGGAGTTCGACAACAGTTAGGACTTCATTTTGTTTTGACTGGTAAAATTCCTCAAGAACAAGGGAAATTTTACAGTTTGTTGTATTCCAAACGCACAGCTGGCGACTACGAAGACTTTTTAACCCACGATAAGGAAACCGCTAATTTACTTTATCCTCGTAGCGTGGAGTTCGTTTCGCAGATTACCATTCTTATTGAAAAATGGGTCAATGAGAATAAAAAGTAAAAAGACCCGATGAGATCCCTCACTTCGTTCGGGAATACGTTCGTATTAAAGAGAAAAGGAGAGGGAAGAAGAAATTTTGCAAAGCAAAATTTCTTCTTCCCTCACTTTCATTTTCCCCCAACCTCGTCATTCCTCCCTTCGCTATCGCTACGGGAGGAATCTGTTTGTAATAACCAAGTTACTTCTCCCTCTCCACTCCTTCATACGTAAAGAATTCGCCAGATTCTATCAAGGCGTTGATTTTGTCAATATCTGGACCGCCCTTAATCGAAAAGTCTTTTTTAGATACAGAATATAGTTCCTCAAAAGGCTCTCTATCTATGATTCTTGAATACAGCGTATCACGGAGTTTGTCTAAATTTGTTTCTGCATATTCTTCGTATAATTTTTCATATTCTTCCAACGAAATATCTGTAACGACTTCTCTGCCATCTAATGATTTTCCATATGTCGTTACCCAATAGCCATTGTTCAATTGCAGAAACTTATTTTCTAATCCCAGCGGTGTTATTGGTTGAACAAAATTTTTCTTTTCGTTTTCTATTCCCATAGCATACTGTGTGTAATCCTGTTTCATTTTCACAACCGAGTAGTAGCTATTAGGATCTCTCGACTCTGCTGGTTCATCGTTTTTGTTGCACGAAATCATTACAACACCAAAAACTGCAACTATCAATACTCGAAAAATGTTCCCTCTTTTCATAATCTTAATTTTTATAAATGATTTACTATAAATTTTTGAATTACTCTCGTCTCTCAACTAATTACGGTATTTATTGTATCGAAACACCAACCATTTCCCCGTTGACTACTACAAAATACACGCCTGTCTTTAGGTTTGCATTTGCAATTTTTTGTCCGGAAACGGTTACTACGAATGCTGGAGCCTCACCGTCCACAATGACTTGACGGTTGGCAATCGTAACCGATGAAGTATTGGAAACCTCGGTGATTGCAGTAGCATAAGTTTCTCCGCTGTCACTTGAAGCGCCTTCTTTTGTGGTAAACTCACCTTCGTATTCTTTAAGCACAATCTTGTTGTTGTCAAGGGCTTTGAAGTTGTAACCATACGATGTTCCTTCCGAAAGTCCTGTTACGGTAAACTGATATGCCAAAACATCCGATTTGAGTTCACAATCCGCAGCATCTGAAAAATCTATATTTGCCAACTGTCCTTGCGCATTGAACGTAAGCGAACAGACAGTTTCTCCATGGTGTTTAATAGTAAGTGTGTAAGATTCAGCACCTTCGTTGATTGGCATTGTAAAAAATGCTTCTGCCCGTTCTGCTTCAACAATTACTTCGTCGTCGGCATCCACATAGTCATCTTCCGAAATTAATCCATCTGGAATTTGATATTTGGGTTTATCGGTCATATCAACAGAAATGCTGGCATTTTCGAAATACAATGCCGTGGCATTTTCCGCAGATTCTGCCAAAATACAATCTCCCATATATGGGAAAATCATATACCCTTCATTGTCGTATTTTATGAGATTGGTCTTATTCAATGGGAACGAAAAATGAGCGGTTACAACATCCCCACTTTGGACATTTTCGGCAAAAGCGATTGCTTCGGACGTTGCCAGCGGAGAAGTACGAAGATTTCTATATGAATATTCTGCCAACATATATGAGATTTTTCCCATGTCGGCAAGGGCTTTCCCCGTAAACGAAACGTTTACGAAAGCAGACGAATACACATCGTCAAAAGTTACATTACTTTCTGTAGCCGATTGGTATTGATAGCTATCCAACCCTTCAAGTTGTTTTTCGTAGGCTACAACCATCGGATTTTCAACTTCAACTGTTTCGGAGAACAATATGTTCATGGTTGCATCGGAAATCGTAAAAGGTTCTTCAGCATTGAAGCCTTCATCGGAAGATTTTCCGTCATACGTAAACCCCAAAAACAATTCTGCTGCACTCAAGCCGCCTTCAACTTCTAACCCCTGAGCACTATGAGTCACATTATCCAAAAATATGGTACCTTCCAAAACAAACGGTTCTCCTTTCGTTACTGGAACTTCCAGCCATGTTTCCGACAACAATGTAAACCAATCAGTTTCTTCACGGCTGTCGGCAATTGCCATGTGTGCACGACCTGTGTTGTTTGCAACGCCCGTGATTCTTACAAGGAACCCTTGTCCCACCTGCGGAGTCCAATCCCGACTTCCAGTTTCTGCTTCCACTGCGTCAATCAAAACACTTCTGCAGCTCGCCTGCCACTGAACAGACGTCCACGCATCATCATACATTCCATACGGATTGTATTTAATCTGAATTTCTTTTGCTTCAGCATTGAATTGCCAAGGATTTTGCGAAAAAGTGGCAATTCCCACCAGCGACATTACCACAAATAAAAATACTTTTTTCATAATAATGAGTTTTTATAAATTACTACTATACAATTATTTACTAAATCCGTTAATTCACAAAGATACATTTTCCCCCTTTGTTTTGCTTATATAGTCCAAAAAATATTAAAAGACTGCACAACTACCAAAGAAATTTTATTCCCAATGGTAATGAAACCGCAAATGGATGTTTAATTCTGTCAGATGTAGAAATATAGTAATTCACGCTTGGTTCCGCATAAATGCCAATGTTTTTCGTAAGTTTGTATTGAACACCCAAACCCACGTTTGGGAACCACATCCACGACGCATGAGGTGCCGTCAAATTGAGTTGTTCTGCCTCGCTGCGGGTAATGCCACTTACGTAAGTTTGTGTTTTTACAGGAATTCCCATTGTTATGCCAAGGTCTCCATACAGACTCCATCGCTTGCCTGATGCCAAAGTGTAAATTCCTTTTATTGGCAAACCAAGATAATGGGAAACATTCGTTGGTTTGTAGAAAGCAAAAACACTATTAATCCATTTCATTTCAGAAACTCGTCGGATGTAACTTACCCCCGATTCTAATGCGAATCGTCTGCCCTGTTTATAGCGGAACGATAATGCCAACGTAATAGGCTTAATGTCATTCTGTAATATATCTTCTCTTGAATTTGATGCCTTATCAAAATCACTTGTTTCTTCTTTTGCGGTGTTAATTGTCTGTTCGTTAAAACTTCCTGTGTATGCAACGCCTAACGACCATTTGTGTGCATCGGTTTTGTCGCCAACGAGGACAGTTTTTTCGGGGAATATGTCGGCACGGTCGTAATACGGCGTTTCAACCATTTTCTGAATAAATTGAATTGTATCGGAAGGTTGACCATTGAGCAGCAACGTGTCGGGTGCGCTTACATCTTGGGATACCACAGCGATCGAAGTATCAATTAGTGCATAATCTACTGGTGTGTCAACGACAGAATGTTGCGTAACGTTGGCACGGTCGGTAGTTTTTTGCGTTGGCTGCTGAACAACAACCTCAGGCTCTTGGTTTTGTTCCGTAGGTTGTGTAGGAGGTGTATCGGAATGATTTACCACAATAGGAGTTTCGTCATCGGTAGCGGGATTTTCCTTGCGGAGCAAAAGGAGCGCAACGGGAATCAGGAACAACAAAAGCACAGCCCAATATTGCTGAATCATTTTGCGGAGCAGTTTTTTCGCCCGTGCCAACTGCGACGACGAAGAATGTGGCTCGATATTAAGCATAGCGGCAATTTCATTGTGCGACAAACCTTCGAACACAGCTAACCGAAACACTTTCCCATATCCTTCGGGCAGTTTGTCAATCAAAGCCATCAACTCGTCCATTGAGAGATATTTCGTCTCCTCTTGAAATTCATCGTCAAAGGGTGCGTTACTGCTCGTTTCATTAAACGCCACAGTTCTATGGGCTTTTAAAAAATCCTTGTGTTTCGATGCCACATTTCTCGTTATCGACCTCATCCAAGTCTCGGCCTTGCTGTCATCGTGCAATTTGTCGAGCGAAGAGAAAATAACCACAAACGAATCGTGCAGTACATCGTTGATTGTCTGCTTATCGGAAAAATAGCGATGGCATACGCCGCTCAAATCCTTGGCGTATGACCTATACAATTCCCCGAGAGCTTCCGTGTCTCCCTGCCTGCATCGTTGTATCAACCGAGTAATCTCCACCGAGGTCAAGAAATATTTATTCTTATAGTCCGAAAATAACAAAAAGACTGCACGACAAAGTTATTTTTTGGGAAAAAATTGCAACTACCGTTCCCTTATCAAGAAATAATAGACGAACGACATTTATTTTCTCCGTAACTATTTGATTTCTCAGAAATAAACTATATTTGCCAACGATTAGAGCTTTAAGTTTTTCCTCTACAAACCTAAAAACAATGAGTAGAACAAGTGACGAATTACAAGGCGTAAGCCAGTTGGGAAGCGCACAAACGCAGTATCCCACAAATTATTCCCCGGAACTTTTGGAAACGTTTGTCAACAAGCATCAGGAAAACGATTACCTTGTGACGTTGAACTGTCCGGAATTTACCACGCTTTGCCCAAAAACTGGGCAACCTGATTTTGCAAAAATCACCATCAACTACATTCCCGACAAACAAATGGTGGAAAGCAAATCGCTCAAGCTGTATCTGTTCAGCTTCCGCAACCACGGCGATTTCCACGAGGACTGCATCAACATTATTATGAAGGATCTGGTAAAGGTTATGCAACCTCGCTATCTCGAAGTGGTTGGAATCTTTACGCCACGTGGCGGCATTTCCATCTATCCGTTTGCGAACTATGCCGACGAAAACCACACGGAATTCAAAAACCAACGTCTGTTGGCGCACATGAACAAAACCATATAGCAATGGCAAAGGACACGGTATTGATTCTTTCGGGAGGAATCGACAGCACAACCATGCTGTACGAATATCAAGACAGGATTGCCCTCGCCGTTTCGTTCCACTACGGAAGCAACCACAACGACAAGGAAATTCCGTTTGCGGAATATCATTGTAAACAATTGGGAATAAAGCATATAACTATTCCTCTTTCGTTTATGAAAGACTATTTCCAAAGTTCGTTGCTGCAAGGCGCCGATGCAATTCCCGAAGGAAACTACGACGACGAGAACATGAAATCAACAGTGGTGCCGTTCCGCAACGGCATTATGTTGGCAATTGCAGCAGGATTAGCAGAAACCAACGGGTTGCTCCACGTGATGATGGCAAACCACAGCGGCGACCACGCCATCTATCCCGATTGCCGCCCGCAATTTGCCGAAGCCATGGGCAAAGCCATCGAGGCTGGCACATACGAGGGCATTACGCTTGACACACCCTATACGCATCTCAGCAAGGCCGACATTGTGAAACGGGGCGTTTCGCTCGGCGTTGACTACACGCATACGTGGAGCTGCTACAAAGGTCAACAAATCCACTGCGGCAAATGCGGCACCTGCCGCGAACGCAAAGAGGCTTTTGCCCTTGCGGGAATTGCCGACACTACGCATTACGAGGAATGACACACACCAACAAAATAAACGAGATTTTCGTCAGCCTACAGGGCGAAGGCTTCCACACGGGAACGGCGGCGGTGTTTGTGCGGTTTTCGGGCTGCAACCTCGCCTGCGCTTTCTGCGACACCAACCATCACCCGTTTACACTGATGTCGGACGAAGAAATTGCCGACGCGGTGGCAAAACACTCGGTTGATTGGGTTATTCTCACTGGCGGCGAACCAAGCCTGCAAGCATCCGAACACCTCATTGAACTTTTGCATCGGAACGGCAAAAAAGTCGCCATCGAAACGAATGGAACGCACGAACTTCCCAAAAACATAGATTGGGTAACCGTTTCGCCAAAAGTATGGGACAAAACCATTGTAAATCAAGCCGATGAACTGAAACTTGTGTTTACTGGCGAAGATGTGGAGCCGTGGCGCGGGAAAATCAACGCAAGCCATTGGTTTCTGCAACCGTGTTCGTGCAAAAACACCGCCGATACGGTGCAATACATTCTAAATCACCCCCATTGGCGATTGTCACTGCAAACCCACAAATATATTGGCATAGAATAATACCATATCGTTTCATTTTTTATTACTTTTGTGACCCAAAATGTTAGAGATGGACGAACAAAACTTACAACGAACTTCTGTAGAAAAAGCAAACGCGCTCACGCATTTATTAGGCGCAATTTTAGCAATTCCTGCTGGCTGGTATGTAATAGCTAACGGTTTCCAGAAAAACACCGATGTGGGAATTTCGATGGTGATTTTCTCCATTGGATTTTTTGTGTTGTATTTAGCCTCGTTTTTGTACCATTGGGTAGTGAATCCAAAAACAAAGCTGCTTCTCCGCCATTTCGACCACGCAAATATTTACGTGTTGATTGCGGCTTCCTATACGCCCGTGTGGTTGGCGGTGGTTGGCGGCACGTTGGGAAAAGTATTTTTCGTCATCATTTGGGCGGTTGCCTTGGCGGGAATCATTTACAAAATTGTCGCGCTCGGCAAATATCCAAAACTGTCTCTCACCATCTACCTGATAATGGGCTGGTCGGTGCTGTTTGCGGCAAAACCAGTGTACGAAAAACTTTCGGCGTTCCAAATTTGTTTCATCATTGCCGAAGGCGTTTTCTACTCGGTTGGAACTTATTTCTATTCAAAAAAAGAGCGCCCGTGGTTCCACGTAATCTGGCATTTCTTCGTGCTGGCCGGCACAGCGTGCCACTTTGTGGCAATGGTTCCCATTGTGCGGTAATAGTTTTTTGCAAATTATTGGAAAATAATCGCATTTCAGCATCAGTTATGACCGCTTCGGCGTATTTCCTTGAAAAGTTTAGTCGAAATTTCCCTTTTTTGCATTTGCAAAATTCCTAACTTTGACTTGCAAAGCATACGGAAACAATTGAAACTCTATGACAATAAAAGAACTTACATTCATTACTGATATTATCTCATACAAACCGTGGAGCTGTTTGTTCCGAATCTTGTTCATTTCGCTCATCGGTTTTCTGTTTCTGTTTATGACAGCAAACATTTTCGATACACACGAACTCCGAATGCCCTATGTTTCGTATAGTATCGCCTTTGTGGTGATTACCGAAATTAACGTGTTGTTCAACTATCTCGTATCGAAATACGGCTCGCAGAAAATCAAAGAATATCAGTTTGTTCTGCTTCTTCTGATGAACATTACGCTCATCATTATTGCAATTTTTTTGCTGTTGCCCTTGGTTGAAGGCGAAGAAATTGCTTTCAATCCTATAGTGGAACTTTCATCCATATTCACGTTGATTTTCATTATTTTTATAATATTGACTATCACATTGTTGCGTGTTTTGCAAACATACATCCAATCGCAGCACGAAATTGAAAATTTGCGTCACGCGCAAAGTGCGATTGAATACCAGGCTCTGGTGGAACAAGTAAATCCACATTTTCTATTCAACAACCTTTCGGTATTGAAATCGCTGATTCTTTACGACAAAGACAAAGCCTACGAATTCACGCAGAATTTCACCGACATTTACCGCTACGTGTTGCAGAGCAAAGACAAAGACCTTGTGACGCTCTCCGAAGAATTGCAGTTTGTGAAATCGTTTGTGGCGTTGCACAAGGAACGTATCGGCGACGGGCTCAATGTTATGTTCAACATTCCCGACGAACTGTTGGGGAAATCGTTGGTGCCGCTTGGATTGCAGATTTTGGTTGAAAACGCCCTGAAACACAACATCGCGTCGAAAAGCGAACCACTCAACATCCACATCTACACCAATCGGGATATGCTGATTGTGGAAAACAACCTCAACAAGAAAGAAACTGTATTTTCCACGAAAAAAGGATTGGGAAATATAACGAAACGATACAAAATACTCACAGATAGGCAAGTATCAGTAAATCAGAGCAGTACGAATTTTATTGTGTCTATACCATTGATATAAATTAAAAAACGTATTTCTATGGAAGTGATTATAATTGAAGACGAAGACTACAATGTGAAACTGTTGCAAGGAATGTTGCTACAGCTTCGTCCCGACTGGACAATCTCGCACACATTCGACAGTGTTAAATCCGCTGTGAGTTATTTTAAGGAAAACGCTCAGCCAGACTTGATTTTTATGGACATCCAACTGGCCGATGGCATCAGTTTTTCCATTTTCGACAAAGTTGAAATAACATGTCCGATAATTTTTACCACCGCTTTCGACGAATACGCCATTCAAGCCTTCAAGGTGATGAGTATAGATTATTTGCTCAAACCACTGAAAGATTCGGAACTTGAACAGGCAATCAAAAAATTTGAATCCATTACCAACCCGAAAAACCTTCAGAAAGACGGCGTTTACAAAGAATTGCTCGATGTAATCCGCAACGGCGAGAAAAAATACCGCACCCGCTTTTTGATTCAAGGCCATTCAGCATATACCCGACTCGATGTCAATGATATAGCATATTTCTACAGTGAAAACAAAATCACGTTTGCCGTGACATTTGCGAAGAAAGAACATATTGTAAACTTCTCGCTGGAGCAACTCGAAGAAGAACTCTCGAAAGACGACTTTTTCCGTCTTAACAGAAAATATATCGCAAACATCAAGGCTGTTCAGTCGTTCGAGGACTTTTTCGGCGGCAAGCTCATCGTCCACCTCACCATTCCCGCACAAGAACAGATAACCGTCAGCCGTCTGAAAAATAGTGCGTTTAAAGAATGGATGGGGAAATAATCTGTTTCCACAAAATTAAGATGATTGGGGACATTGGTTGAAAAACGATGTCTTTTTCTATTTATCCCCCGAAAAATGTCATCTTGTTGGTGATATTCGTCCCGAAAAGTGTTAATCAAATGAAGAGAAGCGTTTATAATTCGTTGATTGAGTGGAAATTAAACAAAGGAAGAAAGCCATTGATTCTCAATGGTGCTCGACAGGTTGGAAAAACATATGTTTTACAAGAGTTTGCAAAACAAGAATTTTCCAAATATGTTTACGTATCGTTGGACAGAAATGAGAAAGCAAAAAAGATTTTGGAAAGTGAAGCAAGTGTACAATCCATCATTTTAACGCTTTCCGCCCTTACAGGGATAGACATAACACCCAATAAAACACTCATAATTATTGATGAAATTCAAGAATCACCCAAGGCACTCAATGTTTTAAAATTTTTCTGCGAAGATGCTCCTGAATATCCGATTGTAGTTGCAGGTTCTCTTTTAGGCATTTCGCTGCACGAACAAGTTTCGTTTCTTGTGGGAAAAGTTGATATGATAAAAATGTACCCCATGTCGTTCAACGAGTTTATTGAAGCGTTGGGAAAGCAAAAAATTATAACGTGCTTTTGAACATTATTTTTGAGGAGCGGAAGTAATTTCGCTCCTTTTTTGTACGTTGTTGAAAATCAGTAGAATAAGTTTTTGTATACGATTTTCAATTTTATGCGTACCTTTGGCTGTCTAAAAATGCTATGGGAATAATATCAAAATTAGTGGGTCAGACGGCAATTTATGGGCTAAGCACCATAATTGGCCGTTTCCTTAACTTTATGCTTGTGCCGCTCTACACGCGGTGTTTCTCGCAGTCGGAATACGGCGTGGTAACCGAATTGTACAGTTACACGGTGTTCCTAATGATTTTCCTCACATACGGAATGGAAACGGGATTCTTCCGTTTTGTGCAGAACAAGGACGACCAGCCAAAGGTGTTTTCAACCATAATGACGAGTCTGTTTTCGTCGTCGGCAATATTTGTAGGTCTTGTGTATCTGTTCCTTTCTCCGATTTCGTCTGTTTTGGGCTACGAAGCGCACCAGAATTTTATTCTGATAATGGCAATCATCATCGGCATTGACGCGTTCACCAGCGTGCCGTTTGCCAAGCTCCGCCACGAAAACAAGGCACTGAAATTTGCCGCTATAAAATTGACAAACATCGGCATCAACATTGGTCTTAACTTGTTGTTAATCATTGTTTTCCCGCAAATAGCAAAATCAAGTTCCAACGAATGGTTTGTGGCTCATTTCGCACAACCCGACGTGCTGTGGATTTTTGTTTCGAATCTTGCTGCAAGCGTCGTTACGCTACTTTTGCTTTTGCCCGACATTATTAGGTCCCGCAACGGGTTTGACTATGAATTACTCAAACGGATTCTTGGCTACTCGTGGCCGTTGCTCATTTCGGGACTTGCCGGCAGCATAAACGAAGTGTATGACCGCGTTTCGCTCCGCTATTTCCTTACCGTTCCCGAGGGACAGGACGCATCGCAGTACATCCTTTCGCAAGTGGGAATTTACGGGGCAAACTATAAGTTGGCAATGATTATTTCCATCTTCAACCAAGCATTCCGCTTCGCCGCCGAACCGTTCTTCTTCTCACGAATGAAAGAAAAAGATTCACGACAGATTTACGCCAAGATTATGAACTACTTCACAATCTTTACGTTATTCTTGTTTCTTGTAATAATACTTTACATTGACATATTTAAACATTTCATCGGCAGTAATTTCCACGAAGGACTGAACATAATTCCTGTACTTTTGATGGCGAACATTTTCCTTGGCATCGTATTTAATCTTTCGATTTGGTACAAGGTTACGAACCAGACGAAATTCGGCATAGGAATCACAGGATTTGGAGCCGTTATTACATTAGCAATCAATATGATATTTGTGCCGATTTATGGATACGTTGCTTGTGCGTGGGCAACATTGGCGTGCTACGTGCTTATGGCGGTGCTGTCGTACAATCTTTGTCAAAAACACTACGGAATCCCGTATAAATTGGGAGCTTTGGCATATTATTTCATTCTTGCGGGCATATTCTTCGTAGCTGACAAATTCATTGTGATTGACAACGTAATTCTTTCATACACAGCAAAAACCGCATTAGTATTGGCATTTGCAGGATTGACGGTTTTCAACGAATTACGACTGGCAAAAAAGGAAGCCAACTAGCACTATTTTGACAAAGCTCTATTTACAGCGAGATTAAGGTCACTGCCACGGACACCCTTGGCAATGATTTTTCCTTCGCGGTCTATGAGAATGGTAAACGGAATCGACGATACGTTGAACATATTGCTGTAGATTTTTCTGTCATCGCGAACATTGGCCCACGGCATTTGTTCTTGGTCGAGGGCTTTTTTCCAAGCATAATAGTCGTTGTCAACCGAAACGGAAAAAATGTCGAATCCCGCTTCGTGATATTTTTCGTATGTCTTTTTCAAATTCGGAATTTCCATTCGGCACGGACGGCACCAACTTGCCCAAAAGTCAACCAACACAATCTTTCCGCGGAGCGACTCAAGATTTATCATTTTCCCATTCACATCGGCCAAGACAATATCGCTGATGGTAGAACCTTCGCGGAGAAGCAACACTTTTTTCATTTGGTCGTGAAAATCCTGCACAAACGCATTTGTAGGATAAGTCGCCATTAGCGCAGAGTCAACTAATTGATACACATCGTGATAGTCGTCGATTGGCAGTACTGAAATTATCGACAAATTACTCAACATACGGGGATTTTTCTTGATGGTTTCCGCAATTTGTTCGTTTTTCCGTTTTTCCAACGAATCAACTTGCCAATCATATCTTTTTTTCAATTCCTGAGCCTCGTTCATATACCCTTGAAGTAAACGCACGTTTTTCTGCATCAAGTTGGTTTGCTGTGAACCTGTAACCACAGCGGTCGCATTCAAATTCGACGCATCGGCAGTCACCGACACTGTTTCACCAGAACTTAAAAACAAAGGAATTTTATCTTCTGGCGTAAAGAAAATTTCACAGTAATTCGTTGAGTTTTCGGTATATACAAACGAAAACGCTCCTTTTTTCGACACCGCCGATTTCAGTCGCACGGGATTTTCCATCGAAGTATTTATCTGCAATGTTATGGAATCGTGGCTCTGATCTGCATTATTATTTGTAATTTTGCCAGTGATTTTCACTTCTTGTGCGAAAAGGCCTTGTGCCGCAAGCAACAAGGATAGTATAGAAAAAATTTGTTTCATTTTTTTAATTTTTGCGGTGGAAAGATACAACAATATCATTGAATTTGATGAAATTTCTTCAACAAACGATTATTCGATGGATTTAGTGCGCCGTGAACAAGTGCCGGAATTTACCGTGGTACGCACTGATTTCCAGACAAAAGGACGAGGACAAATAGGAAATTGCTGGGTCTCGAATCGTGGCGAAAATTTGTTGTTTTCCGTGATTTTGCATCCATCGCACATTCCCGCCAACAATCAATTTATTCTCTCACAATGCGTTTCGATGGCTGTGTGCGACACCATTGCATGCTTTTGCGACAATGTAACCGTAAAATGGCCGAACGATGTGTATGTGGGTGAACGAAAAATTGCCGGTATTCTTATTGAAAACCTTCTGATTTCCAAGATGATAGAAACATCGGTAGTGGGAATTGGACTCAACGTGAACCAAACTTCGTTTGTAGGTGCGCCGAATCCCACATCACTAAAACTTGAAATTGGACAAGATTGCAACTGCAAAGCAGTTTTGGAGCTATTTCTCACAAAATTCAGAGAATGCTACGAGGCGATTTCGGAAAGTAGCGACGCCATTCGCACTGCATACGGACAACATTTATATTTGTTAAACACAGTTTCATCGTTCAAAGACAAAAATGGAGTGTTCAAAGGCGCAATTTCCGCAGTTGGAGACGACGGCAAACTGCTGATAATCGACGAAAATGGCGCACACCGACACTATTATTTCAAAGAAGTCGAATATCTGCATCCCCATTTCGATAGATAACGAGATTTGTGTATTTTTGTGCTATGGTTTCAATAACTCAACACGGACTGGAAGAAGTTTTTCAGTATAAACTGAAGGCTTCGCTCACGTTGGAATACGTTCCAGCAAAGGCTATCGTCCTAAACGACGAAAAATCAGCGTTTTTTTTCACCACATTAATTTCGTCAATGGCGAATGCGAATGGCGGAATTATTTTTGTTGGCGTATCTTCGCAACGAAAAATACCAAAAAATATTGAACCACTGCACAACGAAGAACTGATTTCATGGCTTCGATTCATCTGCGACATAAACATTTCACCGAAGGTGCCAGACTGCATAATCGAAAAAATTGTGGTCTCCGCCGACAACGGATTTGTAATTGGCATACAAGTGCCGAACAGCCATCTTGCTCCCCACATGAACGGCGACCATCGCTTTTATAAACGCTCGGAAACAAGAGCTCAGTTAATGGAGGAATACGAAATCCGTGATTTGTATGCAAAAGGTAAACGTCCTGAAATAGAATTATATAGCGTCACAAACACGGGCGGAATTCCAATTATGTCAGGTGGAAAATTCAGCAAAGTGAACTTTTATCCTCGCATATTGGTGAAAAACACGGGCGGCAGCCTGGAGCGTTTCTACAAAGTGGAATTATCTATTCCCACAAGCATCAACAATCCAAATTTCAAAGTAATGTCGGAGAATTTTTCTCGTTTCGACAACGGCTATTCCATATATAGTTTTGTGGGAAAAAGTATTTTGTTCCAAGGTGAAATTGCATCAATTGTGGAACCAAATCTTGTGGTGGAAGAACGTACCTACTCCGATTTCGAAAATGGAGAAATCACTCTGAAATTTTATTATTCATCGGGTGTTCAGACGAAAATTTTCCGTTGCAAGGAATTGCTGCTCTACCGCAACAAACAAATTGAACGTCAAGATTTTGCAGTGAGCATTGGCGAATAATCACAACTCCAAAGTCATTTGCGTGTGTATTTCATAGTTAAACGTAACTCTATGGAAATCAGTCAATCCGTGCTCTTGTATTGCCAATTTATGGCGTAGCGTGGGATATCCTTTGTTCGATTTCCAATTGTAAAACGGAAATTGTTCGTGGAGTTCGTCCATAAAATCATCACGGTACGTTTTTGCAAGAATTGATGCTGCCGCAATTGACAAAAATTTGCCATCACCCTTCACCACGCAGTCAAACGGAATATCTTTGTATTTCTTAAAACGATTGCCGTCTATAATAATATGTTCGGGGACAAGCGACAATTTGTCCAAAGCCCGATGCATCGCCAAAAACGAGGCATTCAAAATGTTTATCTTGTCAATTTCGTGATTGTCAACAACACCAACCGCCCACGCCATCGCATCGTGCTGGATTTGTCCGCGGAGCTCTTTCCGTTTTTTATCGCTCAACTGCTTGGAATCATTCAAATCAGCATTGTGGTAATCTGGCGGAAGAATCACTGCTGCGGCATACACCGGACCAGCAAGACAACCCCGTCCGGCCTCATCACAGCCAGCTTCAACACAATCTTTCGTAAAAAACGATTTGAGCATCGTTATTCAGATTTTTTCTTTTCACGCACCAAAATATCATATTTGGTAATCGCCCAAAATACCCACTTGTCGCCATACATTCCCAACGCCATGTGAGTAATGTCGGGAGTCATCACCTTCATACAATTTTGAGACTTCGGTTCTGTAATCCAATGTGTTACAACAGAGTCTATCACTGATTTCAAACCTTCGTCGCCATACACGCCATTAAACGAAAATCCGTAACCCACGCAAAACGCCATTTTCATTGCCTGCACAAAGTTTAGTCCATTTTCGTTTTCGTAGGTAGTACCTTTATATTGCGTCTTATTGATTTGATCCCACGGCGTTTCGCCCTTCAAGTTGATGTCCTCGCTGTGGTTTTCGAAAAACATTTCCCGTGCATGCTCGTTTGCCAGCCGTTCCAGCGTGGTGTCCCATTCAATTGTAGGCACGGGGGCAACATACACGATTTCGCTTGTGTCGCACTCACAACCTTTTGTACGCCACGTATTTACAGCTTCCAATGCATATTTCTGAAACCGTTGTTTCTCTGAATCAAACGGAATAGTGTGGAATTCCGTGTTCAGTTTCGTTTCCATATCGATGAATTTTCGGTTGCCCGGAAAAATCTCCTTTGCCAACGCCAAATAGCGGTATGCGTTACGGAGCAACACGCTGTCCTTCCACGTACGTTCGTGCGTTGCTGTTGCCCGGTAAGCGGCTGACTGCGAGTTAATTAATTCCACCCAGCGGTTTTCTATATGGCTGATTATGCCCTTGTCTTCGGGATACAATTCCAATCCTTTTTGCGAGAAATCATAAAACAACGTCTTATCGTCGTCGGTGCGGGCAGTGTCGATACTGATAAGCAATGCTTTTTTAAATCCCGCACTGATAGCGTAATTTCCATTGAATTTCGTTTTATAGGTGCGGATGAGCGTGAACAAATCGCTGAACATCCAATTTTCGGCAAGCAAAATCGCCCCTTGCGTAAGCGCCGTGTAATTGTCGTTGGAACTGTTTACCTCAGCCGGCGCTTTGGCATACAGTCGTTCCACCTTTGAATAACATTTATCGTAGCGGCCAGCTTCCGCGTCAAGACGGGCAAATTCAAGTCCATCGGCTTTTTTCGTGCGGAAAATGCTCGCAAGTTTTTGCTGAATAGCCTGCGCCTCCGACGTATTAACTGTCTTAATTTTCCGTGCGCGGTTTTCGGCAAATTCCTTAATAATCAACAATGTATCATTGTGCTCGTCAAGTATTTCCCTATCTTCGTCCTTTGCGCTGAGAATACTCAAATTTGAAAGACAATCCAACAGCGGATTTTTCGAAAATTCCTTGTAATTCGAGGAGTTCTGCGCCATCTCAAAATACGAAATCGCCTTAACATAATACGCCTCAAGCATATCAGGATTTTTTTTGAGCGTAGCGTCGCATTGCTGCACACATTTCACATAATCCTGTTTGTTATACAACGCATACAGTTTCTTCATTTTCTGGGAAAAACCCGAAACCGAAACCACGCAAAGAGTAAGAATGAGAATGAATTTACGCATAATTAGTTGATTACAATTGTTTTAGGCAAACCATTAACGGTAACGATATAAGAACCCGATTTTGCAACAGAAAAACTGCACGTTCCAGTTCGTTTTGAAAGAATTTTCCCTGTGAGGGTATAGAAAACAACAGTGGCGTGTGTATCGGTTGTTACAAAAATCGTTTTATTATTCACTGAGATTGTGGCAATGTCGTTGATATCCTGCACCGAATTGATGTCCCAATACCCTCGTTTCAACGAAATATTCCCGCCATCGGGAATGGCACGGAACATCACGTATTCGTTTGTTTGATATAAAATCGGGCAAATTTCATCGCCTTGGCGAATTTCGCAGAATGTGTTGCCGTTGTTATACACTTTCACCGTAAGTGGCTGATTATAAATATCATCTGGTAATGTATCAACAAGTCCAATTATATAGATATCAGGATTTACATTGCCTATTTCGATTCCAGAAAACGAAGCACATCGCGCTTCACGATGGTATTTTATTGCATCTGCAACAGTTGTTATCCAAATTTTGTCGTCGAGAGACTTTAGTGTGTCCAACTGCGCATAGAGCGAATCTTTGTGGATATTTGCATAGTCGCTTGATTTTCCCACTCCGTGGTAAAGATACGTAATAAAACCTCCACCTTTGATAGCTTTTGTAAGGTAGCTGGCAAATTGAGCGGTAGTTGTCAATCCATTGGCACCGTTTGCGGCTCCCACACCAATGGTGCGCAGATTGTAATAGTCGTCGTCGTTTGGCGCGAAATTATAGGAATACGACGATGGTGGCCAAACGCCACGTGCCGCGATGTGTCCCAATTTTCGCACTGAATCAATTGTTTCATTGGAAAATGCGCCATACGGATAGTCAAACGTCAAAACTTGTTGCGAAACGAGTGCCGCATCAAGCCGCTCCTTTGCCGGACGTGCCTCTTCCGCAATAGTCACATCCGATGATGGGTGGGTTACAGTGTGGTTTCCTATTTCGTTGCCTAATTCGGCGGCGGTGTTGATTTGTGTTATCGTATTTTGATTCAAATCTTTCGTTATTACATAAAAAGTTGCGGTCATTCCTCGTTCCTGCAATGCGGGAACAACAATTGTAGGATGGGTTGTGAGCCAGTCGTCGAATGTAAGGGCGACCGCGCATTTTTTGTCGAAATCCCATTTGCAGATTTCACCAATTTTATCTTGGGCATTAACGCTGACGCTTGCCATAGTAAACAAAACAACAATAAACAAATTTTTCATTCTGCAATAATTTTGTTCAAATATATGGTTTATTTTTGAAATGCCTTTTTGCAGACGAATAAAATTCATATTATTGCACAACAAACAAAAACGTATGCTTGATTGGAATAAGTTATTATCGCCAAAACGCTTAGGACTGGAAAACGAGGAAACACGCCAGCAGGACGTGCGTTCGCAGTTTCAACGCGACTACGATAGAATCATTTTTTCGTCGCCTTTCCGACGATTGCAAAATAAAACGCAAGTGTTCCCTTTGCCGGGAAGTATTTTTGTCCATAACCGACTGACCCACAGCCTTGAAGTTGCTTCGGTGGGACGTTCGCTGGGAAATATGGTGGCGAACGGTTTGGCGGAACGCAACATTGATGTGCAGCCGCATTTGCTCGACAGCATTGGCACAATTGTGTCGTCGGCATGTCTGGCACACGACTTGGGAAACCCTCCGTTCGGGCATTCGGGCGAAAATGCCATTTCCCGTTATTTTAAGGAAATCGACAAAAATGAGATCTCATCGCTTCTCACTCCCGACCAATATCTTGATTTTACGAATTTCGAAGGCAACGCCAACACATTCCGTTTGCTGACGCACCATTTCGCAGGACGGCGAAAAGGCGGTTTTGCTCTTACTTACGCCACAATCGGCACACTATTGAAATACCCGTGCACATCGGCGGACTTTCTTGCTAAAAAATCACCCTACCACAAATATGGCGTGTTCCAAAGCGAATTGCCCATTTTGCAGAAAGTAGCCAAAGAATTGGGGTTGGAAACATACCAAAGCAACGACCGCGTGTATGGCCGTCACCCGTTGGTATTCCTAATGGAAGCCGCCGACGACATTTCATACCAAATTGTTGATTTGGAGGACGCTCACCGCCTCGGCATTATTCCTACCAAACAGGCAAAAGATTTGATGATGGCGTTTTTCGACCCGCAAACCGACCGCGTGGCATTGGCGGATTTGGAACATTCACTGAAAGAAGTTGACGACGAAAACGAGCAAATTGTAATTCTCCGCTCACGGACCATCAACAAACTTATAACCGACTGTGTGAATGTGTTTTGGGAAAACTACGACGACATTATGCGGTCGAATTTCCACAAATCTTTGGCGGAAGCATTGCATGGCACACCGCAACACGCACTTAATACCTTGGCAGACTTAGCGACGGAAAAAATCTACAATGCCCGTGAAGTAATTGAAATTCAAGTGGCTGGACATAGAATTTTGAGCGAATTGCTCCAAGAATTCGTAACCGCCACCTTGCGCAAGGATTCCACACTCTACACCTCACAGCTGCTCCGCCTTTTGCCGTCGCAACTTAAAAGCGGCGAACATGACGGCTACGCACGGATTTTCTCGGTGGTTGACTTTATTTCGGGAATGACCGATGTGTATTCATTGGAAATGTATCGCAAAATAAAAGGCATTTCGTTCTCGGTAATTCGATGAAAAATTCTATAACTATGTTTTCTTTTTTGCGTTTTTGCGTATAAATCATATATTTGCAGTTTGAAAGAATTAATTCGTTAAAGAGTCTGTCTAAATGAAAATCAAAAGCATAGTAATCCTTCTGCTGAGTGCGTTCCTTGCGGTGCAATCGCTCGCCCAGACAGAGAATTTTAGGGAGCCAGCCCGTGTGGAATCATATCTTACAGAATTGTATCCCGAAGCGTTCAACCTTACCTTGATGCGCGATGCAATTTTGTATTACATTGATAGAGAGCTACATAAGGAGGGCTATAGAATGTTGATGCCGAACCAAGTTTTGCAAGGCGCATCACAGGAATTTGCCGATTATATGGCAAAAACCGATGAAATCCGCGTTTCATACGCTCCTGCAAAATATTCGTTGCAACAACGTATTCTAAATCAGGATGGTGGCGTTCATCAAGTTGATGAAATCACGATGAAAACCTCCATTCAACGGGCAAAAATTTCGATGACTTACGACGAAGTGGCACAAGATATTGTGTTCCAGATTTTTAAAAGAAAATCCGTTGAAATTCTACAAAATCCACGCTTCGTATTCGCGGGCATTGGCTGCGGCATCGACAAAACTGGAAAAAAACTCTACGTGTCAATCAGCGTGGGCAACTACAATTTGATAACCGCCTCGAAAAAAGACATAAAAGCATCGGGCTTGAAATTAACTGGTTCGAACCAAGGTATTGGCTGGTACGATGCAAAATTCTGCAAAGCGTGCGCAAAATACAAAGAAATTGAGCTGCTCCGCTCAATGGTGACAATCGAACGAGGTAAAATTTACTTCGAAACTTCTGATTATAAAGGTCTTAAAAAACTTTTAAAAGACCCGACCGATGCAATTGCGGTTGACATTGTAAATATGAAACAGTTTCCGTGCAACGGCGAAAATGTTGTCAACAACCAATTGCCAACCAAAGGATACTCCACAAAACCGATATTTGTGAAGGACTTCGACAAACAAAATATTTATGCAGGCAGAAATTCATCGTCGAAACTCCGTTTGTTGTTGGGCGAACTGCCCGAAGGCGTAACCGACTACGAATATAATGTGCTGGTTATCAAAAACAAGCATTTGTGCAAAACGTTGATGCCAAGCTACGACAAAAAAATTGATGGTTTCAATATGCCGGAACTGTTGCCGTTCCCTGACACAGTAACGCGTTATAACACATTTATTTACCATCCAAAAGTTGAACGCGACACCATCAGTTTTGTGATTCCATTTGAAATCGGACGCTCGCAATATCGTCCTGAAGACATTGTAGCATTTATTGATTCAATGAAACAACCTGATTTCAAGCCACTTGCATTCATTGTTTCGGCTTATACTTCGGTTGACGGTAATCCAGAAAAAAATATGCAGCTGCGCGGCGAGCGAATCAACAGCATTGTAAGCTCAATTGCAAAATATTCGGGCAACTCGGTGCCAATCATCACACAGAGCAAGGACTCGTGGGACTTGTTCTACACCGACATTGTGGCAACCGAATGGCAGTTCCTGAAGACAAAATCGCACGAAGAAGTTCTTTCTTATATTTCGCGTGGCGACAACCTCAAGAAAATGGACGGTTTGCTCTCAAAACATCGTTTTGCAGAAGTGCAAATCGTTGTGGAATACGACATTTCAACCAACCGCCAGGAGCAAGCCTACACGGTGTATGCATTCCACAAGGCACTCAAGGAATACAACGAAGACCGTGCTTTGGCGATTCAAAAATATATCATGCAACAAGTTTTGTCGGGACGTTACCCAAAATCGGTCATCGACCGCATGCAAGTACCCGACAAACCCGCGTATGTTGGTCTGCAAGTCAACAAAATGTGGCTGAAATACACCGCCAACAATATGCCAATCGACGAAGCGTTCCTCAAGGAGATGCAACGTTTGAAGGCGTTGAACCCAAATCATCCGTACGTTCGCCGCAATTTGGTTTTTGCACGGCTGAAACTGGAAACTATTGATAATGAATACTATGTGACGGAAATGCAGAAGGATATTGACGAACAGTTGATTTCTAAATTACCGAAATATGCAATTGACCCGTTGAATTTGGAACTACAAGTAAAATCGCTTCAAAATCTGAATAAAACATTCAAGGTTTCCAACGAGGAGGAATTTGTGAACGCGGCATTCGAACGAATCAAGGAAATTATTGAAATTGACGACTACGACTGGAAAGGCGCGCTGAACATCGCTTCGATTTTTGCTGGAATGAACGACTACGACTATCCTGTGAGCGTGATGGCTCCTATGGTGAACATTCCTGGCGTGAGCGAGGAATTCATTTTCGCATTTATAGCAATGTGCACACACACCGACTATATGTATCACACACAAGCATTTGTTGACGCATTGATCCGTGCTTCGGAAATGAACAAACCCCGATTGTGCGAATTGGTTGACACAGGAAAACTGTCGTTCCAAATGTTCGAAAATCCAGAGGTGAAAAAAGCATTCTGCCCAATTTGCAATCAATAATAATATGGAACCGATATACGTAATTCTTGCGGTACTTGTTTCTTATTTACTTGGTTCGATTCCCACATCGGTTTGGGTAGGAAAAATATTCTACGGCATTGATGTGCGGGAATGCGGCAGCGGAAACGCTGGCACCACCAACACGTTCCGTGTGCTTGGAGCAAAAGCGGCAATTCCTGTATTTATAATTGATGTACTGAAAGCCTACGTGGCGGCACGGTTGGTTCACTTTTTCCCTTGCCTGCCACACACGCCCACTTACGTAAATCTGCAACTACTGTTTGGCATAGTTGCGGTTATAGGACACATTTTCCCGATTTACGTAGGTTTCAAAGGCGGCAAAGGAGTGGCATCGTTGCTTGGCGTGACATTGGCGATAGTTCCCGTATCGGCTTTACTCGCTTTTGCGGTATTTGCCGTGGTGTTGCTCATAAGTCACTATGTATCATTGGGTTCAATGATTGCAGGATGCTCGTTCCCAATATTTGTGATTTGTGTTGAACGTACATCAATCGTTTCGCTCCAATTCTTTTCGGTGGTGTTTGCCATATTGCTGCTCGTCACCCACCGAAAAAACATTTCCCGACTGCGCAATGGCGAAGAGAAGAAGATTTTTTAACGCCACCCAACTTAGTCGTTAAACTAAAATCCTGATTTTTGTTTAATTCTTCTTCATTTTTCAAAACAGTTTCTTATTTTTGGAAGAAAGTTTTGAAGGTATGAAACTAAAATCCAGTATAATAACACATAAAAATGTAGCACTCCAACTTGCGTTGTATGCTTTTTTGATAGTGGTGGTCGCATTTGCGGCACTTTATTTTTTGAACTGCAAAAACCTACTGTGCGCGGCTGTGGTGGTTTCGCTATTGGTAGGGATAGTAATGTATGTGATTTCGTATTTCCTCATTAAAACTCTGATTATTGAAAAAGTTCGTCCGCTCTACAAAGTGATTCGCTCCGCGCAAAAGCCCCGTTTCAAGGACATTTCCAAAACCGACAGCAACCTTATCGCCACCGCCGAAAAGGATGTGATGGAATGGGCTTCGAGCAAAAGCGACGACGAATTGGAAATCCTGAAAAAACAGGAAATTTTCCGCAAGGAATACATAGGCAACGTGGCGCACGAACTAAAAACGCCTATCTTCACCATTCAAGGCTATGTTTCCACATTGCTTGACGGCGGACTGTACGACGAATCCATCAACCGACAATATTTGGAGCGTACCGACAAGGTAATCCAACGCATGACTTCAATAGTGAACGACCTCGACGCCATCAACCGATTGGAGTCGGGCGCACTGAAAATGGAATACACCACATTCAATATTGTGGATTTGGTGAACGAAGTGTTCGAGGCGCAGGAATATTTAGCAAAAGAACGCAATGTTACACTCACAGTGGAAACTTCTCTGCCCAAAAACCTTATGATGGTGTACGCCGACAAAATGCGTATCAATATGGCACTGACCAATTTAGTGGTGAACGCCATAAAATACAACAAACCCGAAGGTGGCTCGGTTCGAATTAGATTTTTCGACATGGACAGCCGCTTTTTGGTGGAAGTTTCCGACACGGGCATAGGCATTCCCAAGGAATATCAGGAACGAATCTTCGAACGATTTTTCCGTGTTGATAAAAGCCGCTCACGCGAACAAGGCGGCACGGGACTTGGCTTGGCAATTGTGAAACACGTAATTGAGGCACACAACGAAACCTTGAACGTGAAAAGCACGCTGAACAACGGCTCTTCATTTTCGTTTACCATTAAAAAAGGCACCGTGCGATAGTCTATGAACCAGCCAAAAACCATATTGATTGTTGACGACGAACCCGATATTATTGAGATTCTGCGCTATAACCTTGAAAAAGAGGGATATAGAACACTTTCGGCAATGAACGGACTTGACGCGGTTTCCACCGCCAAACAGCAAAAACCCGACCTGATTTTGCTTGACGTGATGCTTCCCGACATGGACGGCATCCAAACCTGCGAAACCATCCGCAAAATCCCTGAATTGGGAAAAACAATCATTGCATTCCTAACCGCGCGGAGCGAGGATTATTCCGAAATTGCGGGTTTCCATGCTGGCGCCGACGACTACATTGCAAAACCAATCCGACCACGCGTGCTGCTTTCCAGAATACAATCGCTGCTCAAACGTTCGCATCAACAGGAAGCACCGTCCCAACTTGTTCAATATAAAGACATTACAATAGACAAAGAACGTTTTGTCGTGCAAGTGGGCAATAAGTCATTGACATTGCCCAACAAAGAGTTCAAAATCCTTGAACTGCTGATTTCGAAGCCAGAGCGCGTCTATTCCCGCGAAGAAATCTATTCGTACGTGTGGGGCAGCGAAATCGTGGTTGGCGACCGCACCATCGACGTGCACATCCGCCGCCTGCGCGAAAAATTAGGAGAAAAATATATTTTTACAGTTAAAAAAATTGGGTATGTGTTTGCCCGCTAAATAGTTATGGCAGAAATAAAAGCGTGTATATTCGACATGGACGGTGTGCTGGTAAGCACCGAAATCTATCATTTTAAAGCATGGAAACGATTGACAGAAACAGTTTTGGGATTCTCAATCGACGAAAAATTCAACGAAAACCTGAAAGGCGTGAGCCGCGCCGTGTGCGTTGACCTGATTCTGCAACACGCTGGTTTGCACAAATCACCCGAAGAAAAAGCGGAACTTGCGGCACAAAAAAACAAATGGTTTTTGGAATATGTGCAGACTGAAATCACACCGGCAAACGTATATCCTGGCGTGATAGACTTTCTTAAGTCACTGAAACAAAAGGAAATTAAAACCGCCATAGGCTCGGCAAGCAAAAATGCGCCATTGTTGGTTGAAAAACTCGGCATCAAGCCATACTTCAACGCAATAGTTGATGGAAATATGATTACAAAAGCAAAACCAAACCCCGAAGTATTCCTGAAAGGCGCGGAACTTATAGGCGTTCCGCCAGAAAACTGCGTGGTGTTCGAAGATGCGAAAAGCGGTGTGGAAGCCGCCAAAAACGCAGGAATGCACTGCATAGGCGTTGGTTCCCCTGAAATCCTCACCGATGCCGACTTCTGCATACGGTCGTTTACAGAAATGACAGTGGAACGGTTGAGATTTTAAAAACTTTCGTTCCATTTCTTTCGGCAGCGAAAGAATTTTGCGATTAAGTGAG
Source organism: Bacteroidales bacterium UBA3754 (assembly GCA_002371705.1). Taxonomy (GTDB): domain Bacteria; phylum Bacteroidota; class Bacteroidia; order Bacteroidales; family UBA1715; genus UBA1715. The sequence goes on from DFGI01000028.1 coordinate 41,228, forward strand.
AGCAAAGAAAATGTATTTTCTTTGCCGAACGTGAGCAAAATGCCAAAAAGAAACGGAACCCAAAGAAAAGCCACCGACGTACCTGCTTGGCTAAAAATCGTGCTAACAAAAATTCTCGGCGGCGACGGCGTTCTTTGGTTACTTTCTGTCGCTGAAGACAGAAAGTAACTGATTTAAAGAGCTTTTGCTATGTCTATCTCGATGGTGTAGTAGCAGAATTGTAACAATATTTTCCCCTCGTATTTATAAAAAATACCTCCTTTTTATTGCACAATAAAAAAAAGATGTATCTTTGTGGTGTCAAAAAATTTAACTTATTAACAATTTAAACAAAAAGTATTATGAAAAAATTAAAATTTTTAGCTCTTGGTTTAGTAGCTGCTTTCGGTTTCGCAGCTTGTGGTAACGAAGAAGAAGGTACACAAGAAGGTAAATCTGGTGCAACTTACACACAAAACACTATCGTAATGGGTGGTGCAAAATCATCAAATGGTTCTTTCTACACATTCGACAAAGGTGTTCAAACAAAAACTCAATTGGGTGATGTTGCTACTAACGTAGTATTCTGTTTCCAAACACTTAGCGACAATTTCCGTTTCATCTCTGGAACTATAGCTGACAACGAAATCGTTAAGGCTCAAGCATCTGAAACAAAGTTCATTATGATTCGTGATGCAAAAGCAACTGTATTTGAAAAACAAGATTTCGCTGCAGATGGTAAAACATCTATTGACATCAGCAGCAAAATTGAAGACGGTAAAAAAGCTGTTGCTTTCAAAAATGAAAAATGCGAAGGTTTCTTTGAAGTAGTAAGTTATGATGCTACAGCAGAAGATTTAACAATCAACATTTGGACTAAAGACGAAGCAAAAGACGAAGCAAAATAGTCTAACCATAAATGCAATAAAAAACCCGGTTCATTGTGAATCGGGTTTTTTTGTGCGGTGTAGAGACGCGATCGCGTCTCTACGTGTTTTTATTTTTTCTCAAAAGACACAATAATTCGTAGCATTTCGCTCAGATTACAAACATAAACATTTGCAGCCATGGGATAGGAAGATTCAACTGGTGCGACAATGTATGTATGCGAAGGGTTCAAAAACTCAATGGATTTCCAAAATCCTTCGGTAACCGACGGAGCCGACGACGATTTACATTCTATGGCGATAAGATTATTCGGATATTGCAACAGTAAATCCATTTCGTCGCCCGTGGCACTTCGGTAGAAGAAACATTGTGCATGTCGAGCCAAAGAACAAACATTTTCAACTACAAGACCTTCCCATGAGTTTCCTATAATGGTATTACCTAATAACTCGTTGAACGATGGAATTTGAAGTATCTGATGCAAAATTCCACTGTCACGAATGTAGATTTTTGGCGCTTTAACCAATCGTTTCTTTGTATTTACGTAATATGGTGGCAATGAGCGTATTATGTATGTTTGCTCCATAATATCGAGGTAATGACGGATTGTGGGAGCGGTTAAATCCATTGATGATGCTAATTTTGACGCATTGAGCAGTTGACCGTGTTCGTGAGCTGTCATTGTCAACAACCGCATAAGTTGTGGGGCAGCAATATGAAAACCCAATTGTGGAATGTCACGTTCTATATACGTTCTGACAAAATTTTCACGCCAAAGAGAACTTGCACTGTCGGAATCTGCGTTATAACTATCGGGATACCCGCCACGGAACCAATATTTTGTGTAGTCGTAGTTCTGTTTCTCGTCAATTTCATTTGCAAGAAATGGAGTCAGGTCAACCAAACCAACTCTTCCGGCCAACGATTCCGATGAATGTTGTATAAGGTTGCGTGATGCGGAGCCCAACAAAATAAATCGTCCTGGTCGGCGGTTTCTATCAATTTCGCTTCGTAACACAGGGAAAATATCTGGCGAGCGTTGGATTTCATCTAAGCAGATTGTTTTCCTTTCATTATGCTGGAAAAACAAACTCGGTTCGTTCAATTTTGCTAAATCGTTACGATTCTGCAAATCAAGATACAGCATGTCGTCTCGTTGTTCAGCCATTTTTTTAATTAATGTACTCTTTCCGCATTGTCTTGAACCCAGAATGATAACGGCAGGAAAAACCGACAAGTTTTCCTCAATATATGCCTCAATATGACGATCTACATATTCCATCTTTGTCAATTTATACGCAAATATATAAAACTAACTGATAGAATACCAAATATTTACAAAGATTTTTGCAAATTAAAAATCAGATTTTCAATTTGCAATAGATTCCTCGTTGCGCTCGGATGACGTGCTTTGCACGGATGATGGCGTAATGTTGTTCAACCATGTTATTGTATTATACCAAAATGTTCATTAACTTTGTATCATCAAAAAATAAAAATATGAAAAAGGTTGTATTTATTCTTGCTGTGTTACTGGGTGTTTCTGTAACGTTGCAGGCACAAAAGTCAGTTATTGAAAAACCAAAAGTTGAAGCAAAACAGTTGTCAAAACAAGGCTATGACATATTGCCTGATGCATTGCACCCAATGAAAAAACAGTTGGAGTTTGTTTATGCAAACCAATCGACCAAAGAAAGTGATGGTTCACCGAGATATCTTATGGCAGTTGGAATAGCATCGGACGCGTCGTTAACTCAGGCAAAAGCCACGGCTCGCGAAAAAGCTGTGCAAGATATGACCAACCAGGTTATGAAAAAAATGAAGTCCATTATAGAAAAGAACGGCGGAATCCAAGAAAAAAGTTCCATTACAGTGGCAGAACTATTGAGCATAGTTGAAGAAAAGTGCAAACAAAAAATGATAAGCGGTCCTATTTTGGCTGATTTCTACAAAAAAGACAAAGGAAAATATGTTGTGAAACGCTATTGCACATACACCTATAAAGATGCCCAAGCAATGGCAATTGATTATTTCGAAAGCGAATTGAAAAACGAGTCGGAAAAGCTCAAATCCGCATTAAGAAATCCCGCTAATTGGCGGTAGAAAGATATACCTTCACAAAGAAACCGTTCCCCAAAAGGAGCGGTTTTTTGTATTCGATATTGTTGATGGTAGGGACGCGACGCGCCACGTCCCTGCCATCGTCCTTATTTATATGCAAGTACCTAAATCAGCTAAATCGGGGTGTCGTGCTGACAAAAAATCTCTTTTAGTGACATTGTGTATTAAACTTCATTAAACGATGATGGTTCGCCTTCGCAGATGAGCGTATAAAAAATCTTTGAACGCAACGTTAAAAACTCTCGGTTTGGCGGCGTGGATTTGTGGGGAGCGCCATCCCCGAGAGTTTAGTGGAGAGAAAAGATTTTTAGCGAAGATGCGGCGGCGACGGCATTCTTTGGTTACTTTCTGTTGCTGAAGACAGAAAGTAACAGAAAAGGTTGGTTCATTATCGAGGAATTGTTTGAGTAACTGCAAATTCCTTTTCTATTTATATGTATCTCATCTTGCTTTTTGTTTTTTTAGTATAAAAAATCCCATTCTCTATTGCTATTTCAAAAAAACAACCTATATTTGCGTAGTTAAAAATTTTCTAAAAGTATAATTTAAAACAAAAAGATTATGAAAAAAGTATTTTTACTATTAGCATCGGCATTGATGGGCGTTGCTTCATTCGCAGCCAACACTTGGACATTTGATGACGAAAACAACAAAATCGAAATTGACTGGAACGAGTATGGTGACAAAGATGCAACACAAACTTCTATCCAATGGCAAGCAGGAAACCAAGGCGCATTACTTGACGCTGTTAATGAAACTACAGGTGACATTGCTTGGACTCCAGAAGTAGGACAAGGTTTCAGCATTAAAATCACAGGTGTTGCAAGCAACACAGGTAAACTGCAAATGTCAATTGTTGACGAACGTGAAGTTGCTGATTGGTACACTGCATTGTCAGCTTCATATCCTGAAATACAGGTTGTAAAAGGCGAACCATTCGTTTTGGAAGGCGTTATTTTCCTTGACAATGTTACTACTTCAAAAGGTGGTAAAGAAGTAGAAGGTGGTTTGACAGCAGCGGGTTTGGTTCTTGCTTTCAAGTATGCAGGAACTTCAGAAGATGAAGGATTCAGCTCAGCTGACCCATTCACAATTTCTGACGCTACAATGGAAATTGTATTTGCTGAAAAAGTTGATATTGAGAACCCTGTAACATTAACTTATTTGAAGAAAGCTGATAATTCTGACAATTATCAATATCAATCAATTACAAAAAGTAAAGTTGCTGCTGATGGTGTAAAAGCTGGCGCATACGCTAACGTTACCTTCAAGGGTACTGCCCGTGCCGATGTATCTACTCTTATGTATATGTTGGCTGACAATGCACAACAAGAAGATGGTCACTATTTCGAACAAACTACTGCTGAATTCGTGACTTTTGCAGCTAACATCAAAAGTGGTGATAACGTAAAATATGAATTCTCTTATCCTTTGGAAAAAGCTTCTGATCCTATGGCAAATGAAGAGGGTAAAAAAATTGCTGATTTCGTAGATTGTATCCTTGCAGAATCAGCTGACAAAACATTGGCATTGTATTTCGAAAACGCTTCTGTTGAAGTATCAGTTTCTGCAACTGCTCAATTCGATGCTCCAAAAGTAGCTGTAGAAGAAGTTTCTAACGTAGCATTCGAAAACGGTGTAATCTACTCTTCTTCAATCGTAGTTTACAACCAAGCTGGTCAAGTTGTTGCAACTGCATCTGACGAATTTGCAATCAACACTTTGAAAGCTGGTATCTATTTCGCTAAAACTGCTGAAGGTTCAATCTCTTTCGTAGTAAAATAATCTTGAAATAGAATAACATTCTATATCGGAACCCTCGCCCAATGGCGGGGGTTCTTTTTTTGTTTTTTATTCCAAATTATTTTGCCAATTTTGCAAAAACATAGGTTATGTACGACGTACAATCCATACGAAACGATTTTCCAATATTGGGCAGCACGGTCAACAACCATCCGCTGGTGTATTTCGACAATGCCGCCACCACGCAAAAGCCGCAAGCGGTGATTGATGCGATTGTGGAGGCGTATTCGCGCACCAACAGCAATATCCACCGTGGCATCCACACGCTCAGCCAAATTTCCACCACGCAATACGAACAGGCGCGCAAAACGGTGCAAACGTTCATCAACGCGCCAAGCGACAGGGAAATTATCTTCACCAAAGGCGTTACAGAGTCGTTGAACCTTGTGGCACAAACATTTGGCGAAGCATTTCTGCACGAAGGCGACGAAGTGATAGTGTCAGCTATGGAGCACCATTCCAACTTGGTTCCGTGGCAGATAGTGTGTGCGCGCCACAAAGCCACATTGCGGTTTATCCCGTTCAACAAAGCGGGCGTGCTCGACGTGGAAGCATATAAAAACCTGTTTACGGAAAAGACTAAATTCGTGTCGGTTGTGCATATTTCCAACACGCTTGGCACGGTCAATCCCATACAAACGCTGATAGACATCGCCCACAGTCACAACGTGCCAATTATGATTGATGGCGCGCAGTCCATTCAGCATTGCCCGATAGATGTGCAGAAACTTGATTGTGACTTTTTTGCATTTTCGGGACACAAAGTGTATGCTCCCACGGGCATCGGCGTGCTGTGGGGCAAAGAAAAATGGCTCGAAAAACTTCCGCCCTATCAAGGCGGTGGCGATATGATAGAAACCGTAACGCTTGAAAAAACAACATACAACACGCTTCCGTTCAAATTCGAAGCGGGAACCACCAACTACGTTGGAGCGCACGCATTGGGCGTTGCCCTCCGCTATATAATGAATCTCGGCATCGAAAACATCCAACGCCACGAATCGGAGCTGATGGCGTATGCCACACAGAAATTGCAGGAAATTCCGCAAGTTACAATCATAGGCAACGCTCCCGAAAAAGCGGGAGCAATTTCGTTCGAAGTTGCCGGCGCGCACCCTGCCGACCTTGGAATGATACTCGACAAACAAGGAATCGCCATCCGCACCGGCACGCACTGCACCGAACCAATAATGCAGTTTTACGGCGTTCCCGGCACCGCACGGATGTCGTTCGGATTGTACAACACAATGGAAGAAATCGACTACGCCGCGCGGATTATAGCTCGGGTGGCAACTATGTTTGAATAATGTGAAATGTTGAAAATCAAAAAGATATGAAGAAAATAATTACAATTCTCGGTATCGTTCTCCTGTTCGCAGGATGTAAAAAAGAATACAATTACTACAACACATACGTGACGAACGTTGACAGTGTTTACACAAGTTACTACTATCAAACGGTGTTGCTTGAGCAGCAGGAAATCACCGACGACATTCGTCCCGCATATCTGAAAAAAGGCGATACAGTTGGCGTGTTTGCATTGTCGAACTACGTTACGGAAAGTGACTTGGCGGCGGGCATTGCGACGCTCAAAAATTGGGGGTTGCACGTGGAAGAAGCCGAAAATCTCTACAACCAAGATGGCCGCTATGCTGGCACGCAGAGCGAGAGAATTGAAGGTTTCCAGAAATTGGTTGACAATCCGCACGTTAAAGCGTTGATTGCAGCCCGTGGCGGCTACGGCGTGGCACAAGTGCTTTCATTCATTGACTTTTCGGCATTGGAAAAATATCCAAAATGGGTTGTCGGCTACAGCGACGTTACAGGTTTGCATATCGCATTGAACAACCGTGGCATTGAGTCAATCCATGGCCCAATGGTGAAAGATTTTTCAGATGCCGAGAGTGTGGAAAGCCTTCGCAAGGCATTGTTTGGCGAACTCCAGCAACAAAGCATCTCAACCAACGCCGATTGCGTGGAAGGCACAGCCGAAGGGCGTTTGGTAGGAGGAAACCTGTCGCTTACTTACAGCTTGGGCGGCACACTGTTCGACTTGAATGTGAAAAGCGCAATTCTTTTCATTGAAGACACGGGCGAAGCCAATTATGCAATCGACAGAATGTTGGCAAACCTTAAATTGAGTGGGAAATTGGATTGTATAAAAGGAGTGGTCGTTGGTGATTTCACCAGTATGTCGCAAGGAAACGACCGTCCGATTAACGAAATCATACACAATTACTTCGGCGATTTGAACGTGCCAATTTTGTATGGTATAAAAATAGGACACGGCACCAAAAACCTTGCAACCTATTTAGGACGCACGGTGTCGCTCGAAGTTAACAGCAAAGAAGCAATAATACGCTATTAACCCATACAGTATGACAAAGAGAAAAACATCGTCAGCAAAATGTATCATGCTGATACTGATTGCAGTATGCGCTGTGATTGGTTTGTATTGCGCAAATTTGATATTTGGCGGAAATATTTACAGCAAAACCAACGAAGAACATATGTACCAAACGGTGGCAACAGGTTCTTCGGTTGACGACATCATAACCGAACTCAACTCAAACCAGACCGTAAAACATCCGATGGGAATCCGCCTTGTGGCTAAAATCCTTGATTTGGAACATCACATTTATCCAGGTTTGTACGAACTGAAAAATGGTATGTCGGCATTCGAAGCAGTTCGCTTGTTCCGTTCGGGGAAACGCCATACGGTGCGTATTTCCATCACAAACGCGCGCCACTACGAGGAAATACTGCAATATGTTTCCGAGAAAATAGAGGCTTCGTACCAAGATTTGGTTTCGCTCACCAAAAACCGCCGTTTTATGGATTCGTTGGGATTCAACAAAGCGAACACCATCTGCTTGTTTTTGCCCGACACATACGAATTTTACTGGAACACATCGGCACAGCAGTTTTTGGAACGAATGTCGAAGGAATACAACAATTTTTGGAACGAAACACGACGCAAAAAAGCATCGGCAATCGGTCTCAAACCTCAACAAGTTATGACACTTGCATCGATTGTTGACCAAGAAACCCGTCACAACAACGAAAAACCACGCATTGCGGGCGTATATATGAACCGGTTGCGCGGCACGGCCACGGCTGGAAAACTGCAAGCCGACCCTACAATAAAATTCGCCCTCAACGATTTTGAAATCAAACGAGTACGAAAAGGGCACATAGAACGTGCTAAATCGTCGCCTTACAGCACCTACGAACACAAAGGCTTGCCACCAGGTCCAATTTGTCTGCCCTCGAAAGCTGGCATCGACGCAGTGCTGAACTACGAGCGACACGGATATTATTTCTTTTGCGCACAGCCCAACTATTCAGGCTACAGCAATTTTTCAGCATCGTTCGAACAGCATCGGAAATTTGCCACTGAATATCAAAAATGGTTGAATCAAGAAGGATTTTAAGGAAACATTTGGAATAATGCGGGTAATTTTTTATTTTCGTCATTGATGAAAACTAAACTTTATATACTGCTCATTTTTGTCGGACTGCACAGTTTTGTGCTCGGACAGAAAACCGTTTCGTTCCGCGCGGTTGACAATCTCACAATCAACGCCGACTACTACGAAACATTTGCCGAATCGAACAAATATATGCTCATGTTCCATCAGGCGGAATACAGCCGTGGCGAATACCAGCAGATTGCGGAACGAATGATAAAACTCGACTTCAACTGTCTTGCGGTTGACCTGCGCTACGGCAAGGAAGTGAACTATGTGAACAACGAAACCGCCGAGCAGGCCCGTCAAAATAAAATGAACGTGACCTTGCTCTCGTGCGAAAAAGACATAGAAGCGGCAATCAACTACATTCAGACCAACGACCCGAGTGCGCTGATTTTTCTTATGGGAAGTTCATTTTCGGCATCGCTGTGCCTAAAGGTTGCAAAAGACCGTGACGATATTCAGGCAGTTATAGCATACAGTCCAGGAGAATTTTTCAATACGCTCAGCATCGCCGAATACATAAAAGGCTTGAAAACCCCAACATATATTGGCTGTACGCAATCGGAATATCCCTACGTGCAACAGTTGTCAGCAGGCATAGAAGCCTCAAAATTTGTGGTGTATAAACCCGAAAACGGGAACGGAAAACACGGCGTGGAAACACTTTGGTGGGACTCCGACACGCGCGAAGAATGCTGGCTAAGCCTGATGTTTTTCCTTAAAGATTTCTAATATGGGAAAACAAACCACCATAAAAATGACTTCGAAACCCGAACGGTACGAGATTTTCGCCGTTTGCACGAACCTCAACGTGTTTCAATTCTGCACAACACTGAATGACTTGTTTTTCATTGATTTACAGGGGCAAAAACAATTGGAAATCGAAGTAAACGGAAAGCGTGTGAAACCATCAAGCTATTCCTACAGCAATCCTACCGACAAACTCACGACAACAGTGGTGGAGAATCAGGAAAATGGTCGTCCATTGCTTGATTTCCTTAAAAATATTACATTTTTTGTAAAGCTGTCGCCCGTTCCTTCCGAAACACAAATTGCCGACTTTCAACAAAAATTGTCAAATTCGGGAGTCGCTTCGTTTGTGCAACGAATTTCTCGTCAGAATTTCACAAAACAGCAGGAAAACACCTTCAACACAATTTTTCAATATGTGTAGCAAATGAAACGGCTTTTCATCATACTAATCAGTGTTTTGAGCTTGTGCGCCTGCGGAAGCGGCATCAAAACCAAGCCAAAGAATGAGAAGTCGGGCGGTGTGCTTCATCTTGCCATTTATGATGTGACGTTCGATGAATACATTTTTCCGCCAACTATCCATAACGAACTGGAAAAAAGTCTTGCCAGCGTTTTCTACACGGGATTGTTCCGCTACAATCCATTTTCGCTTGAAGTGGAGAATGCCCTTTGCAAAACGTGGGAAGTTGACAATACAGGCGCCGTTTATATTTTCAACCTCGACTCCACGGCAATGTTCCACAGGGACGAATGTTTCGGGCGCAAGGAAACGCGCCACGTAACCGCCTATGATGTAAAATACACGTACCATTTGCTTGCCAATCCCAAATACAGCACATTTGCGTTCACCAACACGGTGTACCACATAAAAGGAGCGAAAGATTATTTTTCGTTGCCCGATTCCTTACGTGACACAAGCCGAATAGAAGGAATTCAGGTGTTGAACGACTATGCCCTGAAAATCACGTTGGACAAACCGTCGCCGAGTTTTATCCACAATTTGGCGCACCCGTCGGCAGCAATTCTTCCGTTCGAAGCAGTTGAAAAATACGGCGACGAATCCACAATTGGCGTGGGACCGTTCACCTACGAAGCCGACAGCGCACAATTCCGCTTTATAAAAAACGACCTTTACAATAAATTTGATGCCAATAGAGTCCGCCTTCCCTATCTCGACAGCGTTACAGTAACCCGCGTTGACTCTATCGCTCAAACCGTTGATTTGTTTGTTGAGGGCAAAATTGATGCGATGCTTATGGTGCCAAGCATTCGAATAAAAGACATTCTCAAACGTATTCCCGAGGATTTTTCCTACGAAATCTCGGAGTCGAACATTGTGAACCTAAAGGGAAATTTCGTCAGATACAATATAGTCCGTTCGTATGTGAAGGATTTATATACCAACAAAATGAACATTCTTGATTTTGAGCGGACATATATTGACAAACGGCTTAAATGATTTTTGGGAAATCGTTTCCGTGGTTGCAGGAAAATGTTATTTTTGTACAGATAAAATCTTGGAATGAAACAATTTATTTTAATAGTGTTGATGTTGGCAAGTGCAACAGTTTTCGCCCAAACAAGCGACGAAAACACCAATTACGGCACTATTACCATAAACCAAGACCCACGTATTGCCGAGTTGGTGAACACACACATTGAAATAAACAAAGCAAACAACGGGAAAATTCCAGGTTGGCGTGTGCAGATTTACAATTCTTCAGGCACAAATTCCCGTACCGAAGTGCAAAATGCCCGAAAACTATTTCTTTCGAAATATCCCGATGTTGGCGCATATTTGATTTACCAACCTCCATTTTTCAAAATCCGTGTAGGTGATTTCCGCTCAAAAGACGAGGCGTATTCGTTCTACAAACAAATTCTTGCGGATTTCCCTGTTTCGTACTTGATTTCAGACCAAATCAATTACCCTGCCCTCAAGACACCAGAGGACAAAGTCACCACCGACTTGAACAAAATGCTTGAAGAAATACGGTAAAACGCGCAATGCGAATTATCTGTTCAAACCTTTTTCCTCCATCATTTCGAATGCTTTGTCAACGCCCACCGACGCAGGTTCGGCAATTACAATCAAATTTGGTTGTGGCGAAACGCGAGGATTCGGGTCAACAAAATAAATTGGCACGTTAGGTTGCGCATAACGGATAAGCCCAGCGGCAGGATACACTTGCATAGAAGTTCCTACAATCATAAGAATATCAGCTTTTTGCACAAGCCATGCCGCACGTTCTATATTAGGAACGGCTTCCTCGAAAAACACAATTTGCGGACGAAGTTGCGAGCCATCGCTTGCCTTGTCGCCCATTTTTATTGGTTTGTAGCCAATTTCAACAAAGGTGCTCACATCGGTTTCCTCGCGCGAACTGCATGCTTTGGTGAGTTCCCCGTGAAGATGAAGCACACTGGTGCTTCCAGCACGTTCGTGAAGGTTGTCAACATTTTGGGTAACCACCGAAATGTCGTATTCCATTTCACGTTCAGCTATGCTGATATGCGCACGGTTCGGCTGTTTTGATTCCAAATTCGCACGCATTGTGTTGTAAAAATCCAAAATCAACTGCGGATTGCGGAACCACGCACTATGTGTGGCAACATCCTCCACAGGGTAGTTTTCCCAAAGTCCATCTTCGGAACGGAACGCCTTGATTCCCGATTCCACGCTGATGCCCGCGCCTGTTAAAACAACCAACTTTTTCATATTCAATAATTTATAAGAAATCTATACCCATTATTGACACATCATCGTTTACTGCCGCAGTGCCAATGAATTGTTCCAATTCCGAGCGAAGATAATGCACCACATCAGCAGCGGAGCCGTCAATTGTAAGCGCGCCTTCGATAGGAATTGTGCCAAACGCTTTGCCAAGCTCGTTTTCCGCTTCGATTAGCCCGTCGGTGAAGCACAGCAGTTTGTCGCCCGAACCAATATGCACCGAGCCGACTTTCAGCCGGGGAATTTCCTCGAGCATTCCAAGCCCCACACACCCCGAAGTAAGATACATCAGCTCGGAATATTCCTTTTTGAACAACAACGGCGGATTGTGCCCCGCATTCACGTAATACAGCACCTTGTTCCGAACATTATATTTCCCGATGAAAAACGTGACAAACCGCTCTCCCTGCGAATTTTTATTCACGTTTTGGTTCAAATCCTTGATAAGATTGATAAGCGGCACCGAACGTTGAAACAAAATTCTCAAATTCGCCTGAAAATTCGACATCAATATGGCAGCCGATATTCCTTTTCCCGACACATCGGCAATGCAGAAACCATATTCGTTGGCGTTGAGTTTCATAAAATCGTAGTAATCGCCGCCCACCATGGAATGTGGTTGGTAGAACGTGGCGATGTCCAGAAATTCATTTTTCGGCAAAGAATCAGGCGAAGGAATCAACATTGCCTGCAACTTCGAAGCGACTTCAAGCTCTTTTTTCAGGGATTCTTGTTCGAGAGCCTGTTTGTAGAGCCGTTTATTTTCCAGAGCAACCGCCACAATATTCGCCAACGTTTGAATGAAATCGAGATTGGAGAACACTGGCGATTCGTCGCCAAAGAGCCGTCCGCCCGTGATGTCGCCCAACAGTACGTACGCCAACTGAATATCTTTATGAAAAACAGGAATCACCACATCGAAATAGCGGAGCAACGGCTCGTTGCTGTCGCTGATGCGGGTGATGTCGGAAAAACGAGACAACGCCGACGAAACCTCATCGGCGTTGCTTCCAAATGTTTCGGGGACTCCCGCCGAAAGCACATTGCGCCAATTCTGGCTCACAATGAATACTGAAATCACACGGATGTTCAGTCCTTGACAGAGAATGTCCCGATATTTTTGCAACAAATCGTGGGCGGAACAATTCGCATTGATGGCCAGCGTAATATCCAGCAACGATTTCAGCTTGAACTGTGCAAGCTCCAATTGCTGTTGCTGCGACTGGTCGATGCGTATCATGGCTCACATATTTGTGTTATTTTACGCGTTCCTTGTATGAACCGTCGGTAGTGTCGATTTTAATTTTTTCACCAACGTTGATGAACAAAGGCACACGAACTTCAGCACCAGTTTCCACAGTGGCAGGTTTCATTGCGTTAGTTGCAGTATCACCTTTCACACCTGGTTCAGTGTAAGTCACTTCCAAAACAACCATTTGTGGCATTTCGGCAAACAACAATGTTTCGGTGGAAGCATCGAACACAGCGTCAACCACGTCGCCTTCCTTCATAAAATCAACACCCGAAATCAAATCGTGCATTACAGAGATTTGTTCGAATGTTTCTTGGTTCATAAACACGTAGTCGGTACCTTCCTGATACAAATATTGATATGGGCGGTGTTCCACACGAACATCTTCCAATTTTTCACCAATGTTGAAACGGCGTTCAAGCACACGTCCCGAAACCACATCCTTTAACGTTGTACGCATAATAGTGTTACCTTTTCCCGGTTTCACGTGCAAGAAGTCAATGCACACATAAATTTTTCCATCCATACGAATGGCAACACCTTTCTTAATGTCTTGTGAGTTAATCATACTATTTGTTTTATTAATTGAAAATCATTTGTTTGGCTACAAAAATATAAAAAAAGTGAAATAATTTCTGTATTACACAGAATTATATGCAAGTGAAAAATGAAAATTGTACGACACGATAAGTGAAGTAATAAAACTAAAAGACCTTTCCCTTTAGAAAAATCTTTTATTAGAAATTATAACTCGTTCCTAATCGTAACACATGATGAGTAAAACGTGTTGGAAACATCCACGAGGCAGAAACACCTTCGTCAAAATATACTCGGCATCGATACATATCAAAATTATAAGCCATAAAAAAATCCCATTTTTTTATACCATAACCTATTGTCACTCCATGATACGTTATAACTATTTTTTTTTCTATTGTTTTCAAATGATCGCCTTGCCCAGGCGTTGTGAAATGAGGAAAACAAGCCCCAACAGCAAAATTTGGTTTTATGAAGAAGTTATTTACTTTGAATGTATAGCTAAATGATAGAAAAATGGAATTGTCCTTTGCCACACAGTCTATATCTCTTAATGTTTGCTTATACCATTTAGCATTAGGGTCAGATAGTTTGTAATCATATCGAACTCCTATTGCAAATTCTCGCCAGAGATTTCTTTCATACCAAAACCCTATATTCGGCCTCCACTCATATATCGCAGAATTTTTAAAATTTTCGTCATACGACTGCGACAACATAAACCCACCTATTTCTACACCAATTTTATTCTTTCGCACACTATCAATAGAGTCGGCTATGCTACAATAAGCGATTGACAACCATATAAAGATAAATATTATTTTTTTCATAATAAGAATTCTAATTCTTTATAAATAATTCTCTATAAAATCTATCTCCATTTTTCACACACACTATATAACTTCCCGTTGTATAATTTAACACATCTACAATAACATCAACACTATTGGTCCGTATCAAGTCAATTGTCCTTCCTGAAATGTTTGTTATAACTATTTGTAGTTCTTCATCTTGCACATCTTCGTTGATCCGTATATGAAGCTCTCCTTTTGCAGGATTAGGGTATAATATTATTGGAGAAAAAGTGTCCTCTATACTAATACTATCTAAATTGTCCCTATCATTTACTATAAAGTCCTTTTTCTGATATTGAGTAGCATAGTCAACATCTTCTTGCACGCGATTTGGTTGTGTCTCACAATGTACCATTGGTTCTACTTTCGCACAGACGACACCATTTCCTATAGGTTTAATTGATGTCGTTGCATTAAACACAATTTCTTCTCCCGCTCGTAAATTTACATTTGAATCACCAGATATAAAAAAGTTTGTAGTGCTAAGTTGCTCTATCGCAGTACGACTATACGTTGTGTTATTAATGGTTTTATTTGTAATATATACAATAGGTGTAAGTGCATCAAATATTTCATAACTAACCCAAAGATCCTCTGGAACATATAGGTTAATTAAATTTAGAGGATTCATATGAAATGGATTATAGTCACTATTTTTGCATAGCACCTTATACTTCCAAATTTTAATATCTGCGGATGTATGTGTAATATTTGAAATAATATAACATCTATTATCCTGATAAAGATTACTTAAGCCATTTGTGGAAATATTTATTATTGGATTTTCGACATATGGAAACGTTATAGTTTTTATTGCTTCAAATACTTTAACATAATACGTCTCATGTTGATTTAGTTCTGGTACAGTAATTCCCGAAAATATAGGAATCCAAACTCCTTCATAATGAGTACTATCATATATTTGATTTACTTCCACACTATCTTTATAAGGATTTTCTAATGACAATAAGACTGCTTTATATGCATTTATTCTTCCATAGCCAACTTGCTCATTCCACAACCCATATTCCATATTATTATATACATATCCAGAACTTCTTATTTTATTACAACTTTTACATAATCTTATACGTACTTCCATTGATGTCATACAAGGATTTACCGCCAGCATAAGTGCCACAACGCCCGCGGCATGAGGACATGCTGCGGATGTGCCACAAAACGTATGGACATAATCTCCTTGATCATATCCCATACTCCCTCTATAATCCGTTGTTGTAATATTATAATATCCTCCAGGGGCAACAACATCTAATCCTACTCCATAATTCGAATAACTCTCTCTATAATCTTTATTTGATGACGCACCCACAGCTATAGTCCTTGGTAAACAAGCAGGAAAATCCAATCTACCTTGATAGCCATTTCCTGAAGCACACAATAGTATACATCCTAATCCATTGCGTCCATATGTTGTCGCATTATCAATTTCCGCCATAATGTCTGGATTCGGTGCAATACCCCATGAAAAGTTAATTATATCAGCCCCATTTTGCCATGCCCACCTTATAGCATTTACAACATTGTAAGAACTACAATTATATTCATCTAAAGCCATTCTTACTGGTATAATTTTGCTATTAGGAGCAACTCCTGAAATTCCAATTGTATTATTTGCCTGAGCTGCAATTATACCTGCACACGAAGTTCCATGTGATTCTCCATTAGTAGATGCCCCAGCACTTCCATTCCCTGTCGCATCATAACCTGGCAATAAATTATTAATTAAATCTGGATGTGTTAAATCAATTCCAACATCTAATACCGCTGTTTTCACGTTATCTCCTTTTGTTATTTGCCATGCAGAATTTATATTGATATCTGCACCAACTGATCCCCCATATTGCCCACTATTTTCTAATGTCCATTGTTCTTCCCAGAATTCATCATTTGTTTCTAATGAAATGTTGCCGATAAAATTAGGTACACTATATTCAAATATACCTAAATCATAAAAATAATTTGCCATTTGTAAAGTATTTCCTTTAGAATATTTATCAACCGCAATAATAACGCGTTTAGTATCCCAATTGTCATATTCAACGATACTAGTCTTCGTTTCCGAAACAATTTTCTTCAACAAAGAAATGTCAGAAAACGATTTTAACCTTACTACAAAACTTTCTACAGCACCCATTTTATATTTCCCGTCCATTGTGGAATAAAAAGGACTTAACGATATAACATCTTTATCTTGAGTTAGGTCCTGTATTTTAGAACAAATATTATTACCTTTAATTACGATTTCTTTTTTTACCTCATCATAATATCTTATTGAATATTCTTTCTTTATATTTTGTAATTTATCCTTTATGAAGTCTTCCGTTAGTTTTATATAGATCATATCATTAAATTCGCTAACTGGAATTTTTTTATCATAGCAGTAATAATAAGTATCTTGCGCTTCCGACACCATCCATAGACATAATAGAGTATAGATTGCGAAAAGTTTTTTCATATTGATCTTTCTATAATTAGTTTCTAAATTTAAAATAATTCCAAAATATAATTCTCAACAAAAATACACAATATCTTTTTCTTCGCATTATAAATCCTATGAAATTAAGAAATTTTTTTGATTTTTTTTGAAAAAATAACAGTAGGTCAAAAACATCTGTTTAGCATAATTTGAATGAATGCCAACTGAACCATAGCTTCTGCAGTTTCGCTCAGGAACTCATAATCCATGGATAGCCGTCTAAATTTTTCAGCCATGCAAAAGATATTTCCATTATCCAACGTTTAGGCTGAACGCTGAATTTCGAAGACCTTTTTTTGAATAATTTCAAAATAGTTTCTAAATCTTACA
The DNA here is from genome assembly GCA_002371705.1 of Bacteroidales bacterium UBA3754. GTDB lineage: Bacteria > Bacteroidota > Bacteroidia > Bacteroidales > UBA1715 > UBA1715. The sequence continues at coordinate 58,455 of DFGI01000028.1, forward strand.
AACGGTTTTCCGAAGAAATAGTGGAGGAAACCTACTTCTCGTTTTCTATTTTTTCTTCCTTTTGAGCGGCAAGAATACCCTCAATGTAATTCAGAATGGCTTCGTCGTGCGATATAAATCCTATTTCGTCGGCACCATACTGGCTTGGGAAGGCAAATATAGCAGTGCTACCATTCGACCACGCATTCATTGAGATTGTATTACGCACAGGAATCATATTTACGCCGCATGTTTCGTAGTAGTTTTCCAGAATTAGAGAACAAGAATCGTACACAATCTGTATGTCGGTGTACTTGATGTCCTTGATTTTCTTCTGCCCAATATGGCGATCTTTAACAGCATCCATTTGTTCAAACACCGGCAGCGCATATTTCTCAGAATAAAAATGATGCTTCTTCATAGGCTCAATTTTCACCTTCAACTCATCTAAATGTTCATCCCAATATTTCTTGAAATACACGTCGTACAACGAATCGGTGACATACGCAATCGAATCAATACTCTTTATTCGTCTTTTGGAGAACACATTCTTGCGTTCCATATAGATATCTGTCATATATTCTCTTGGAATCCAACGTTCTCTGATGTTTCTGTAGTAGTTGCTTTCTCTTAGGACGCCACCAACCTTATAGTACACCAACGAAACCGACTTGCTATCCTTGTTTTTCATAGAAACCACCATTTCCTGAAACGAAGTTGTGTCTTTGGTAAAAGCTCCGTACAACAACATATCCTCAAATATCACATACTTTTCCTTGCCTTTCGATGCCACCTCACGCAAATTCGCCTCCATATTGGTTTCGCCCTTGTCGGACAATATAAACTGATTGATATAAATCAAATAATCCGGATAAATACCAATATTGCGCGTTGAAAGCGACGACTCTATCTGACGCAAGTTGGAAAGAAGTCCATTCACATCCTTTTCGTTGCTGTAGGTCTGATACCAGAAAAAAACAATCGACAATAAAAGGGCAAATGGCGCTGAAGACAAAATAATCTTCCAGAAATTAAAAAATTTTGAGGAAAAGAAATCTTTCTTATTATTATCATTGCTTGTGTTTTCCATCACAAAATAGTTTTACTCAATTATTTTCCAAAAATAGGGAAAAAATTTACACGGAACAGAGATTTTTCAAAAAATCTCCCTGAGTCCGAATTAGAGTGTTTGAAACAGTAATTTATCCGTTAAAATCTTTAACTTTCGAATAATGCACAATAGGTTATTCTTCTGTTATATAATATTCAAGATAAAATTTAAGATATGAGATAGTATTCTTTCTTTTCTCTTTTACTAACACGGTATCAATAGGCATATAATTTCCACTATTAAAAGGCCCTGTAAAATCACAACTCTTATATCTATTGGCATTGCCTTCCACTATAATATCTAAAGAATCATACTCCGACAATGGCATACGATACGGTTCAGCACCTCCCGGTAAAAAATAAGTAAATTGACACGTGTCACTCGGACACAACTGTATAATGGTATCTTCTGGGTTTGAATAAAGCTGTATTTTCACAGTATTCGTAGTTTTATTCCGCATCGTAAATGAAGAATACACCCATGGAAAGTTATCCACATTTGTATGACATGCAAAAAACAAAATTATTGATAACCCCCAAACAACACTTTTTTTCATAAAAACCTCTTTTTTCAATAACATGACAATAAATCATCTAAATCTGAGTCACTTATACCTGCGATTTTGTTTTTTCGTATAGAGTTTTTAAACTTGAAAGTCCAAAAGAAGTTGGTAAAATATTGTCTTGTATATATTTTAATGTGAATCCTGTTACATTATCATCTGGTGTATTGTTAGAAATCCTATCCTTTTCCTTCTTTATTTTATTCCCGAATTGATCTATAGTATAACATTTTTGATTAACATTATCTATTAAATCTATAAATTGGTTTTAATAGTCTTTTTTAGTTTCATAATAATTTTCTTCTATAAAATATTATTGACAAAGATATAGAATTAAGAAACAAACAAAAAAACATTTTTATACATTTCTTTTCTTAGTGTAAATTTTACACTATCTTAATTCGTTGATAATCATAAGCTCTTTACAAGAAAAAATTATGCGTGATAATCTGTCTCCTGCATTCAGAGCAATTTACCGAATTCTGCAAGAAATCGTTCTTTCTTCGGAAGATTTTTACGAATTTTGAATTTCAAATTTCAAAAAAATGAGACAACCTATTTTCGATGTTACCAAAGCGCAGCCTCCGATTGTGGGCGAATGGGCGTTTCCACGCGCGCATTTCAGGATTCCGCAGAAGGAGAAAACGGTGTATCTCACGTTCGATGACGGTCCTGTTCCTACTTATACCAAACAGGTAATCAACATATTACAGCAATATGGCGTGCCAGCAACATTTTTTATGGTTGGCGAAAATGTGCACAAATTTCCCGATGTGTTCCACGAGGTAATTGATGGCGGCTATGCGTTCGGTTCGCATACCTACAACCACCTAAAAGGCTGGGTTACAGACAACAAGACGTATATAGAAAACGTGTATAAAGCTGCGGAAATCACAGGAAGCAAATTGTTCCGCCCACCATACGGAAAAATCGGCCCGATACAGGCGCACAAGCTCTACAAAGACCTCCACGTGATTATGTGGGACATTATTACTATGGACTACGACAATCGACTTTCTGGCGAAGACTGCTTCCAAAATGTGAAAAATTATGTTCGCAACGGCTCAATCATCGTGTTCCACGACTCGCCAAAATCCGAAAAAAATCTTTTGTACGCATTGCCCAAAACCATTGAGTATTTACAGAAAGAAAATTATACCTTTGCACCGATACATTTTTAGGAATGAATTTATCTGTAATTATTGTCAATTATAATGTGGTGCACGAACTTGCGCAGTGCCTGGAGTCTGTGCGGACAGCCTTGCAAAACATTGACGGCGAGGTTTTTATAATCGATAATAATTCTTCCGACAATTCCTGCGAATTTATACGCGACAAGTTCCCGTGGGCGACGCTCATTGCAAACAATGAAAATGTGGGTTTTGCAAAAGCCAACAACCAAGCAATTCGACTGGCAAGTGGCGAATATATTCTGCTGCTCAATCCCGATACGATTGTGGAATCTGATTCGTTCACAAAAATGCTCGCGTTTATGGATGCGCATCCCGATGGTGGCGGACTTGGTGTGAAAATGCTTAATGGCAACGGCAAATTCCTTCCAGAATCGAAACGAGGCATTCCAACACCATTTACTGCTTTTTGTAAGTTATTCGGTTTGTGGCGATTAGCACCAAAATCTGACAAGTTGAATCATTATTATTTAGGTGCGTTGCCCAACGACAAAACCGCCGAAATTGAGATTTTGGCTGGCGCGTGCATGCTCATCCGAAAATCGGTGCTTGATACAATTGGACTGCTCGACGAACGGTATTTTCTATATGGTGAGGATGTTGACATTTCGTATCGGATTCTTCAGGCGGGCTACAAAAATTATTATTTCCCCGAAACACACATCACGCACTTCAAAGGACGGAGCACGCAGAAGTACAAACATAAAAGCATCATCGCATTTTACCAGTCAATGGAGATTTTTTCCGACCAGTACATGGGCACAAACCGCCACACACCATGGGCGTTGCTCATAAAATGCGGCATCTACATTCGTGCTGGATTTGCGCTGATTGGATACCACATACACAAAAGTTTTTCAAAATCGTAACCACTTTGCAGTAAATTTTGTAATTTTCACACCCGATAAAAATTTCATTCGATGAAAAAAATTACATTCGTATTACTCACGTTACTCTCTGCAAATCTTGCATTTGCGCAGAAAAACATTTTGATTATCCCGTTCGACACAAAAATGTACAACAACCAGGAATCCGAAAAAATCTGCAAATATTCGGGCGTTTCATACGATAAATCAATCGAAAAAATCCGCACCGAACTTGATTTGCACATTTATTCGGCATTGAAAGATTCCACAAACGTGTCGAGTTTGCTCCGCACCTACACCACCGATGCCAGCACCGACTTGGAAACAGTGCACGGAAACGCCATGTATGCCCTGTGCGACAAGGAAGATGCCGACATCAACAAGCACAAAAAATTTACAGGGCAAAATCCAAATATCATTGCAGGTGAGATAGTTAGCACTACCACCGACAACAGCAACAAGTTGGTGAGCGTAAAGTTGCAGGACAAACAATTATTTTCCGATTTAATTCAAAGCTATCAAGCACAATATGTTGTGTATCTCACTCAATTTGAATTACTTGGCGATTTTTCGAATCCATACACCGTGGCAGATAATTCGTACCAACGAACCATAAAAGTGCATTATGTAATTTTCAATTCGTTGGGGAAATTTGTGAGCGGCGACATTGCCACCATGAATTTCTCGGCAAAAGTCAACGATTTAGACCAAATTTGTGATCAATATCTACCCGTTGTAGCGAAACAAATAGCAAGAAAGATACCCTAAATCTAAACAAATAACACAAAATGGACACTTTACTTCACATATTGGAACTTACAATCCCTTCAATAGTTGTATTTCTGTGCGCATTCATCCTCATTAAGAAGCAGTTTGCCGAAATGAACCAACGCCAAATCGACTCAAACAATAATTTGCTCAAGGCTTTTTTAGACAACGAAACGCAAAAAAACGCCGAAGCACGGAAAATTGAAAATGCAAAAATCACCATGCCGTTGCGGATTCAGGCATACGAGCGGTTGGTGTTGCTTCTTGAGCGCATAAAACCAGAATCACTGCTGCTCCGCGTGCAGTCGCCGAATATGACGGCGGGCTTGTTGCATCAGGAACTCTTGATAACAATCCGTGCGGAATTCGAGCACAACCTTTCGCAGCAAATCTATGTGTCGCAGGCAGCGTGGGATTCCGTGAAGGCGGCAAAGGACAGCCTTATCCGGCTGATTAACGAAGAAGCGGTGAACATCGCCACAGGCGCGCCCGCAACCGCATTGAGCGAGGCAATCATAAAGGCAACTGTTTCGCAGCAAACAAGCCCAATCGCCAATGCACTCAGTGTTTTGAAAAAAGATGCCGAAAATTTTATGTAAACCGTGAACATTCAGGATTTCGCACAATTATTTGCTAAGCATCCGCATTTTAGGAAATTTGAGGAAACTCTCGGTAAAGATTTGACAGCCAAATGTTTACTTCGAGGACTCAATGGCTCGGAACCGTATTTTTTCATCGCGTTGATTTTCAAAAAGTTGAACGCCGATATGCTCCTTGTGATGCCCGACGCCGACGAGGCCTCCGATGCATTGGATGACCTCAGCAGCTTGTTGGGCGCAAAATATTCGCTACTGTTCCCTTCGGCCTACAAACGTTCAATCCAATACGACCAACCCGACAAATCAAATATGCTGCTCCGCACCGAGGCGCTGGAACAGCTCACCAAGAAAGAATTTCCGCACATTTTGGTCACCTATCCCGAAGCAATGCTTGAACAGGTGATTTCAAAAAAGGAATTCCAGACAAAAGTCCACGTGCTCCACGTTGGCGACAAAGTTGACGCACAATTTATCAACGATTTACTCTATGAATTTGGCTTTGAACGAGTTGACTTCGTGACAGTGCCAGGGCAATTCTCGGTTCGTGGTAGCATTATCGATATTTTCAGCTTTTCGAACGACCTACCCTACCGCCTCGATTTCTTTGGCGACGAAATCGACAGCATCCGCACATTCAATGTTGATGACCAACTTTCGGTGGAAAAAGTGTCGGAACTCAACATTATTCCCGACATACAAAACGCAAATCAGAAAAAATCCTACATACCAATTTTTGATTACCTCGATGCACCAATCATTTTTTGCAAAAACGTAACAGAAACCATTGGTAAAATCGATAGTGTGGAATTGCAGGCGCAACGGACATACAAAGGGAATGAAGCAAAGTTGCAGGAGATTTCACAAAGCATTTTAAAAAGCGATGTCTTCAATTCATTCTGCATCGCAAACCGCTGTTGCGAAATTTATTCAAGCTCATCGTTCGAGCAGTTTAATTTGTTTGAATTTAATACCGCACCACACCCAAAAATCAATAAGAAATTCAAGTTGTTCGGGGAACAATTAGAACAAAATCAAGAAAACGGATATACAAATTTCTTCATCAGTCAAGCACAAACACAATACGACAGGATTCTTGAAATTTTTGCCGAAGTGAATCCGAATGTGCGGCTTACGCCTATCATCACGTCTATTTCCAATGGATTCATCGACAACGATTTACAACTTTGCTGCTACACCGACCACGAAATTTTTGAGCGTTACCACGCACATAAACGACAGAAAAAAATAATCTCGTCGGAAAGCCTTACAATTCAAGATTTGAAAGAATTGAATCCAGGAGATTTTGTTGTTCATATAGATTTTGGTATCGGGAAATTCGCTGGGCTTGAGCGAATTGTGAACAATGGAACGGTGCAGGAAGCAGTGAAGTTGGTCTATCGCGACAACGATTTGGTTTATGTTAACATAAACGGTCTGCATAAAATCTCAAAATACAAAGGAAAAGAGGGGACTACGCCCACACTGCACAAACTTGGGTCGTCGGTTTGGCAAAACACGAAACAAAAAACAAAGAAAAAGGTCAAGGACATTGCAAAAGAACTGATTGCGCTCTACGCCGAACGGAAAGCCCAAAGCGGATTTCAATTCTCGCCCGATTCGTATTTGCAGAACGAACTTGAAGCTTCGTTTTTCTACGAAGACACGCCCGACCAAGCAGCAGCAACTGAAAAGGTCAAAGCGGCAATGGAAGCGCCCTACCCTATGGATATGCTGGTGTGCGGCGACGTGGGCTTTGGTAAAACAGAAATTGCCATCCGTGCAGCATTCAAAGCCGTTACCGACGGTAAACAAGTCGCTGTGCTGGTTCCAACCACAATCTTGGCACTCCAGCACTACAAAACATTCTCAAGCCGATTGAAAAATTTCCCTTGCTCGGTTGACTACATTTGTCGCCTACGCTCAACAAAACAACAAAAGGAAACTCTGGCAAATCTTGCCAGTGGAAAAACCGACATTATTATTGGAACACATCGGTTGGTTGGTAAAGATGTGAAATTCAAAGATATAGGTCTTCTGATAATTGACGAGGAACAAAAATTCGGCGTAAGCATAAAAGAGAAACTGAAACAACTCAAGGTAAACATTGATACTCTTACACTTACGGCGACTCCAATTCCCCGTACGCTCCAATTTTCGCTTTTAGGCGCACGCGACTTGGCTATCATTAACACGCCACCGCCAAACCGCCATCCGATTATCACCGAAATTCATACGTACAACGATGATATAATCCGTTCGGCAATACAATTTGAAGTTGAACGAGGAGGACAAGTTTTTGTTATAAACAATAGGGTTTCAAGTATTTACGATATAGAAGCTCACATTAGAAAATTATGTCCGAAAGTTCGTACGGTTGTTGGGCACGGACAAATGGAAGGTGCACAGTTAGAGCAAGTTATGCTTGATTTCATCAATCACGAATACGATGTGCTGATAGCGACCACCATCATCGAATCGGGACTGGATATTCCAAATGCGAACACTATGATTGTGTACGATGCGCATCATTTCGGGCTAAGTGACCTGCACCAGCTCCGTGGACGAATCGGCCGCTCCAACAAAAAAGCATATTGCTACCTGATGGCACCACCACTCCACTCGTTGCCCGACGACTCACGCCGCCGACTGCAGGCAATTGAGGACTTTTCGGGGTTAGGAAGCGGATTCAACATTGCGATGCAGGATCTGGACATCCGTGGCGCAGGAAATATGCTCGGCGCGGAACAAAGCGGCTTCATTTCCGACATCGGCTACGAAACCTACCAGAAAATCCTTGACGAAGCTATGATGGAACTGAAGGAAAACGAATTCCGCGACTTGTTCGCTGGTTCCGAAGACGAGCAACGACAAGCGGCGGAACAACTCGAAACTTTGCAGTTCGTTACAGATTGCCACATCGACACCGATATGGGACTTTTATTCCCCAACTACTACATTGAAAGCACCAGCGAACGTGTGAAACTCTACCGCGAACTCGACAGCATCACCAACGAAGAAGGTTTGCAAACATTTGAAAAACACTTGATTGACCGTTTTGGTGAAATTCCAAAGGAAAGCCTTGAACTACTGAATATCGTACGACTTCGTTGGGAAGCAATTTCACTGGGAATTGAAAAAATCACACTGAAAAACAGTATAATGATAAATTATTTTGTGGCAAACCAAAATTCCCTCTACTACCAATCGCCCGTGTTCACGCAGGTGCTGAATTTTGTGCAAAAAAATCCGCGCTCGTGCGCTATGAAAGAATCTCAGGGAAAACTTACGCTCACATTCCGCAATGTAACGAGCATTCAAGACGCAATGAGAATCCTGACGGCAATAAAAACCGCGTAAGGATTCTTTATTTCAAAATTTATTATGTATATTTGCCCACATTAAAAACAGCAAAAATATGGGAAAAAACGAAGGAGGAGCATTTTCCACCAACTTGATTACGGCAGGAACGATTATCACAGGTGACATCACGTGCGACAGCGATATGAGAATTGACGGCGTTTTGTCGGGAAATCTTTCTGCAAAAGGAAAAATTGTTATCGGAAAAACAGGCAATGTAAAAGGCGAAGTTACTTGCCAAAACTGCGACATTGAAGGTGCAGTGAACGGGAAACTCACCATCAAGGATTTGTTGTCGCTACGGGCAACAGCTAAATTCTTCGGCGATATTATTACTACGAAACTTGCAATTGAGCCAGGCGCAATTTTCACGGGAACGTGCAAAATGAACGGCGAAAAAGATGCATCAGTTGAAAAAAAATAACGTCAATAATTTCATAAAATACACAAACATTGGTGTTGAAATGCTTGCCGTGATTCTGATTGGGGTCTTTGGCGGGCAGAAATTAGACGAATTTTTTGCATTCGACACTCCATATTGCACTATTGTTCTTTCGTTATTTGCTGTTTTTGCCGCTATTTATCTTGCTATCAAGGACTTTATAAAATTCAGGGAATGAAATTGTATGTGTGGCGGATTGTAACTCATTGTACACTTTTCATGGTGCTTTGCATGGCAATACTTTTCGCCCCCGAAACCTTGCTCGTTGGTCAATGGAAGACAGGAGCGCTTACCGTGGTTTCAATTGTGGCGCTATTCAATGGAATTTGCGAATATGCATTCGTACGATTGACAAAGTCACAGGAAAAATCAAGCCTATTCAAGATTATGGTCATCCGCACATTGAAATTTTTGTGCTACTTATTGCTTACCTTGCCACTTATTGGAAACATATTCGCTTTGCCAAACGAAAATAAAGTTTATTACGGTTTGTTTATTGTTGCCTTGTTTTTTCTATATTTATTTGTGGAATTCACGTATTTTGTGCATATAACAAAACAGAAATGAAACGATTTGTTTCCAACAGCATACTGCTTATCAAGCGACTTCTTTTTTTGATGGCGCTCTACACATTTTGTCGTGCATATTTTTTAATTTGCAATATATCGAGTTTCCAACCAATAAACACGCATGAACTGTTTTGGTCGTTTTTTGCAGGCTTGCGTTTTGATTTTTCGGCAATATTATTTTTAAACATTCTATTCTACATCCCACATTTTTTTCCATTCAAATTTGTGGAAAATAAAACGTATCAGTCTGTGCTTAAACAGATTATGCTCTTTGTAAATATGTTTGGTATTCTAATGAACATTATTGACACGGGATATTTCAGCTTTCAAAACGGGCGCAGCGGCTCCGATTTCCTTTCAAATATGCTGTTCTCCGCCGACACAGTGAATTTATTGCCTGTATATGTGCGCGATTATTGGTACCATACACTTGTGTTCGTTGCGTTATACGTGGTTGGAGAAAAATGGTTTCCAAAATATAAATCGTATGATATTGAATGTCAGAAATTTGCTATACCCATTTGCGTACTTTCCGCTGTAATTTTCACTGTGGGAAGTTTCTTTATCTATCGTGGTTTCGGCGTGAAAACATTCAGCGTGGTTGACGCAATGCGCTTCACCGAGGCAAAATACGCCCCTCTTACGCTCAACACGCCGTTTACAGTTGTCCGCACAATGGGAAAAACAGGAATAACACTCCGAACTTACTTCGACGACGACAAAGCGGCGTCATACTATTCCGCACAACATCACTATTCATTTACCGATGAAGAATTTTCTCAGAAAAACGTAGTGATTTTCATTCTCGAAAGTTTCTCGCAACGGAGCATTGGCACCCTAAACACGAGGGAGAAAGGCTACACGCCGTTTCTCGACAGTATTATCGGAAAAAGCTATGCATTCACAAATGCGTTTGCAAATGGAACAAAATCGATTCAAGCGGTGCCGGCAATTTTGTCGTCAATTCCACAAATGACGGATGTCACCATAATTGGCTCAAAATATGCCGCAAACAAGGTTGACGCTCTTCCGCTTTTACTGCGCGAAGAAGGCTACCAAACCGCATTTTTCCACGGAGCGTTCAACGGCACAATGGGATTCGACAAATATTGCGAGGCAGTTGGTTTCGACAGGTATTTTGGTATGAACGAATTTCTGGAGGAAAATTCCATGGACGGCAACTACGACAGCGATTGGGGAATTTTCGACGACAAGTTTTTATTGTATTCCAAAGAACAAATTGATGATTTCAAACAACCATTTTTTGCAACGATTTTCACCATTTCGTCACATCATCCGTATGTGCTTCCAGAGGAATATAAAAATAGTTTTGATGAGAAAAAACCTGAACTGAACGCACTGCGTTATGCAGATTTTTCGTTACAGAAATTTTTTGAGGCGGCGCGTAGCAGCAATTGGTTCAACAACACAATTTTTGTGTTCGTCGCCGACCATACTTCGCCATTCTCATTTGAACCCGACGTTACTTCAGCGTACATTTCGCCAATCGACCGACACCGTGTGCCGATTGTATTCTATACACCAAATGACACTACGTTTGTGAAACGCTCGCAACGTATTGTGCAACAAATAGATATTCTACCAAGTCTGCTTTACAAACTACATTACAATAAACCATTTATCGCCTTCGGCGAAAACGTATTTGACGAACACGGAAAGCCTTGCGCGCTATATTACAACGCAGGAACGTTCACCTATATTGATTCTTCATCAGTGATAGAATACACGGAAAACACCGTCCCATTATGCTATAAAGTGTATGCAGACTCAATCTCCAAAACCACGCCAACCGAGGCGCAAATGAATCATCTCAAGGCATTTTTGCAGGAATATTCGCACCGAATGATATTCAACAAAACAAGCGTTTCAGAACAATAAAGTTTAATCGCAACCTCAACACGTTTCTACAAAAAATACTATCTTTGCATACATTGAAACTCATTTCAAATGGATTGCAAAGCAGAATTTGAAAAATCAAGCGAAAAGGCGATAATGGTCGTGGGCGACATTATGCTCGACTCCTACATCTGGGGCAGCGTTGACCGCATTTCGCCCGAAGCTCCCGTGCCGGTGGTGTCGGTTGAAACGACAGAGGACCGTCTCGGCGGCGCCGCCAACGTGGTGAAAAACATTGCCTCGCTTGGAATGAAACCTATCTTGTGCAGCGTGGTCGGCAACGACGACGCAGGTCACAAATTTTTCGACATTCTTAACCGTCGAAATATTGCGTCGGATTATTGCGTGGTTGCCGACGAACGGAAAACCACGGTGAAAACTCGCGTGATTTGCGGCAAACAACAAATGCTTCGCGTTGACACGGAACAAACCGATGTGATAAGCGAAGATAATTTTCAAAAATTGAAACTTTGCATTCGCAAGGCGATTTCGGAACAGCAAATTTCCGCAATAATCTTGCAAGACTACGACAAAGGCGTGTTTTCCAAGGAATTGATAGAATTTGTGGTTGGCGAAGCGAAAAAGCAGAACATTCCCGTGTTGGTTGACCCGAAAAAACGAAATTTCAACAATTTCAAAAATGTGTCGTTGTTCAAGCCCAACTTCAAGGAATTTACCGAAGGTATCGGAAAATCGTGCCGCAAAGACGACAGCGAATCGTTGTTTGCTTTGGCAAAAGAATTTATGGCGACGCAAAATATTGACACAATGATGGTTACCCTTTCGGAACACGGCATTTTCATTGCCGACAAAAACCATTATGTTACGATTCCAACGCAAGTTCGCCACGTTGCCGACGTTTCTGGCGCAGGCGACACGGTAATTAGCACTGCCGCAGTGTGTTACGTGCTCGGATTCCCTATGGAGGAAGTAGCACGGATTTCGAACATTGCGGGCGGTTTGGTTTGCGAACAACCCGGCGTGGTTACCGTAGAAAAAGAACAATTGTTGAAACACTTATAAGTTAGAAGTTAATAGTTATGGTGGCTTCGACAAGCTCAGCCACCCAAAAAAAAATAAAAAATATAACATGGCTGCAATTTCAATTTTAGTTGTTGATGACGAACGTGCGATTCGCAATTCGCTCAAAGAAATTCTTGAATATGAGAACTATAAGGTGGAAATTGCCGAAAACGGTGCAGACGCTCTTTCCAAAGTTCAAAACGGAAAATTCGACCTCATCTTTTCCGACATAAAAATGCCCGAAATGGATGGTATTGCCTTCCTTGAAGCAGTTTTGAAGGAACGTGGCGACGTGCCTGTCATTATGATGTCTGGACACGCCGAAATCGACACCGCCGTGAAATCCATCAAATTGGGTGCTTACGACTTCATTTCCAAACCATTGGACATGAACCGTATCCTTGTAACGGTTCGTAATGCGTTGGATAAAAAGAATTTAGTTCAAGAAACGGCTATCCTTAAAAAGAAAGTCGGCTCGAAATATCAGATGATTGGTAATTCAGAGCCATTGCAAAAAATACAAGAAATTATCGGCAAAGTTGCTCCAACCGACGCCCGTGTGCTGATTACCGGCCCGAACGGTTCTGGAAAGGAATTGGTTGCCCGTGCCCTCCACGACCAAAGTAATCGTAAGAATGCGCCATTCGTTGAAGTGAACTGTGCGGCGATTCCTTCGGAACTTATTGAAAGTGAATTGTTTGGGCACGAAAAAGGTTCGTTCACCTCGGCAATAAAAACACGTATCGGAAAATTCGAGCAAGCCGACGGCGGCACGTTGTTCCTTGACGAAATCGGCGATATGAGCTTGTCGGCGCAGGCAAAGGTGCTTCGTGCATTGCAGGAACAAAAAATCACCCGTGTGGGCAGCGACAAGGACATTTCGGTTGATGTGCGCGTGCTTGCCGCCACCAACAAGAATATGAAGGAGGAAATTGAGGCGAAACGCTTCCGAGAAGACTTATACCACCGTTTGAGCGTGATTCTCATAAAAGTGCCGTCGCTTGCCGAGCGAATCAACGACATTCCACTGCTTGCCGAGCATTTTGTGAACGAGTCGTGCAAGGAAATGGGCGTTCCAAAGAAAGAGATTTCCGCCGACGCCGTAAAAAAATTACAGACCTATCCGTGGACAGGAAACATCCGTGAATTCCGCAACGTGATTGAACGATTGGTAATTTTGAGCGGAAAAACCATCGAGGCCTCCGACGTGGAACTTTACACGCAACCGTTGGGATAATTCCGAATTGAGAATTGATAGTTGAGAATTACGCATTGAGCATAGGTGATTTCTCGCTTCGCTTTGTTTGGCGAATTGTTTTGAAAAATGTAGGGCTGTCACATTGTGGCAGCCCCACGTTTATAATGGCTGCCGTAATACGACAGCCCTACAAAATTAGTCCTTTCGAACAAGGTGGCTGTGCCGTTAGGCACTTCCTATCGATAGAAAACGATTATTTCTTCTATTAAACGTGCCGTAAGGTACGTTTTTGCAAAAAATTATGCCCAACACAAAACCACATTCATATATCGTACCTAACGGCACGAAAAAAATAAGGGAATCTTGTTTCTACCAATATTTTGTGCCTAACGGCACATTTATTTTGCTTATTCCGAAGGCTTCGCCCTCGGTTATGCACATTCGCATTCTCCGAAGGCACCCCAACCTTACAATGCATAATTCATAACCCATAATCAATAACTCCTAACTAAAATTTCGCATTAAGCATTACGCATTTTTCCATTATGCACTATGAATTGTGCATTATTCCTCCACACCACGAACAAGACGGACAGATTGCCCGTAGCAGCGGCTGCTGCCGTAGTTCGTGCCCACGTCGCCGCTGAAGAAGCTCAGATAGAGCGCGACACCGTCGTCGCTAGCCGAACTCGACCAATAGTCGCCGTCGGAACCAACGCCGCCCACGCCCGCTCCGTCACGGTAGCCCGCAGCAGGAAGAAATACGGCACCGTTCGCTTCCATCTTGCTCCAGTCGGAAGCGGAATATGTGTTTTGCGACCAACCGCCTTCTCCATACGTAAATGTAACTCCTGTTGGCAATGTCCAGTTGTCGGGTAACAAAATCAGTCCGTTCACGCCATTCACAGTCGCCGTTCCGCGCAAATAACGGGCATCGGTTCTATTTGAAATCACATAGTTCCATTCGCTATTCGTCAGTGTACGCCACATTCCAGCAGCATTTCCGCCGTTGGAGATTTTGTTGTAAACACCCCAGTCGGCATTGGCGTAACTGCCAGTCAAACTATAGGAATACGAACCGCCCGGGTAATAATCCTCATAGTCTGTGCTTGTGCTGTATGGTTGGTACGCGTTCGCTCCGCTGTTCCAACCTGACGTGCCCCAGCCGAACAAGTCTATCCAACCACTGTACGAACTTGAAATATTGGAATTGTCCGAACCAATTATATCATACTGATGTTCCGCAAAACGCCACGTGCCTGTGCTTGCCTGGTATTGCAGGTTTCCTTGCGAGAAATAAACCTGTTTGCTGTCGGAAACAGAGAATGCCGCCTTAATCGCACCGTTTTCGGTGGTCACGTTGCCCTGCTGGTTGCCGCCATTTCCGCCACCGCCACTCTCAATCTTGCTTTCCAACGCTGCAAGCAGTGCGTCAACTTCTTCCTTGCTGTAATAGCCGCTCAAATCAACCTCGGCGTTTCCTGCTTTTGCAGCATAGAGGGCGTACGGCACTGCCAACAACGGCGTTACGCCTGAAATCTGCTTGCCGTCGAATGTGGCAACAGTTTTTACAAAATATGGAGCGTTGCTCCAGTCAATTTTTGCAAAATCCTCAGCGTTCTTGCTACCCAATTCAAAGGTCATCAAACCGTTTACGTTGGTGGTAACTTCGTGAGTTTCAGCATAAACCTCCGTACCTTCGTCGGTTCCCTGCAAAATCTGCACGTTTACCGTAATCGGCTTTTCAGCCACAATCTTACTTTCCGCGTCCCGCACCACACCTTGGTAACTGAATGTCTGCGGAATCTGGGCGAACGACAACAATGCCGCAATCGCCAAAGTCAATGTTAATACTAATTTCTTCATTTTTATACCTATTTAATTAAACATATATTTTTTAATGAGATGTCTCACTCCGCTCCGCTTCGTTCGACATGACGGCGTTCGTTGAGCCTGTCGAAACGAACGTCATCGGTGATTGTGGCTTCGACAAGCTCAGCCACCCCTACATAACCCATAACCAATAATTCATAACCCATAATTCCTAACTCCTAATTCCTAACTAAATATTCGATTCTCGTGAACGAAGTTCGTCACGAATAAGTGATGCTGTTTCGAAATCTTCCTTTTCAATGGCTTGCGAAAGCTTTTCTTCCAATTCCTGAACGCTGTCGAAAATGAATTCTAACCGTTTTTCTTCGTTTTCCAGCTCTTCCTCGGAAATGGGATTCTCATCTTCATACTGTGTAATATCTTGGGAATCAACAGATACACTTGCACGTTCCAAAATATCTTCGGTAGTTTGTATCGCACAATCAAAACGAGTTGCCAGCGCCACAGCGTCCGAAGTACGACAGTCAATAACATGCACCTCATCACCTTGGGTTACAGTTATTTGCGCATAAAACACGCCATCTTCAAGTTTGTAGATAAACACATTCGTAATGGAAAATTTCAATTCATCGGCAACAATCTTAAACAAATCGTGCGTAAGCGGACGCGGCGATGTGAGTTGCTCCAATTTCAGGGCAATAGCCGATGCCTCGTGTGTGCCAATAAAAATAGGTAACCTACGGTTCCCGTCTTTTTCGCTCAAAACGAGAATGTAGGCATCTTTCGATGTCGGACTGCACGTAAGCCCCGTTATTTCAAGATTTATCCGATTCATATTTCCAAAGATAGAAAAAAATCTTGCCATTCGTACTTTTTAACGTATTTTTGACAAAAATCTGTATGGTATGAAACAACACTTTTTATTTGTATTGTGTTTATTGATTGTGGCGGCGTGCGGAAACAAAAACGCACAGACCAAACAGCACGTTGAAACACAATCGGTCGTAAAAAAGCCTATAGTTGAATCATTGTCGGAACAACAATATAGGGAAGTTGTGTTCAATTATCTTGAAAGCCCCACGCAATGGGATTTCAAAGGAGGGAAGCCCTGCGTGGTCGATTTCTATGCCGAATGGTGCCGTCCATGCAAAGCAATCGCACCCTACTTCGATACATTGGCGGAAGTGTATGCCGAAAAAGTTGATTTTTACAAAATCAATGTTGACTATGCCCGCGAACTGTCGGAGTTTTTCCAAATTCGTTCGATTCCCACAGTAATGTTTTGCGATGAAGAATCCCTCCAATACGCCAATGGCGCATATACAATGGATTTTTACGTGAAAATGATTGACAGTCTGCTCCTACACAAGTTCTAACCACGCATTGAGCTTCTTATTACGCACTATTTTGAATAGGTAGCCAACGCTTTCCAATCGCTCGCCTGCATACCATTTAACTCTTCCGAAGCATCACCTTTCATTTTGTGGAATGCGAAATAGTAAAGATTTCCCTCCACATCCATTAATACTTTGTAACACCTGCCAGGAATCATTTCGCCACTTTGAACCATTTCAGCATCGGTCCAGCCAACCACGTGGAGAAACATTGCGTTTGGTTCCTTTCGACGGATAATTTTTTCGAGTTGTGTATAGTCTTCAATAATAGTAACCTTTGCCACAGGATTTACCGCCGAGATTTCCGAAGCTTCGTCGAACGACGGCGTTTGTTCTGACTTCAGCAAGTAAATGTTTTTATCGGCAATGCTCCGTTTTTGTTTGGTGTAAGTCGTATATTTCTTATCCTTCAGCAATGCAGGATTATCCACAATATTTTGCACATGTTTGTTGAAGAAAGCAACAATTGCCGGCAATTTATACGTCATTTCATCTTCATCGCTGCCTTCGTAGCAAAGTGGAAACGTGCACACTTCGGGCAAATCGTTGATGGTTTCATACTGACCACCTATCAACAAACTCAAGAATGTATATTTCACCGAATCCTTGTCTTCGCCGAACGACATAGTCACAGGTGCGAGAAACGCATTATTGGGGTTTTGGAGTTTTGTACTGTCCAAATCGCCCAGATGCATAAAGCGGAACGTGGTCAACGTCCAGTTTTTTTCAACAGCCTTGCGGATTTCCGCATTATAATTATTCATAGGATTTTCGTCGAACACAACAATCAACGATTTCCCAGCTATCAGTTCCTTAACTTGTTCCAACGTTGCCGTGGGACGTTGTGCCAATGCGCCAAGTCCCAAAAACGTTCCTAATACAAAAACAACAAATTTTTTCATATTTCAATTTTTTACAAAAGTAGGAAAATTTTAGTAATGTTTTGAAAACAGATTGTATGTCGGTACAGAAAAATCATTTTTCCCGCTTTCGCCTAATTTAAGAATCTTTTCCGCGACAGAAATTCCAATTAGCTTGAAATAGTGCGTGATGGCGCAATTTGCTTTGTTATTTTCCTATTGACAGAGATATGTCAAGCATCTACATTTGCAGCGTTATTGAGTCGCAAAATGCTATGGAATTTCAAGACACAAAACAAGTAGGATCGTGGGGCGAACGTACTGCACAGAGTTTTCTCGAAGAAAACGGATATACCGTGCTGGAAACCAATTGGCGTTGTTCGCACAAGGAAGTCGATATTATAGCCCAAAAGGATTCAACGGTGATTTTCGTTGAAGTGAAAACACGTACGACAACCTTTATAAATCCAGCGGACGCAGTCAACAAGCAAAAGCAGAAACTGCTCTTGTCAGCGGCAAATTATTATGTACGAAGGAACAAGTTAGATTGCGATGTCCGTTTCGACATAATTTCGATTATCGCCCGAAATGGGTCATACACGATTGAGCATATTGAGAACGCATTTTATCCAAAAGTTCAATGAAAGTATGATTTGGTTCTATTTAGTATGATTTGGTTATGGATAAAGAAAAGAAAAATAACGGTCAAAATAAAGAAATGGGTAATTTTGCGACAAGAAACAAACAAAATCAAACAACAAACTAAACAAAAAGCCAGAAATTAGTATAAACCATTAAATAATAAGTACCATGAAGAAAAAAAGTTTCTTTAGAATGCTCGCGGGAGCATTAGTGTGTGTAAATACGTGCAACTCGGTTTTTGCCGACACGTATGACCCTTCAACAGATTACAAACAGGGAGATGTGGTGGATATCACCATCAACGGGGTGCAAGTCCCTATTGTGTATATGAACGAGCAATCCTCGTCGCATTATACACCATCAACGCCGTACGATGCGAACAATGCATGGCTGTGGCGTGTCTCAAGCGACTACGACAGCGTGTGGATACCATTCCATTATGTGCTTGAGGAAGGCAAGAACCTTACCGTGCAGTATGGAGGAAAACACTATCAGTTGTTACAAGAAATGTGGCCAAGCTCTCCTGCTCCATCAGAAGCGGCTGCAAGCGGTTGGGGATGGTTGTGCCTTGACTGTGCGTCATCGTCAATGGAGTCGTGCCCGAATCCGTATGCGTCAGACTATTTCCCGATTTCGTTGGCACAACAAAACAATGGAGCCGATGGCACAACGCCACCGAATGCGAGTGGAAATGCAGGCATAGTAAGCGGACAAGGCGGCAACTTTGTGAATATAAATCAATTACGTTCGTGCAATACACCTTTTGCGCTGTACAACAACGACATTTATTTCCGTGATGCCTGCGACCCTCATTCTGGCCTTGGCTATTACGGCATCTCCGACAACACAAACGTACCAGCTCCACAAAAGCGCCTATTTGCCGATATGGACACCGATGGACCCGTATTGTATGGCTGGAACGGTGGTGCGTTGGGAATCCGCCAGCGAAACAATCTTTCCGCAGTAAATGGACCTCATATTGAGAAAATTGCGTTGCAATGGACTCCAAGCACAGTATTTCTTGGAACAGAAAACATTCCTATGCCGTTGACTGGTTATACCACTATTTCAATCAAAGGTCTAACTGGCACAAAAACAGGATTTTCGGTAAATGGAACGGAAAAAACAAAAGCATTCTCAGTGTATGATGCCACAAATAAAAGAACGGCGTTTACGGTATTTGGCAACGGCGTTGTGAATGCAAAAAAAATCTATGCGGAAGAAATCGAAGTGCTTGCCACTGTAAATGGCAACAAATGGCCTGATTACGTGTTCGCCGACGAGTACGAATTGAAATCTCTTGACGAAGTTGACGCATTCGTGAAAGAGCACAAACACCTTCCTAATGTCCCTGATGCAAGCAGTATGGAAGGACAGCATGTGAACTTGGCAGAAATGAATTCAATTTTATTACAGAAAATTGAGGAAATGACTTTGTATATGATTGATTTACAGAATCAAATACGAGAACTACAATCATCTGATGTGAAATAAACAATGTACAAGAAAGTATGAAAAAAATTGTAATTATCATCAGTTTGATTTTGTCCTGCGCGGTTCGAATTGTGGCCCAATCCGATGCTGTTGTGGAGCGATATAAGACGATAGTTTCCGACGTATATGCGGAAATTCCGTCGAATAAGATTACCACGGGATTGCTGATAGAAAAGGCTATCCCGAATGTAAACACGGGAAAATTCGATGGCTCAAAATCGTGTGACACAAGTTCGTTTACAACATGGAAAAAGCTGTATCGGCAATTTTGCTTTGCTCACATCGACTATAGTACTGTTGATTGTAACCAAAACATTGTGGAACGCGCCGAAGCTGCGTGTCCCAACGCAATTCCCGTTGGCGTTCTGCTGTTTGCATACAATCAAATAAAACCGGAAGCTGTTTCCAACCATCAGATTGTACTTGATACCGTTCGCGGCAAGGTCATTGACGCTTCATCGTGGAATACACAAGTGCTTGACGAAAAAATCTGTTGCGCAGTTTCTCCATTTGCAGAACAAGTGGAGGTTGGCACATATACGTTTTCAATTCCCGAACAAAGTGTAGTCGGTAATAAGACCAACTCTATCCAAAGCATAGAAATTGACTTCGACGACGGGCAAGGGTTTGTTTCTATCGGTGTTGGGACATCGATGTTGGTGACATATACTGTTGGCGGTGAGAAGGTTATCAAAACACGGATACATGCGTCGGGAAAAACGTTTCATAGCACAAGCGTGCTGTATGTGAACGATAATACTTCGGAAACATTGCTGAAAGGATACTCTTTTGGCATGGAGCCCGATTTAGGTCCGACAAGTTTCGTGTCGAATTCCATTGAAGCGGAATATGCGGTGTATGGCAGATGCAACAGCGACGGAACTATAAGAAAACCCTGCTTGATTGTTTCTGGCTTCGACCCAATGGATAACAACCGATTGGTTGACGACGGAAATAAAGTGAATTTATACCGCATATCAAACAAAAACGGATTTCTTGACAAACTGCGCAACGAAGGCTATGACATTATTCTGTATCGTTCGAAAAACAGCACGGAATCCATAATTCCCAATGCGAAAAATCTGGTTGATTTTATTCAAAAAATCAATGCCGAAAAAACGTCGGACAATGAATTGATTATTGCCGGCGCGAGCATGGGAGGGCTGGTTGTACGCTATGCGCTTACTTATATGGAATATTACGGAATCGACCATCAAACGAAACTTTTCATTTCGGTTGATTCACCACAAGAAGGAGCAAATGTCCCGTTAGGAATCCAATATATGGTAAAATACTTGAACAGCGATTTGCTCGAAGTGCTGGCGGCCTTGAAAAATGCCGAAGACACTATGCTTAACAGCGATGCGGCAAAAGAAATGTTATTGTACCATCATACAGCCACATCGGGAAAAACAGCTCAAGCATCAGCGATGCGAAACACGTTTTTGTCAAGTTTGGAACGTATGGGAAATTTTCCACAGGAATGTAGAACCATCGCCATTTCAATGGGAAGCGGAAACGGAACAGGACAAGGTTTTTCTGCTGGAACGCAGTTGATGCGTAAAGATCCCAAATTGTCGTATTTTGTCCCCGATGTTGTGCCTGTTCCTCACTTGTCGTGGGAGTTTTCGGTATATGCCGTTCCTAACAACACCAATAGCCTTGTGTATAGCGAGTCGGTGAATTACAGAACTTGCATCCGCATTTTGAATTCCACCCATTGCACATCGGGAAAAAGCCTTGCTTCACGAAATGAATATGTGAACAACACTATGCCGATTGATAACGCTCCGGGAAGCATCAGAAATTTGCACAACCTGAAGGATTTTAGAAACAACGGCTCGTTATGGGGCATCGACTATATTGATTTGATTGAATTCTTAGGTGAAATCGACTATAATTCAAAAACCGATAATTTCATTCCTACATACAGTTCGCTGGGATTGGAACATATTACAAATCCTTCCCTCAACATAAAAACGTACTTGAACCAACAAAATGCGTTTCGCCGTATGTCGGATAATTTATATGTAAAAACCTCAGCATCAGACGTTTCTTTATTCGATGTGCTGTATGTTGAAAATAAAAATCTCGATCATATATACGATGACAACAAAATTGGCGTTTTTACAGAGGAGATGACAAACATGATGTTGCAGGAGGCAGCTCCTGAAACTATATATGTAGAGAATGAAACTATGAAACAAGGTCACAGAAAAGCGGCTGAAGCCCGTGGCAGTGTATATATCGGAAATAGTGTTGACGAGGTGCAATACAACGATGGCGAGGTGGTTATGGAATCTGGCTCCCAAACTTCGGTGTTGGCAAGCGAAAAAATTGTACTGAAATCGGGAACAAAAATCCACCATGGCGCGCAGTTTTCCGCAAAAATCGGCAACTTCAACTATTGTGACGAATCCAACGCAAATTATGTGAAATCATACAATCTTGAATCTTACGGCTCAGATGAAACAGAGCCAACGGAGAACGATTTTGTATCCTTGGTTGTGGACTATTCAGAGCCTGTGATTATGTATCCAAATCCAGTAGATGACAGATTATATGTTTCATCGAACAAAACAAACAACACAATAGCTTTTTACGATGTGAGCGGGAAAAAAGTTTTGTCGCAAACATTCCATAAAAATACGGAAATTGATTGCAGTCAACTTCCTGTGGGAACGTATGTGGTACGTGTTGTACAAGGAAATGGAAACGTGGAAACTAAACAAATTTTTAAACAATAAAAAGAAGTGATTATGAAAAAAGTTCTGTATCTCTTGCCGTTCCTTTTGAGCGGATGTTCATCAATGTACATTCCGCAGATGGCGAATGCTCCTTTGTTTGAGGAGAAAGGTGAAACACAAGTGGAATTGTCGGTCAGCACCAATAGCGCGTACGCCTCGCTGGGTTATGCTTGTTCCGACAAGTATGCGGTAGTGCTTAACGGAAATCTGTCGTTCGGAAACATAACGGACTACAACGATATATTTACCCACAAAGACTCTTCCCGTGCGAAGTACACCGACATTTCCGTTTATGGACGGTACGCCCACAAGTATCTCGAAGCCGCGGTAGGTCGCTATAACCTACTACAAAGCGACTCGTATAAATTAGAAGCATTTGCAGGCGCGGGATATGGAACAGCAGAGGAAAAATCGTATCGCAATAGATATGGCTTAGCTTTCGCACAAGTTGATTTTGGACAGAAGGTTAAGAAGTTTGAATGGGGGTTGTCGATGCGGTTGGCCTCATCGCTTCATAATCTTGACTGGACCGATGATTATGGAAAATCATTTGATAAAAAGTTTTCTATGGTTCATTTGGAACCGATGGCGTTTTGTAGAGTTGGAGGTGAACACGTGAGTTTTGTTCCCAAAATTGGAGTTTCATTACCAATCACATCGCCTGCTTTTGAATTAGTAGAAGGAGCAATCAAAGATTCCGACTATTATCGGACCACGGTTTTACACGTTTCTTTAGGCGTTCGTTTCAAATTTTAAAATAATTTTGTGTCGTCCTTTTTATGAGGGAGTCCCTGCAGAAGGTTCGTCTGTGGGGACTTTTTTTGTTTTATTGGCTGTTTGTGAAATCAAATCTCGGTTTTTATCACCGAGCATCAGTCTTTTTTATATATTTGTCGAGCTTTTAGTTCAGCGCAATGAAGCAACTTGAGATAAAAAGTTCCATAGGCGAATCGAAGATATTTGTAGGCGAAACGCTTGCAAACGTTACGAAGTATTTGCCACAAAATCGAAAAATCGCCATAATTACCGACCCGGTAATCCATTCGTTGTATGGCGAACAGTTCCCCAAAGCCGACGTTGTGATAGAAATTCCACGTGGCGAAGCAAATAAGAGTTTGCAATCGCTCGATGTGGTGTTTGAACAACTAATAGCGCACGAATTCGACCGAACCTCGTTCATCCTTGGAATTGGTGGAGGTATTGTGTGCGATATGAGTGGCTTTATCGCAACTATTTTTATGCGTGGTATTGAATTTGGTTTTGTGTCAACCACATTGCTGAGTCAAGTCGATGCAAGTGTCGGAGGGAAAAACGGTGTAAACTTCCGTGGCTATAAAAATATGATTGGCACATTCAACTTGCCGAAATTTGTGATTTGCGAACTGAATATACTGAAATCGCTACCACAATCAGAATTGTTGAGCGGAATGGGCGAAGTGGTGAAACACGGCGCAATTGCCAATGAACAATTGTTCTCATATATAGAAAACCACGTGGCAGATTTACAGAATTACTCACTTGAGGTACTGGAAACATTTGTATATGAGTCGATTGTGATAAAATCAAATGTGGTGAGCAACGACGTTCGGGAATCGGGAGCCCGACGGATATTCAACTTCGGCCACACATTTGGTCACGCAATAGAAAAAATCACCAAAATGCCCCATGGTTACGCTGTGAGCGTGGGCATGGTGTATGCCGCGAAATTATCTGTTTTGAAAGGCAAAATGGCACAAAAAGATTGCGACCGCTTGATTACACTCTTGCAGAATCTTGGATTACCAACCAGCTGCGAAGTCGGTCCAGAAGAGTTACTTACCGTAATGAAATGTGACAAAAAACGCGATGGCGACAGCGTTCACTTTGTATATCTTACAGGTATAGGCTCTTGTTGCGTGGAAAAAGTTTCATACGTGGAATTAGCAAAATATATCGGTGATTTGTGTTAGTGTCATAGAAAAATCAATTCCTCTGATTGTGGACATCGCCAATTCCTCGGAAATGGCGGAAATCCGAATTGATTTGTGCGGATTGAATTTGCAAACGACCAACGAAGTTTTTTCGCACATACAAAAACCGACCATCGCGACGTGCCGCCCTGATTATTGCGACGACGAACAGCGAGCAACCCTTTTACAAGCGGCAATTGAAGCTGGAGCAACGTATGTTGACGTTGAAATAGAATCCCCGGAAACGTTCAAAAAGCAGGTGATGGATTTTGCCAAAGCACATAATTGCAAAAGCATCATTTCATATCATAACTACGAAAAAACGCCATCTTCACAAGAATTGAAAACAATTGTTGACGATTGCTTTGCGCAAGGCGCTGACATAGCGAAAATCGCCACAATGGCACAAACAAAAGCCGATTCGGCACGAGTGCTTTCGTTATACGCCGATTATTCCAACATAGTTGCCTTAGCAATGGGCGCCGAAGGAAAAATTACCCGAATAGCTAATCTCTGTCTGGGAAGCCCGTTCTCGTTTGCCGCCGTTTCCTTAGAACACATATCCGCTCAAGGTCAAATGACGGTGGAACAAATGAAAACTATTCGTAGTATCATAGAATAACTGTCAAGCATAATTCTTGCAGATTTTGTATAATTGTTATTTATAAATTGAAAGAAAATGAATCGTTTTTGGAATAATGTTTTGCTTGCTTTCGTTTCAATAGCATTGTGCTCAGCGTGCGAAAAAATGGATGTTAAAACAGGCGGAGGGGAGCTACCGACCGAAGGTGTTCTTACGAATGGAGTATTTACTGTTGCCAAAGGGAAACAAGTCTATTTTTCCCAAGCAAATTTACAATACAATGCAAGTAGCAACGTATGGCGTTTTGCGGAGCATCAGTATGACATAATCGGAGAGGACAACTCAAATATTTCCAAATCCTATAATGGATGGATTGATTTGTTCGGATGGGGGACGAGCGGCTACAAGAACGTATATCCTTACGGAAACAAAGACGGATATTCAATAGAAAAAGATATTGCAGGAACAAAGTCTGACTGGGGTGTGTATAATAAAATCTCAAATGGAGGAAACAAAGCAAATCTTTGGCGTACACTTACTTGTAAGGAATGGGATTATTTGTTGACTGAACGTCCGCAAAGCGAAGAATTGTATGCAAGAGGATACGTTGGTTCCTCATTTGGAGTGATTTTATTACCTGACAACTGGGTACAACCTGAAAACTTAGAATTTTTGCCACAAGCGGCAGGATGGTATGGAAACATCTACACGCTTGACGAATGGTCACAAATGGAAGCAAATGGCGCAGTTTTTCTACCTACCTGTGGACATCGTATCGGTTCTACTGTGGAGAATGTAAACATATTTGGCTATTACTGGACAAGTACAATTGCCGACAGCTTTAATTCATACTGCTTTGTTTTTGGCTGCGGCAATATTTACACCTCATTAGCAGTTTTTTCAGCTGGCTACGCTGTCCGTCTTGTGTGCGATTTATAGCATAACAATATGGATGTTACAGAACAACCAAAGAAACCATTATCCGATGGAAACTTCCTATTTACTGATTACCAACCATTCTTGTCTTATTTCACCGTTTTGCAAAGTTATTGTTGCAATGTAAACGCCTGATTTTAAACCACTAAGATTAATTTCAACCTCATCATTATAAACAAGTCCCTGATAGACTGATTGCCCTTGCAAAGAGCAAATTGCAACAGAAACTACGCCATCATTTGCTATAATTCGTACATAATCAGAACAAGGATTTGGATACACAACAAGCTCACAATCAACTTGTTCGATTGCTGTTTCCAGTACTTCTGATTCCTTATAACGTATATACATTGACTGTAACGTGCTTGCGTTCATATCAACCGTAGATTGACTAACCGTAATGCTTCGACGGATATTGTTCGCAGTTTTCAACGCACGCTCCAAACTTTCCCGTTTCGATGCGGAATATTGACCTATCTCTGTTCCGGCCTCAGTTGTTGCCAAAATTTCAGTCGCCAATGCTATATACTCGTCTATGGCAGTATAGTCGAGTCCCGTTTCCACCGAGTATTCAAAATCTGTAATCGCTTGTTGCAGAGTATTCATTGCATCGTCAATCTCAAGTTGAAGAAGTTTTTCGGCGGCAAAAATCTCGTTTGCCGCAGCAATAGCGGCATTGAGCGCATCTTTCGCTTCTTGCGGATAATTGCCTTTTTCGGTACCAACCACCGCATTTTCACTTTTAACTGTAGCTGCCTTAATTAAACGGCCAAACGGAGCCTTATTGCCGTAAGCTGCCAACTGCAACTCTGCGATGGCACTAGTCAAATGGGCATTTGCAGTGTCAATTTCCGCACGGCCTGCCGATGGATTCAAATCAACATCGGCGGCAACGTCAATAGCATCAGCAAACGCATCAATTGCCGTTTGAAGATATTTTTCCTCAGTTGCTTTTGAATAAATCGCATTTGCTTGAGCCAATGTATTTTCCAACACAGAACGATTAACTTCCGAAGCGGAAAATTCCCGTCCGAGAAGCGTTACCTCATCAATACCGAAAGAGCCGCTACTGCCTATTCTGCTCCATTGGAAACCTGTCACTTCTGTAACATAACCACTTGATACAAAGTCAGATGCAATATCTTCCCATTTTAAAGTGATTAAGGTCCAATCCTCATGTGCCGTTATTCTATACGTTTGATACGAGTAGTTCGCGTTTTTCTTTGTGATAGTTTTCGCTTCCAAATTACAAGCATCGCCTTTATGATAGAATGAAATTCCCGTAGAGCCGGAACAATCCAAAGGATTTTCACCATCAAGAATGTTGAAGCCTACGCCAGCATACAACTGAATCTTCTCATACGTGAACTGAACGCCCGTTTCAGTTGAATTTGCTCCTTCGGGAAGCATTTTGTACGACTGCGACGACCCTTTTCCGCCATCGGAATATGAGTACCATCGACCACCCAATAACGTAGAGTCGCTATGCTCACAATCGGCAAAAATTGTCTGTCCACCAACAACATACATTTTATTCGCAATTGGCAATTTTATTACTTTACTCAGTTTTCCACCTTTAACACTTTCAATAGAAGCGCCGCTGTATGACAACGCAAGCAACGACTTTGGTGTAATTTCCAATTCGCTGAAACCCAACTCAATAGTCGTCCCCGAAACAGAAATTGATGAAATTGCATCAGTGCGTTCCACTCCGTCAACAAACAATGAAAATCCCGAAAAATCTTCGGTCGCCCCAGACATTTCCTTTGTGCAATTCACCACAATAGAAGTTCCGTCAGTCGATACTGATGAAATCACTGGATCAACAACAACTAAAGCTGCACCGCCGTCCAAGTCATAGAAATTTGCCGCATTTCCCGAAGTCACAAGCGCATACAACATTTGTAACGTAGGTGAATAATATGGCGATTCAGTATAATTTATCAGTTTTTCATGATAAAAGTTAAGATTTTCCTGTCGATCCGCATTGGTCATCAAAGCACACGCATAGCCACCGACAAACGCCGAATTGTTTCCCATTCCTTCATATACAAGGTCTGTGTAATCGTCAGAATCCAAGTTGCTATAATAACCTGCATTTTTCGTGTCGCTCAAAAGGTCGTGTGCCGCCATCATATCTATAGTATTCTGCATCATCGACTTACTACTTTCCGAACCATACCAGAGATAATCCCACGCAACTCGCCACGGCGTACGGCACGCATCCCATCCATAGTCCATCGAAGTGGCATCGTAAGGGCTTCTGTCGCAAGGCGTTCCATCCCAATTGCTCCAGTTTGGCCACAAGCCATTTCGTTGTGCCAGAGTCAAATAAATATGAGAATCATCATAAACTGTTTTCCAATCATGTGTGGTTGAAAATTCCAGTTGCGTCTGCGCCTGGGCAAACACCCCTATCGACGCAAGGGTGAAATAACATGGATTTGCCACGCTGGTCCAGCTATCGCCCGGATTTATCAAAATGCGTTCCTCACCTTTAATGTAATGGGAACCAACTTCTTTTTTATATATTGCATCAAGCAATTTTTCCGCCTCTTCGGCATACACATAATTGTCGGAACTCCCCCACTGTTTTGCCGCCAGACAAAGCGCAAGAGCCACATCAAGGTCGGCATCGGTGGCGCCATTATATGAGTTTACTGACTCGAAACCTTCTATTTTCCAGTTCATTACGCCATTTCCGTTACTCCAACGTTTGTAGTACGCATACAATTTATCGAATCGTTCCTGACATAAATCGTTGGTTTCGCTTGTCATATACACGTATATCAACATTCCGTAGCCAATTCCTTCGGAAACAGTGAATTTATCATCATCGAAACGAATTCGACCATATCGTCCGTCGGCGCTTTCGCGGTACATTGTTTTGTCCCACGACACGAATTTCGATTGAATTTTCGCATTATTTGGCTGCGAAGCCGTTATACCATACGGATAAACGTAATTCGCCTCATTCATCGGAAATGGAAAGTACTGACCAAACACGAACGCACTTAGTGCGATTCCCAAGGTAGTCAGGATTGATTTTTTATTCATTTTCAATCAATTAAATTATTTCTTAATACAATGGAATGTTGATTGTGTTCCGTTTGTGAATAGCACTTGAATCGTATAAAATCCGTTTGCAAGATGAGAAATAGGAATTTGTATAGTTGTCTGATTTTCAACTTGGTATTCCATTTTAGCACCAGAAATTCCTACAAGTTTCACCAAACTGATTTCGCTACCAGCTTCAATATTCAAAACATTTGTGCATGGATTCGGAAATACCGACACAGAGCATACTGTTTCGTCAATAGCCGTTGTAGTGACCTTGGATTTTTTATAATTCTCGTATGCGTTTTTCAAATTTCCTGCCACTAAATCAACCATTGTTTGACTAGCAGTTTCTTTTTCATATTGATTGTTTGCCGAACGAAGATTAGTTTCCAATGTCGCGCGTTTTTTTGCATCGTACTGTCCGTATGCTGTTCCTGCTTCGGTAGTTGCAAGAATTTCAGTTGCCAAGTCTATGTATTTTTTCAACTCTGTTTTGTCGGCACGCGAAATTTCTGAATTTCTGAATTTCTGGATTGCCGTGTTCAACGTTGTGCTTGCTTCGGAAACTTCCATTTCGGTTGCCGATTCCGATTCATACACCACATTTGCCGCAGCTATTGCAGCAACAAGCTCGTCCATTGCCGACTGAGGGAATTGACCATTTTCATCGCCAACCACTGAATTTTCTTTTAACAGAGTAGCAGTTGTGATTGTTTTCCGTAGGATTGATTTGTCAACAATTTTTATTTCCTGCGATTTGAACGTTTTTGTAGCTTCCTGCAACGCCGATGTGGCATTGTCTATCTGCGTTTGCGTTGCCGACGGGTTGTCATACACAATTGCCGCCGATTCTATTGCCGCTCTGTAGTTGCTGATTGCCGTTGCTGGATACGATTCCTCGGCAGCCGAACCATATAACGTGTTGGAAGAAACAATTACCGATTCCAACTCAGTCTTAGCTGTTGTATTCGAACTGCCGCCGTTGTCCATCAACATTACCTCGTCAATCCACACTTCGCCACTTTGGCCCGTTGAACCTTTTATTTGCCATTGCATACCAAGAACTTCGGCTGCATTAAATGAAATTTGATTGCCCCATCCATTTTCTTGCTGTAAATCAGACCATTTCACCTCAACAGGCGTCCAATCAGAATGCTGCTGAACATCAACAGCATGGTAATTATCTTGTGTATTTGGTATTTTTACTTGGAATGAAATCGCACTGCCTTTATGATAGAATTTCACGCCAGCTGCGTTAGAACAATTATAGGTTTGCGCATCGTTGGAAAGAAGACTGAACCCGAATCCCACAAATGGATCGTACTGATAACCTCCTTTATTCAATGAAAAGTTGATTTTCACTGCTTTGCCCGATTGACCGCCAGCGACAATCAAATCAGAACTTTCCTTTGGCGAGATTGTTGACTGTGCATTTTGATTATTGTCATCGTATGTGTACCACGAGCCGCCGAGCGAACAAACATTTGTTTCGCAATCCGCCAAAATAGTTCCAGTTACAAGTGTATTTTTCACACTCATTCGCACCATTTCACCCAACGCAATATTGTCCTCATTCACTATGGTAGTCCCATTATATGAAATCGAAACCAAATCATTCTCCTCAATAGAAACTCCATCATTCAGTGTAAGTGAGATTTCCCTATCCGATACACTGATGTTTGTGAATGCGTTTGATTGCTTGGTTCCATTCACATACAACGAAAAATCGCTGTAATTGTTGGAAGATTGTAATTTCTTAGACGTATTCAACACAATTGCAGAACCGTCGGTTGTTGCCGAAACAACAGCAGGCTTCGCATTTGCGGCACCAGCATCGCAGTCAAAAAAGTTTGCCGCATTTCCCGACAAGGTAAGCATATACAACACTTGGAGTGTTTGCGCATAGTATGCTTTGCCTGTTGTGTTGCAATTTTGTTTGTAATATGTGTCAAGATTTGCTTGACGTGATTCATCGGTCATAAACGCACAGCCCACACTGCCCGTCCAAGCAACGTTTCCGGCACTGTAAGCATGGTTCGAACGAAGTTTTATGGCCGAATAGCTGTTGCTTAAAAGTCCTGTAAAAAATCCCACCGAACTTGGAGAATTTTGCCAGCCTTTTGTGTCGAGCAATTCTATCGTTTTTGCCATCATGTTTTTACTGCTTTCGTTGCCGAACCAAACATAATCCCAAGCAACACGCCACGGCACACGGCAAGCATCCCAACCAAAATCGTAGTCTTCATCATCGCCCCACGAGCGTTTTCCTGGATTGTAACTCCAATCCGACCAGTTTGGCCACACACCGCCTCGTTGCGTTTTCTCAAGATATGTATGGCTATCTTTATATACAGTAGTCCAATTCTTCGTATTTACAAATCCTAACTTTTCCTGAGCCTGCACAAACGCACCAACCGAAGCAACCGTAAAATAGCACGGATTTCCGATGTTGTCCCACGAATCGCCTGGCTTAAATAAGCGCATGCCATTTTTGTTAAAAGTTTCCCGATTGTAAATGGCATTCAGCAAACGCTCTGCCTCGTCGGCATACACATATTTCGACGAACTTTCCCATTGTTTTGCAGCCAAACACAAAGCAAGTGCGACATCAAGGTCGGCATCGGTTGCTCCATTGTAGCCGTCTGCATCAACTTTATCAAATCCTGTAATTTTCCAGTTCATAAGCCCATTCCCATTCGACCAATTTTTGTAATACGCATACAATTTGTCAAAATGGTCTTGGCATTGTGTGTTTGTTGCATTCGCCATATATACATATATCAACATACCATAGGCTATACCCTCGCTCACAGTGCTTGTGCCGTCATCATATTTGATTCGTGCTTGCGTTCCCGCGGAATTTTCAGTGTACATGGCTTTTTCCCACGCCACAAATTTCGACTGAATTGTTGAATTTGAAGGATTTGTAGCTGAAATTCCGTACGGATAACTATACCCTTGCTCATTCATAGGAAATGGATAATTTTGTCCTAAACCAGAAAACGCAAGCAAAACACTTGCGACAATTAGAAAATGTCGTTTCATATTTTAATTTTTTTTTATGACAAAGTACGTAGGGAAAACCCTACTTTAAAGACGCTACGTTAGTATATTTTTTAAAACTTTTTTCGCAAATTCGTCCAAATGCGGGTCTCTTGCTCCCATCACAATAATAGCATCGTTTGGCTGACAAAGCTCTTTGATTCGTTTCAAAGAGAAGTCTTTATCGTGAACATATTCCGCTTTCTTACCGTTTGCTTTCATCGCGTCACTCACTATTGTCGATGAAATGTTTCTGTCAACCGTGCCGCCGGCATAATAAATATCGGCAATCAAGAAAATATCGTTTTCGCGAAGCGCATCGCCAACCATCGTAGTCAACTCATTGTGCATAAATCGCATAGGTCCGAATCCGTGTGGTTGAAACCACGCAATCACACGTGGAGCAATTTGCTGACAAGCTTTTATGACAGCAGCAACTTCGGCAGGATTGTGTGCAAAGTCGTCAATCACATAGCAGTTGTCTTTTGTTTTTCCCACCAACTGCGCACGACGATAAATGCCACGGAACGTAGCCAACGCCTTGGTGCTTTCTTCCAAAGAAATACCTAAAGCATTTGCTGAAGCGATTGCTGCCAACGCGTTCTCCATGTTATGTTTACCTATTGCTGGAATTGTACAAGGAACTCCATTTACCTTGAAGGAAATGGAAAATCCTTCTTGCTTGAAATCTGTTCCTCGAATTGCCGCCGATTCCACCGTTCCAAAATTGTAGTTGTTCGTTTGCGACAACTTTTTTGTAAGTGGATAATCTTGATTTGCAATGAAATACGACTTGGTATTGTCACGAAAGGTTGAAAATAATTGTTCCAACTCGTCAAATTCCTTGTGGTCACGGTCAATATTGAGCAACAACGAAATTTCCGGCTTGTAATTCACAATTGAACCGTCGGATTCATCGGATTCTATCACCAATAAATCGCTTTTGCCAACCCACGCATTGCCTGGCAAACCTTTTTCCTGCAACACGCTCAAACCCGCACCTGTAATGAGTGACGGTGATTTTCCACATTGTTCCAAAATATGGAAAATCATTGCGGTGGTGGTGGATTTTCCCGACGTTCCACCCACTGCGATTGTCCGCACGCTGTTAGAAATTTCAGCCAAAAGTTGCGAACGTTTCATTATAGGAATATTCAGCTGCAACGCTTTTTGGTATTCCACATTTGTTTCTTCGATTGCCGTGGAAACCACTACTACGTCAACATCGGGCGTAATTCCGCGTCCGTCTTGGAAATAGCAGTGCATTCCCAATGCTTCGAACTGCGATTCCGAAAGGATTTTTTGTTCTTGACCAAACAATCGGTCGGAACCGGAAACTTTTTTGCCAATGCCGTTAAGATATTGTGCAATAGCACTCATACCCGTGCCTGCAATGCCGACGAAGAAAAAATGTGAATACGAATCAAGCATTATATTGAGAATTTTTTGTTGAGTTTCTTGTGAGTAAACGACGATTTGCCCGAAACGTAGTCGGCAACAATTTGTCCGTTTCCTTTCAATTTCCACTTGTAAATCGTCAATCCTTCCAGACCAACTGGTCCGCGGGCATGCAGCTTGTTCGTGCTAATGCCGACCTCAGCGCCAAGTCCGAAACGGAATCCATCGGCAAAACGAGTGCTACAATTCCAGAACACGTCGGCGGAGTCAACAAGATTCATAAATTTCTCGGCTGCCTGCGCATTTTTCGTGATGATGGCCTCGGTGTGACGGCTGTTATATGTATTGATATGTTCAATCGCCTCGTCCAACGAACTTACAATTTTAATTGAAACTTTATAGTCCAACCATTCTGATTTCCAGTCGGTTGCAGGTTCACAAGAAATGATTTTTTGCGTTTTTTCACAACCATAAATTTCCACATTGCGTTTTACCAATTCATCTGCAAGTTTTGGTAGAATTGATTGCGCTATATCTTTGTGAATCAATATCGTTTCAGTTGCATTACAAACCGACACATACTGTGTTTTTGCATCAACGGCAACTTTTATTGCCATATCTTCGTCGGCATCTTTGTCAATATAGGTGTGACAAATCCCGTCGGCGTGTCCCATCACGGCAATATTGGAATTGTTCATTATGTATTGGACGAACGCGTTAGAACCACGAGGAATTATCAAGTCAATGTATTTGTCGAGTTTGAGCATTTCGTTCACGTCTTCGCGTGTTTCCAGAAGCTGAATCCAACCAGAAGGAACGCCACATTTTTCAGATGCTTCACGAATAACTTTAGCAAGAATTCTGTTCGTTTCGATTGCCTCGCGGCCACCTTTCAATAAAGTTGCATTGCCACTTTTCAAGCAGAGCGACGAAATTTGCACCAAAGCATCAGGACGTGATTCGAAAATCATTCCAATCACGCCAATCGGACAACTCACCTTGTACAGTTCCAACCCTTGGTCAAGTTCCGTTGCGGCAAGCGTTTCGCCGATTGGGTCGGGCAAGCCGATAAGACTTTGGATGCCTGCCACCACATCGTTAATTTTTCCTTCGTCGAATTTCAGACGTTTTAACAAAGGAGCGGCAAGATTTTCTTCCTTGCTTCTCTCCAAATCCTTTTGATTTGCCGCAATAATCTCGTTTTTATGTTCTACAAGAGCTTTGGCAACAGCGTCCAAAGCCTCATTTTTCTTTTCTGTTGAAAGAGCGGCAAGCCCGATGGACGCTTTCTTCGCCGCCATTGCTAAATCAATTGTTTGCATACTTCAAAATATATGTGCAATAATAAAAATTTCTACGGAAATTAACAACAACACTTTGAACGTGACGCTGATGGAATGTATTATTTCATTTTTTTTCTAAAAATTTTACGGCAAACTATTGCACGTTACAAAAAAAGTGTACATTTGCAGCGGAGAAGTGGCAGAGTGGTCGATTGCAACGGTCTTGAAAACCGTCGTACCGCAAGGTACCGGGGGTTCGAATCCCTCCTTCTCCGCTCAACATCAAATCATTACAGCTTTTTTGAAGTTCTTTGTACTGTATTCCGTACAACTTTCTATTATTAAATAATTGAAATCTTTGATTGTTTCAATTTTTTTTGTGTCCTTTGTGGTATATGTATCAAATTGTACGATATTGTTGGTTTATGGCGATGACAATGTTTTGTCTTGCACAAACTTTATACGCACAAGAGATTAAGCAATTTTTCTATCCCGATGGCTCCGTTTCTTCGGAAGGGACAATGGTGAACGGGAAACCCGATGGCTACTGGAAATCGTATTATCAAGACGGAACGCTCAAATCCGTGGGAAAACGCACCAATTTCCAACTCGACAGCATTTGGTGCTTTTACGATGAACACGGCAACTTGCAAAAAGAAATTTCATATTTTGAGAACCACAAAAATGGATTTTATAAAGAATATGCTGTCGCAGATTCTTCTATTTACTTACGTATGAGTGTGCTCTATGTGAACGACCAAAAGCAGGGCGTTGAACAATATTTCTCGCCTAACGGAACGCTCATTAAGGAAATCCCTTACGAAAACAATAAAAAAGAAGGGAAAAGTTTTGAATACAACGACAGTGTGGTCACCACAATTTCCATCTACGAAAACGACAATCTTCTTTCGTCACAGTCAATCAACCGCACTGACGCGCAAGGACGAAAAACCGGGCAGCACATCAGTTTTTACCCCAACGGAGCCATGAAAACCGAAGCGAACTACACCAACGGAAAGCTAAATGGTCTTTACAAATTGTATAACCAACACGAACAGTTAGTGCAAGTCGGCAACTACGAACACGATTCGCTTATTTACTCCAGCTCCACAATGGCGGAATTCGAAGACCCATTTGAAAAAAAAGAATATTATGCTGATTCAACCCTGAAATACAAAGGTTCGTTCCGCGATGGGAAACCAATTGGGACTCATCGCTCCTACAATTCCAAAGGCGTAATTACCGATGGAACGCTGTACGATGTGAACGGAACGCTGGTTGGACGCGGCATCACGCAAGAAAACGGCGACAAAATCGGCGAGTGGGTTTTCTACTTCCCCAACGGGAAAAAGGAATCGGAAGGGCTCTTTTCAAACGGACAAAAAAATGGGTTATGGAAATTCTACTACCCCGACGAAACCCTCAAACAAACAGGAAACTTCCGTGACGGTAAATTCGACGGTCCATGGCGATTCTACAGCGAAGTGGGCGATTTGCAAAAAGAAGAGGAATATGCCAATGGTCAACGCAACGGTCTCAGCATTGAATATGACGACGAAGGAGAAAAGATTTTAGAAGGAATGTACCTGGACGACCAACGACAAGGAATTTGGGAAATTCGCATTGGCGATATTATTTCGAAAGGGAAATTCGCCTACGGCGAGAAAAATGGCATTTGGGAAAGCACGTACCTCAACGGCAGCAAAGCATTCAAAGGCGATTACATTGGCGGCAAACCGAACGGCACACACACATATTATTACCAAAATGGACAAATTGAACACAACGAACAATGGAAATCAGGCAAAGCAGTGAAAAATTGGAATTACTACACCGAAAACGGTAGCTTAAAATACTCCATCTACTACAAAGACGGCAAAGAAAATAGAATTGTGGCACCCTCAAAATAACCACATAGTAAATTCTTCATTATTAATTATGCATTGTGCATTGAAAATTGTGCATTAAAAAGTAGCCTTGCCGGGAATCGAACCCGAATCAATTGTTTAGGAAACAACTATTCTATCCATTGAACTACAGGGCCAACTCTTAGCAGTCAACTTCCCTTAATTCAAATTCAAGGCTCAGCAATTTGGAGAACCTCATCCCCGACGACATCATATCCAAGTCGTTTTTCTTGTATTTCCATATGACTTGAACAAACACATTTTCGCTTATTTTTTCCAATTGCAAGAATATTTTCGCAATCTGTTTAGCCGTAGATGTGTTGAAATATTCCATAAAAAACTCAAAATCCATATCGCTGGATGCTTCGCTGGCATATTTCGTCAACCATGCAAACACCGGCTCATAAAACGCAACCGAATCTTCGGGCAACGACCTACCCGAGATGGAGAATTTATTGTTTTCCGCATCCAAGATTATTTCTGGAGTTTCTTCAGTCGCTTCTATGTGTAAGGTTTCCATACTATATAATTACT
The DNA here is from genome assembly GCA_002371705.1 of Bacteroidales bacterium UBA3754. Lineage (GTDB taxonomy): Bacteria > Bacteroidota > Bacteroidia > Bacteroidales > UBA1715 > UBA1715. The sequence continues at coordinate 95,698 of DFGI01000028.1, forward strand.
TGCATTAATATAAATGAAATTGTGTCATTGATAGGCGATATTTCATAATTGATTTTATGACCGCTCTTCATTCTTAGGTCAACGAGCCCAAGACCAGCTTCCTTGCTGTTATCAACATCGAAATCGAGAAGACATTTCATATAGTAGTCATCAATTTCCTCATCGTTGAGCATATTGAGATGATCGATTTTGGTTGTCACTTTTTCCATTGACACCTTGTCAATATAATTGCCCGCATTTAGGCTGAATTCCTCGCCATCCTGTGCAATATAGAACAACACGGGATTCCCGCCAGGACGATCCTCGCTGTTCTTCGAGCCGTGTTTCACCACATTCTGGAGCATTTCAACCATCACGTTGCACATTTTTTTCTTGCGCTCCAAACGACCAAACGCCTGCTCGTTAATCAACGCCAAAATGTCCATCAGGCTCTTTTGGTTCAATCCCCCATTGAAAATTAACGTGACATTTTTTTGCAAGATGAATTTGTGAAGAGCCACAACATCTTGAATATCAATAAAATCTATTGAAACTTCGTCCAATTGTTGCGAAATCGAAGTGTTCATATAGAAATACGAAATTTCGTCGTTGATTTCCTCGAACGTGTAGAACAATTTATTCCCCGACTTGCGCGCCATTTCTATCAAGCCAAGCCCGGCACCACCTTTATTCGAGATACTTCCATCTTCCAAAACCTGTTTGTAATACTCTTTCAAAGAATCCTTGTCGAGACTGTTCACCTTGTCGAGCAATTGCTTCAAATGCGGAATGGCATCGTTGTTCACCACGTTGCCCGAAGTCATTTGGTATGATTTGTCCTTGTTGCAAATCACAAACATACCCGACTGGTCGCCTGGCTGTGTGTCCTCGTTTTCATCAACAAATTGATGGCGCGTAATGTTTTGCAAACATTCCACCATAATTGAAAACACACGCTTCTTCAATTTCGACGACTCTCCTATGGAATCAAGATTGTTTTCGGTCAACGCAATAATACTATCGGTGATGACTTGCGAGAAAAATCCCCGATATACATACACCAAATCCTCACGTTGAAGTCCTTCAAACAACGTTAATTCGTTAATTTGTTTTTCTATTTGCTCTTGTTCCATATTACAAAAAAAGAGTAACAATGCGAAGTTATACATTTTTTCCGAAAAACCATAATTTTTGACAACGAAATTTCAATTTTTTCATTTAACGACTTTTATTAGTTTTGTAACGGAATAATTTAGTGGATTTTCCGTTATACAAAAAATGAAACATTTTTTCTTCAACATTGCGCTGGTTTTCTGCCTTGGATGCGTGTTCACATCGTGCCAAAAGGATTTTTATGCAACCTCTAACGGAGACAGGCTTTCGCTTTCCGACGACAGCGTGCGGTTCGACACCTTGTTCACACAGAAAGGCAGCATCACACAGTGCGTAAAAATCATAAACAACTGCAAGGGAATCATAAAAATCAACAGGATTTATCTATCAAAACAAAAATCATCGGAGTTTTATTTTAATGTGAATGGCTTTCAAGGACCGCTTGTGGAAAATATCGACATTGATGCGGGCGACAGCGTGTTTGTGTTTGTACAAACTAAATTGGGAACCCAAAACGTTGACACAATTCTGTTTCACGAAGATTTTTTGAAAATTGAGTATAACTCCGTCTGCGACAGCATAATACTCTGCGCGTGGGGACAGGACGTGATAAATTTTAAAGGAGAGGCTCTCAATACAACAACATTCACGGCAGGAAAACCGTATGTGATCTACGATTCGCTGATTGTGAACAAAGGAGAAACGCTTACCATTGAAGCTGGCGCAAGATTGTATTTCCACTATAACGCAAATTTGTTTGTCCGTGGCACACTGAAAATCCAAGGCACAAGCGACTCGCCCGTGAACATTTCCTCCGACCGACTTGAACAAACGTACCAACTCCTCCCCGGACAATGGGGAAGCATAGTGTTTGAGCCCTCAAGTTCCAACAATGAAATCAGTTACACAAAAATAATAAATGGAACCAACGGACTTGTCTTTCACGGACAATCTGGAAACGACATTGCCTGCGAAGTCGCCAACTCGCAGATTTCCAATATGTCGGGATATGGAATTTTTGCCCAAAACGCTGCCATTGAATGCTACAACAGCATACTTGCAAATTGCGAATATTCCATTGTTAACATGCAAGGGGGCTCATTCCACTCGGTGCATAACACTATTTATAATGAAGGAACCCCGCAGGGACGGAAATACTATCCGTCGGTTTCCATCAGCAATTACAAAACCGACACAACCACCACACTCATCAAAAAAGCTGAATTTTACAATACAATTATTGCAGGCTCAATGTCGAACGAAATTACTATAACCGCGGAAAACGGCGACAATTCCATGCCGTGCGTGTTCCAAAACTGCCTGCTCCGCGACACTTACACGAAAGCCGACAGCACATATTATATTGACAACGTGTTCTACGACCGTGAAAAAACTCTCTTTACGCAACCAGGAGTTTATACGCTTGATTCGCTTTCGCAGGCAATCAACATTGGAAAACTGGAGTTCGCAAGCTCCCACCCCACCGACTTACTGACACATTCCCGTACAACCGACGACAAACCCGACGCTGGAGCCATAGAATACTATTATGAAGAAAAGAAAGATTAACCTATTCCTGACATTTTGTGTTTTGAATCTTTGCTGTTTCGCACAACAGCCCGATTTTTTATTTATGTCATATAATGTTGAAAATCTGTTTGATACGATAGACAATCCTCACAAAAACGACGATGAATTTCTGCCAACCTCCGACAGAAAATGGAATTCCTACCGCTACCATAAAAAGTTGCGTGACATAGCAAAAGTGATTGTCGCCGCTGGACAAGACTGGCACAATCCCGACGTAATTGGTCTGTGCGAGGTTGAAAACGACACTTGTTTGAAAGATTTGATTCACAAGACTATACTGTCTAATCTTCATTACAAATATATCCACTACGATTGCGAAGATGCACGTGGAATTGACGTTGCATTATTATATAATGAACAGACTTTCAAGCCGATTTTTCATCAGCCATTGCGGGTTGTTTTCGACGACGATACGAGCCGTAAAACTCGTGATATTCTGTTTGTTACAGGAATAATGCTTGCCACGGGCGATACAATCCACATTTTTGAATGTCATTTTCCGTCGCGGCGTGGTGGAAAAGCGGAAAGTGAACCGTATCGCATGGCGGCGGCACGTGTTGTCCGTAACAAAATTGACAGTATTTTTTCGAAAAATGGTTTCTCATACGTTCTTGTTTCTGGCGATTTCAACGATTCTCGCTCTGATAAAAGCATAGAAGCAGGTCTCGGGGCAATTAGGGCAGAGGAACTAACTACGTCGCGCAATAAATATGGGGGGGGATTTTGTGTAAACTGTCTCATCAACCTTGACAATCCAAATGCCGAAGGTACGCACAAATTTCAGGGAGAATGGGAATTTTTAGATCAAGCTATGGTTAGCGAGGCTCTTTCCTTTCGCTACTCCCTTCAGTACCAAGTCTTTAAGAATGAGTTTTTGCTGAAAAAAAGCGAAAAAACAGGCGAGAGCAGTCCGTACAGAACATACCTTGGCCCATATTACAAAGGCGGCTTCAGCGACCATTTGCCGATACTTGTTTCTTTTAAGAAACGCGACCGCACCCAGCCAGAAAATCAACAATAAAATAACAGTATGAACTGTTGCGCCGTGTTGTAAGTTTTTGCAATACAAAAGTCATGTTCCATAAATCCTCGTTCGTATATATTTATACGAAAAATTTGTTTTTCTATGATTTTTTCACTTGCTTTGGCGGCAAATGATTTCTATATGAGGAATTTAAGACGTCATATTACGCGTTTAACAGCAGACTCCGCCTACAAATGGATTTTCCTGCGGGCAGAGGTTCTTCTGACCCTGCTATTGTGTTCGTTTTTCTCACAAGGGAACACGACAACAATTGACGGAAATCTTAGTATATCAAGCAATTGTACCATAAATGAAACGGATACATTAATAGTAAATGGAAATGTATCTATAACAAACGGTACTATATTGATAAATGGTACGTTAAACGTAAAAGGTGGCAATATCACTTTGAACGCAAGTAGTGGCGACATATATTTTACTATAAACGGAACCGTAATTGTATCAGACAGAAGAGTGTCTGGAGACAACACCATCATACTTGAAAACACAGGTAATTTCAACATTCAATATGTAGGCAAATCTAATGGGGTCACTATTAATTTGAATGGCGGGAAATTATATGTTTACAATGACTTCAATCAAATAGAACAAGGAAACAATAGTAACAAAGATAGAAACACATTTATAACAACAGCAGAAGGCTCTTATATCTGCATTGGCGGAGATTATTCAATAAACGATTCTAAACATAATTCCATTATTACAGATGGTCCCGGGGATGCCACGGTTTATGTGTTGGGGGAAGTTTCGGGATTAAACGGGAACGAAGCTGATGGTGGTATCAAAAATTTGACTAATTTTATCAATGACACTGGAAAGTCTTCTATTTATGGCATTCTCCCCATCGAACTCACCTCATTCACCGTTTCGGCGACAAAATACGGTTACACTTTTAATTGGGTTACAACAAGCGAAATTGAGAACGATTACTTCACATTGGAATGTTCGGAAGACGGTGAAGAATTTATTGCAATAGACTATGTTCACGGTGCAGGAACAACTTCGGAAACAACGGAATATAAATATGTCTGGGAACGCAAACCTAAAAATGAGACTCTTTATTTCCGTCTGAAACAAACCGACTACAACGGAGAATACTCATATTCCGACATTCTTGTATATACGCCAACAAAAACCTCCGAGGCACCTAGGACGCTCCGTTTCGGTCCGCTCAACCTTCAGGTTGTGGATGGTCAGTTGCGATATATAATGAAATAATACGGCTCTCCCAAACTACAATAATCCATTACTGCGGAAAGATTTGTAATTGATTGATTACTTGCATATTACGCATTGCATATTACGCAATGTACATTTCATATCGCTGGTTTTCTGAAAAAATATCGCTTATTTCTTTTGTGTTTTTCAAAAAAAAAGTAATTTTGTGGTAACGTACAAATTAAAACAATTATAAATAAAAGATTGTATGGCTGAAAATATTGGAAAAATAGTTCAAATCGTTGGCCCTGTGGTTGATGTTAGTTTTGAACAAGAAGGCAGCTCTCTCCCAAGTATTAATGATGCACTTGAAATTACAAGACCTGATGGTCAAGTAGTTGTGTTGGAATGCCAACAACACATTGGAGAAAACACTGTTCGTACTATTGCAATGGATTCCACCGATGGTATGTCGCGCGGAATGGACGTGGTTGCTAAAGGTGCGCAAATCACAATGCCTGTGGGCGATAAAGTTCGGGGACGTTTGTTCAACGTGACTGGTGACGCTATCGATGGTATTGGCGAAGTTTCAAAAGAAGGTGGTTATCAAATTCACGCTAATCCTCCTGAATACGAAAAATTGTCAACAAGTACCGAAGTGCTTTACACAGGTATCAAGGTCATCGACTTGATTGAGCCATACTCAAAAGGTGGTAAGATTGGTTTGTTCGGTGGTGCCGGTGTTGGTAAAACCGTGCTTATCCAAGAGTTGATCAACAACATTGCAAAGGCACACAATGGTTTGTCGGTGTTCGCCGGCGTTGGTGAACGTACTCGTGAAGGTAACGACTTGCTTCGTGAAATGATTGAGGCAGGCATCGTAAAATATGGTGACGAATTCAAAGAAAGTCTTGAAAAAGGCGGTTGGGATATTGACAAAATCGACAAGGAAGGCTTGAAAGATTCTTCATTGGCGATGGTGTTCGGACAGATGAACGAACCACCTGGGGCACGTTCTCGTGTGGCGTTGTCGGGTTTGACAATCGCTGAGAACTTCCGCGACGGTGACGAAAAATCTGGCGGTCGTGATATCTTGTTGTTCATCGACAATATCTTCCGTT
>DFGI01000028.1:101755-142554 GCA_002371705.1 Bacteroidales bacterium UBA3754
TCTTCCGTTTCACTCAGGCTGGTTCCGAAGTTTCGGCTTTGCTTGGCCGTATGCCATCGGCCGTAGGTTATCAACCTACGTTGGCAACAGAAATGGGTCTTTTGCAGGAACGTATTACATCAACGAAACGTGGATCAATCACATCGGTACAAGCAATCTATGTGCCTGCCGACGACTTGACAGACCCTGCTCCAGCAACAACGTTCGCCCACTTGGATGCAACCACGGTGTTGAGCCGTAAGATTGTGGAATTGGGTATCTATCCTGCTGTTGATCCATTGGAATCGACTTCGCGTATTCTTACACCTGAAATCGTGGGCGACGCTCACTACAATACGGCACAAAGAGTCATCAACATTCTTCAGAAAAATAAGGAATTACAAGATATTATCGCAATTCTTGGTATGGACGAACTTTCGGAAGAAGACAAGTTGGTGGTTCACCGCGCACGTCGTGTACAACGTTTCTTGTCGCAACCATTCCACGTTGCAGAACAGTTTACAGGTATGCAGGGTAAATTGGTTTCGATAGAAGACACTATCAAGGGCTTCAATATGATTATCGACGGTGAAGTTGACCAATATCCTGAAGCAGCATTCAACCTTGTTGGTACAATCGAGGAAGCTATTGCGAAAGGTGAAGAAATGTTGAAAAACACTAAATAATTGTAACTATGACAATTGATATAATTACACCGACAGAAAAATTGTTCTCTGGCACAGCCAAAAGAATCAACCTGCCCGGAAGCAAAGGTTCCTTCGAGATTCTCGAAAACCACGCTCCCATTGTTTCAACACTTGCCGCAGGAAATGTGGTGATAGTTGACGAACAAAATCAAGAGCAGACATTTGCAGTCACTGGCGGTGTGGTGGAACAAGTGCAAAACAAAATAATTGTACTTGTTGAATAACGTACTTGTTACTATTCGCACACAAAGAGCTGTCAAATTAATTGGCAGCTCTTTTTTATTTCATCCTTTGAATTTTGGTTATCCCGCTCACCTTCCCCACCGTCAACGCACCAATTGGAACGCCACCGCGAATAACCGACGAAATTAGGAGAGGATAATCTAACGTGATGGAAGTCAGGCAAATCACATCGTTTTCTTTCAGCTTGCTATTGACAGATTCGATAATTTTGCACATCGATTCCCCAATATATTCACAAACAACCTTCCGCATAGGTTCGTAACAAAACATATATTGTGTTCCAACTTGCAGATTGGCGATTGTAAGTTCTTCAATGTGAACAAATTCGCTACTTTCGGTTTTGTCGGTGAGGGAGTCAAGATATTCGTCCCAATTTTTGTAGCCAATATATTTTGCAATCATATCGAGTGTGTAAGTCCGTGGCTCCGTGCCTTTTACAAAACCGAAGAACCGTTTGAGAGTTGACGCGCTCACCTGTCCGCCGCATTTTGTTGCAATGTCAAGCGACAACGCCTCACAATCAAGCGGATAGCGGATTTCACGACCTAATTTCCGTTCAATTTCTGCTTTTATGTGTTTTGAAACCATAGTTGTTTGATTTATACAACCACAAATTTAGCAATTATTTGCCTCGAATTTTGAAATGAACGATTTGAATGAAATGAATGGAAATAGGCGGAATTACGATTGCTCAAAACGGGATATTAATCATCAATTTCTTTATAAACTCGTAACAATAATAATTATAGGTGTCTTTATCATCCTCATCTATATAATGTTGTAAGTGTTTTTGTATAGTACGATTCATATTGTTGGAGCATTCCAATAGTTCATTCTTGTATTTCCCCAACATCCATTTCATTTCAAATAATACAGATTGTGATCCTTGTAATTGTTTTTCTTTCAATTCGTCCATTTTGATTTCATATTCTTGTTTTAAAGCTTCGACACAGTCTTTGCAACGGGCGTATTCTTGTGTTACAAATAAAGAATCTTCTTCATTATAATGTATTTCTTTTTCAATCTTATTTGTATCTGATGCAATAGATAACGTTTGTTTTTTAGCAGACTTTTTTGTGGAATTTCTTGTGTTTTTTGGAGGAGAATAAGGAATCGGTTCTGCGGGGACAACGTTTCCTGAAACGGAATCAATAATAATTTTATCCTGTTGTCTCTCAACAACAACCGTGTCGTGAATAATTTGCGGAGATTCGGTTTTTTGTTCCTTGCGAAGCATAACAAACATCAACCCGACAACAACAAGCACGACCAAAAGAATCACAAGAAACAAACCTTTCCGTTGAGGTTTCTGCAACAAAGCCAATGCTTTATCTGCAGTAATTCGTTGAGAAACATCCTGTTGCAAGGCAGATTTAATGATTCGCTTCTGTCGTTTCGAAAGAGAAATTGATTTTCGTCCCGCAAACTCCTGCATTGTTTTGGCAAACGCGTACATATCGGTTTGCCCCGAAATTTCGTCGATGCGTTCCGAGAACTCGGGAGCAACATATTTCTTTGTTGTTCCTAAAGTCTTATCGTTGCTGGCAGTTATGGCAAAGCCAAAATCTATCAGTTTTGCAACGTGTTCTTTGTGTGTAACAACAATATTTTCGGGTTTTACGTCGAGATGATAAATCTGTCGGCGATGCAAATACGACAAAGCCGACAGAATTGCCCCAAAAATGGAGTCAAATTCCTTTTGCGAAACACAAGTATCGATATCAAGCAGTTCACGCAACGTCGAGCCATCTACATATTCCAAAATGAGGCGAGGCACACCGTCATCGGAAACTTTTTTATCAATATAGCGAACAATATTGGGATGGTCGAGCTGATAGCCGATTTCAAATTCCTGATTGAGCGACTGGCGATGTTTGGCATCGAATGCAAATTCAGGTGCTATTTCTTTGGAAATCTGCCACTTGCCAAATGTTCTGAATTTCTTGACGACAGTGTTCTTCGATGTATAGAGTACAATCTCGTCAGCCGTTGAAGACTCCAATTTGTCGTTTTCGAATTCAGAACTTATTTCTGCCATAGGTCAATTTTTTTGTAAAAATAAGTAAAATTTTTCACGTTTCTTAAGTTGTGGAAAGCGTAAGCCATTGGCAACAACTTGCACATGCACACGGCATTCCCAAAACAACTACAAAATATATAGGTAGCACGCATATTTTGCTGTGAGAAATTCATTGCCCATGCGTAAAAATGTGAGCCAACAATTATATGAAAAACAAGCCGTATCTATAACCTAATCTTCACGCTATCAAATATTTACAAAGATTTTTGCAAGTTGAAAGTTCAACTTTCGATTTGCAAAATAAAATGTATAGAGCATAGAAAGATGCGAAATTGACGCATAGCATTGCAAATGACATTTGATGTTTTTTGTCCTAAACTTTCCCAAATGTGGTGTAAAAACATACGATTTGGGAAAGTTTAGGCCTTTGTTTTTTCATTACTGTATTCTGCAAATGAACGGAATGAACCAAATGGTCTTACGGATAATTCGCTATATTATTGCGATATGGAATTTCTACAACAAAACAGATGCGGCACCTATTCTTTTGTTTCCGTCATCATTTGGTACAATGCAATAGGGCCGAGATGCCATAATTTTGTGGATTCTTTTTCCAACTGCCTATACGTGTCCGATGAATATATTTTTTTCAAAACTTCAACAGTTGAAGTTTTTGTGTCGTCTTGCATCATATCGGCAATCCAAGCCACTTTCGACGGCAGCAATAAGTATAAATTTTCTTGAGTTACACGCAAATTCATTTTGAAATTTTTTTTGCTTCTATAAATGAAAGTGTTTTTAATGCCGCTTCAGTATGAAAAAGATATTGATCGACCAAATTATATGTTTTTAACTCGGCAATTAAACTTTGTTTATCCAAAAATCCACCTTCGTAAAGGGCGAAAGCAGCGTAAACCCTATCGTTTGCGACAGGGCCATAAACTATGTCGTATGAATGGGAAAAACCTTTTTGTGTTCGATTCTGCATCACAAAATCTACCCACTCTTCGGAAGGTTGATTAAAGCTTAGACATCTTAAATTGACCAAATCATTATTATTGAATTCAAAAATATTTACAAAACCATACTCTTTTTTGTACTCCGTCATTCTTCGCAATACCCAGTCACTTGCCTGTTGATACGAAGTTGTGGCATAGAATCCGTACCCGTAATCAAGTGTACGTTTGGGCGTTCTGATTTCAGGCTTGTCAACCAATTCTATGCTACCGTGATACAGTCTCATTTTTGCACTCTTTTCTCAATTGTATAAATTCTTCAATATCCTCTAAAATCCATTGCCGGCTTTGAGTATGTAAGACTTCGTAGTTGTCGTTCAAATACTTCAAAACGCCGAACTCGTCTAACTGACGCATGGCATCTGCCCCCGATAAGTGCATTTCCCCTTTATATATTTCTATACAAAACGAAATGAAATAGGCTATATCCTGCGTGCGTTTATTCATACTCCAATACGAATTTTTGTTTGTAAATGTACAGTTTTTTTTACAAATTGTAATAAAAACACCATTTTTCCTTTGCCGAGGAATGTCAGATTCTTCCAAATGAACGGAATGAACTTAATGGTCGAAATGGTCTTTGGTCTTACGGATAATTCGCTATATTATTGCAATATGGAAATTCTACAGGGAAATAGAAGAAAAGAACTCGGAGGGCTTGACGCTGAAATAGTTGCAGATTGCCTTGAGGGTGCTTACGGAAATGTTGGTCTTACCACGTTCTATTCTCCCGATGTGGATGTTAGTGTCGTTATAAAAAACTTCTTGCGTTATGCCACGGGAAACTCGCATTTGCTTGATGCCACAAGCAATTTGTTTCAATAATTCCTCATCCGTGATTTGTGCAGTACCTTTTACCATAGTTGCACAAATTGAACATTTTATCCAAAATTTCACAATGACATATTTGTCATTTCGGCGAAAATGTTTTAGATTTGTGGGAAATATTTTCATTATGAAAATAATAATTTACAGGAGTATGCCGAAAATCCTTCAAAGAGTAGGCACAATTAAAATTTTTAATATTATGAAGTCTTACAAAAAAGCAACTTTGATTGCAAAGAATGCAAGAAGCGGTTCTTACGCTGCTGGATGTCCGTCATTTGGAAAAGAAGGTGATGGTGGTCAGCATATATGTAAGGATTGCGAGAGAACAAGGTAATGTAAAGAGAGATTGCTCTTTAAAGGAGCAATCTCTCTTTAAAAATTATTTGTCAGATCATTAAAATTAAATAGTTATGAATTTAGGTACACAACAAAGAAGTGCTGCAAAAGCAAGAATAGTAACAGTAAAATACGATCGTTTACAACTTTCCAATGGAGAATATGTAGAGGGGGCTTTTGATAAAATAGAATATGCGGACGAAGGAAATGGTATTTTCAAAGTTACAATCAATGGAAAAACACAGTTAATGCAATTGTGTGACAATAAGTTAATTGAATACAAGAAATAATAAGTGAGGCTACCTTAATGGTAGTCTCTTATGTCTAATCTTTAAACAAAAAAATGAAATATTCTAATCCTACTTATTATAAACTAAAGGTGATAGCTTACAAGACTCCTTTTGAAAAGGAAATAACAATTATAGGAGTTGTTAATATTGAGCATTTGTCAAGTGGGGAAAAAACGAAGGTTATTAAATACCTAAGTGATAGTTATGAGCTATATGAGGAAAATTTTTTAAATGAATATTATGACAAAATTACTTCGTCAAACTAAAAACACATTTATCCGTTGTACCGATGATTACGGATATATAACCAACCAACTGCTTCGTCACGATAGAACTTACGACGAATATGGTGCCGATTTATTAAAGCAAATTTCCCGCAACCCACAATCTGTTGACGACATTGTTGACAGATTACTGAAGGTTTACAAAGACGTTGACAGACAAACGCTGTACAACGATTTTATGGAATTTGCAACAGATTTAGTTGAACACAAATTCCTGATTATGGGCGAAACTCCAGAAGAACTTGATTCAAAAGATGACGAGTTCACCTACAATATAGAAATTCCGAAAACGCTTGCTTACGATTTCACACAAACGGCAAAACAAGATGTGAAAGAAAACACGCAGGACTTTTTCTTGGAACACGTACAAAAAACGCCTCGTCTTTCGGGTATACAATTTGAACTTACCTCGCGTTGCAACGAACGCTGCATTCACTGCTACATTCCCAACGGCAAGAAGAACACGGGCAAGGATATGCCAAAAGAAAAAGTGTTCTCCATCATTGATGAGTTTGCCGAAATGGGCGGCTTGCATGTAACGCTTTCGGGCGGTGAGGTGTTTCTCCACAAAGACATCTGCGAAATACTCCGCTATTGCCGCAAAAAAGATATGAAGATTTCTGTTCTTTCAAATCTTGTACTTTTGAAAGACGAGCAAATTCCTGTGATTAAAGAAGTTAACGTGTCGCTCATACAAGTTTCACTCTACAGTATGGATCCCGAAATCCACGACACCATTACCACGGTAAAGGGCTCGCACGCAAAAACATTGGCTTCAATCGAAAAACTCTATAAAGCCGACATTCCCGTGCAGATTTCCTGCCCTGTGATGAAGGCAAACGCCAAAGGCTATGACAAGGTTATGCAGTACGCAAACGAACGTAAAATGAAGGCACAGACTGACTTCATTATGATGGCACAGTCGGACTGCAACACGCAAAACCTTGCAAACCGTATTTCGTTAGAAGAAACCGAGGCACTGCTCAAGGATATTCTAAACTGCGATGCCGATTACAAAGACATTACACTGAATCAACCTTCGGTTGAGGACGAGATAAAATTCGATTTAGAGCGATTCGCCAAACAACCGATTTGTGGCGTAGGTCAAGACAACTGCTGCATAACAGAAAACGGTGACGTATATCCGTGTGCAGGTTGGCAAGCATACGTGTTGGGAAACGTATATGAGCAATCCTTACAGGAAATTTGGGATAATTCTGAGAAAATCAAAGAACTACGAAAAGTTACCCAAGCAAGTTTCCCTCAGTGCTTGGAATGCGAAGCACGTGCATATTGTGCTATGTGTCTTGTTCGTAACTTCAACGAAAGTGGCGGAGATATGTTCAAAATCAATGAACATTTCTGCAAAGTTGCTTTCTTAAATAAGAAGGTTGTAGAAGAATATTTTGGTATAAATAAAAAGTCCAGTAACTGATACAGATTCTCCTGTAGAAGAGATTGTTAAACCAAAAGAATATAGGTGATGCAATTAGACGAAATCATTGCACAAACCAACGATTGTCATATCCATTTCGGGCAATTCCGGGATGGATATTTTTCTATTTCCACTGTTGCAAAACAACTACAAGAAATAGGCATAAACCGTGCGTGTGTAATGCCTACAGGTTTTTACAGCAAAAAAGAGTTTTTTGAATGTCTTTCTGCCTTACGGTCATTGCCCAAAGAACGTTTTGATTCATTTTTGTGGCTTTCGCCCCGCATTTTGCGTTGGATGCCAGTGGAAAATTTATTCAAGTTGCACAATTTCAAAGCAATAAAAATCCACTGCGTCGCTCATCCAGATTGGCTATTGTTTCCTGAAAAGATAAATGAGATTTGTGCTTTTGCAGGAGAAAAACAACTACCCGTAATGTTTCATACAGGAAGGGAAACGCCCGCACACATTTTTTGCGAATATTGCAAAAACTTTCCGCAAACCACGTTCATTCTCGCCCATGGCAATCCCATAGACGAAACCATACAAATAATGAAAAACTGCAAAAATGTGTTTGTGGATACAGCGTTTCTACCATTTCCAAATATTTCTAAACTTTGTGAAGACGAATTAAGCGATCGCATACTTTTCGGGACAGATTTCCCCATAACGAGTTATTTCTACAAAGACAAAACTCCTCTGTTGTGTTATAAAGATAACATTGCAAAGTTTGTTGAAATTTTCGGGGAAAAACAATTTCTATTGTGGAGTAATAGGAATTATAGAAGGGTGTTTGGGGAATTAGCTATTTGAAATATTCTTGTTCACACCCCTGTTCATTCTTGTTTACAACCACGGAAATTTAGTGAATAAATTTTCCAATAAAATTGTGCTAAAATTTTTGGAAGTAACAAAATCTGTTTCGATAAACAAGAATTTGAATTATGCAAAAAAATTAGCTTGTTTGATTGAGAAATTATAAACATAAAAAAGAACAAGTGAACACGGAAAAAATAATAAACAAATCGATGTTTATCAGATACAGAAGGCGTTTGTTAATAATTCAAAATTAAGACTGATATTCAGAAATTTAAGAATTTCATAACCTGTTTATATTTGTTCTTAACTTTCTTTTTGTGTTCAAAACAAGCAAAATCGAAAAAAATTAAAAACCAATTCACAGCATATAATAACAATCATAGATTTTTAAATAAATAAAAAATAATATAATATTTTTATGGTGTGGAAAGGGTTTTGAAAACTGTGGCAGAAAAATGGTTGGTCGTTTCCAAAATTTGTAATACATTTCACAAAAATTTTAGTTGTAATGAAACTTAAGATTGTAAATAAATCAAAACATCAGTTGCCGGCGTATTCCACGGAATATTCGGCAGGAATGGACTTGCGTGCAAATATTGACGAACCAGTAGTGCTTGCTCCTATGCAACGTGCTATAATCCCTACGGGATTATTTATAGAACTGCCCGAAGGTTACGAAGCACAAATTCGGCCACGAAGCGGTTTGGCCGCAAAATTCGGCATTACGGTGCTTAATTCTCCGGGAACAATCGATGCCGACTATCGTGGCGAAATAAAAGCTATTTTGGCGAATCTTTCCACAGAACCGTTTACTATTAACGACGGCGAAAGAATTTGTCAAATGGTGATTGCACAATATGCCAAAGCCGAAATTATTGAAGTGGAAGAATTATCGGAAACGGTAAGAGGCGAAGGTGGATTTGGGCACACAGGGGTAAAATAAATTATGAATTAAAAATTAAGAATTATGGTTGTAGAGACGTGCCATGGCGCGTCTCTACAATATATAATAAAAAATAAAATTATGAATTTGATTATTCCAATGGCCGGTATGGGAAAACGAATGCGTCCTCATACACTTTCGATTCCTAAACCATTGATTCCTGTTGCGGGAAAACCGATTGTACAACGTTTGGTTGAAGACATTGCCCATGTTTGTAAGCAAAATATCGATGAAATTGCGTTCATCATTCATCCAAGTTTTGGTAAAGATGTTGAACAAATGTTGTTGAACATAGCCAAATCGTTGGGTGCGACGGGAAAAATTTGTTATCAGGAGGAGCCGAAAGGTACTGCTCACGCAATTTTGTGTGCCGGTGATTCGTTGCGCGACAATGTGGTTGTAGCGTTTGCCGATACTTTGTTCGTTGCTGATTTTAATCTCGACACAACAAAAGATTCAATTATTTGGGTGCAAAAAGTAGATGATCCGTCGGCATTTGGTGTGGTAAAACTCAATAATGAAGGTATGATTACCGATTTTGTTGAAAAACCGAAGGAATTTGTTTCCGACCTGGCAATTATTGGAATCTATTATTTCAAAGATGGCAAAAATCTTCGTGCAGAATTACAGTATTTGATTGATAATAATGTAATTAAAGGTACTGAATACCAGTTGACCGACGCGTTGGAAAATATGAAGAACAAAGGTCTTGCGTTCTATACTGGCGAAGTAAACGAATGGCTTGACTGCGGAAACAAAAATGCCACGGTTCAGACTAACCAACGCGTTTTAGTGAATTGTGGAAGCGAAATTTCAAAAGAAGCAGAAATAGTCAGTTCGCAGATAATTGAGCCGTGTTGCATAGCAAAAGGGGCTAAAATCGTCAATTCTGTAATTGGTCCGTATGTTTCGGTAGGAGAGGGGACAGAAATTTTAAATTCCGTTGTTTCAAATTCTATCATTCAAACTAACAGTGTGTTGTCAAATGTGAACATTACAAATTCAATGGTTGGAAATTCGGTGAAAATGCAAAAAACAGCCGAAGAACTGAGCGTTGGGGATTATAATGAATTGTAGGAATAAGAGAATTAATGGTTGAATGGATGTAAAATTGTGACTATGACGTAAAAAATTAGAAATACAAATAAAATATTGGCAATTTGCTATTCCGACTCTTGAAACTACCACAAATTCAAATTTAGGAATCCAAAATAGCGAGTTTCGCATTTTTGCGGGCTTGTTCATTTTGGATTAAGGTTGTGGTAGACCTCAAGAGCGGATGAATGAGTCCGCTTTTTTATTATTAACATTTTATATTAATTAGAGGTTGCGCCCGACACGAATCAGGGATACTTAAATGAAAACAGTTTCAAAATTTTTAGCGACGATTATGTTACTTATTTCGTCATGTGCTGTATTTGCTCAGATTGAGTTGGTTTATACAATTCAGTTTGAAAGTCGTTATGAAGCAGAAAGTGGGATTGCTTTTGTAGGAAAAGCATATTCAGAGTACGATGCAATTGGGGATGATTATTCGGAAATTTTAAATCTTTCTGGTATTAATGGATTTATCGATAGAAAATTTGATAATGAAAAAAATACTTTTAGTATGAATACTTTTTCAAATGATTTTTCAAGTGTTATAACAAAAACTTTTCAATTTGCTTCAATTGATGGTTATGAAATAAGAGAAGGTAATGATATACAAATTACACAACATACTTTTAACAATGATGATGAATTTGAATTTATGGTTAGGTATGAATTAAAGGATTATGATGGTTCTAATGAATCAAGCAAACTTATTCTCTTTGATTCTAAAGGAAATATTTTAAAAGATTTTGGAAGTGCATGTTGGTTAGATTGGCCTAATCTACTATATTTAATTAATAATCAATCATATATAATTGTTGAAAAAGGTTATACAGAGAATTCAGCAATAGAAATCTATTCCGTTCCCACAACAGTTAATCCGAACCAGTTAAAATCTGCAACAATTTCAAATACAACACTTTCGGCATTTCCAAATCCGGCAAAAACGTTTGTAAACCTTTCGTATAATGTTTCGGGCGTGGAAGATGCAGAAATGGTAATCACCGATGCAAGCGGTCGCGTGGTGGAACGCAGAATCGTAAACGCTATGCAAGATAATCTTCGACTCAACGTGGCAAACTATAAACGAGGAATGTATTTCTACGAAGTTCAAGGTTTTACAGGTCGTTTTATTGTAGAATAAACAATTTTTCTAAAACCTTTTTTTCAACGGCGGGGCTGGTGCAGTTCCGCCGAATTTTTAAGCAATTAATAAGATTGTAGAGATTCCTTGCCTCGCGATGCTCGGCTACGGAATGACGCGTTACATTTAATAGAAGGGGGAAGGAGTGAGATGCGGCATCGCCGCATCTCACTCCTTCCCTTTATTCCTCCACTGTATGAGACCGTCATCTCGAACGAAGCATAGCGAAGTGAGAGATCTGCACAAAAAATATGGTCAATCGTCAAATTCGTGGTAATTTTTCTCGAAATTCTCGATTTTCTGACTTTTTCTTGCCGAAAATACCTTTAAAAATGGAGAAATCAGGCTTATTTTATGGGGGAATTCAGCCGTTTTTCAAGAAAATTTTAGAAAAAAAATACCCTATTTTACAAAACAAAACTAAATAAAAAGTAACTAAATACTGAAAAAGTGAACAAAATAGGCTATTTGAGGGTGATGGGGTATAGAGAATCTAAATTTTTTGTGCATCTTTGTCGAAGAAAAAAGTAATAAAAAGTGATAATTAGAGAAATATATATATCAGAATGAACGAGATTAATATAGAGACACTTGCAAAGGAAGTAAGAGAGTTGCGCAACGAGATAAAAGAATGGCAAGAAGTAATAAAACAAAATTTTATAAAAAATACGTTATCAGATGATAAATGGATGTCTATCAGCGACTTGATAGAGTATCTACCAGATAAGACAGCCCGTGCAACTATCTATGGTTGGGTATCACAAGGACTGATACCATATCACAAATATGGAAAGAAGTTAACCTTTTTAAAATCAGAGATAGATAATTGGTTATACTTCAATGCGGGTTCAGCAGGTGATTTATTTGAGTTTCCACAAAAGAAAATTGAGCATTTCCGATAAGAATTACCGCCATGTTTGAGAGAAGGGCGTTCCTTTTATCAAACTCCACATAGTGAATTTTTCCAGAGAGGCAGGAAATTTCATTCCCCAGTTATAGTTATGCAACACATTGCCTCCTAAGGCTGCTAAGTAATTAGTGGCCTTTAGTGCGTGTTTGTGTGAAAAGAAATGCGTCGGAAGGTAAAAACATTTCTGTGTATCACACTCTATTGGAAAATTTGTATTTTTGTGCTCGTTAGATGTGTGTTTTATTTGAGTATCAACTAAATGCAGATAAATTTTTTCCAAGAGGACGCTAATTTTCCTTCGGGATTACGCAGAACGCAATTTCGGTCGATTGTACAGGTGATTGTTCAGAATGAAACAAGGAAGAAAATCGACTATATAAATTTCATTGCTTGTTCCGACAATTATTTGTTGGGAATAAATCAGAATTTTCTGAAACATGATTATTTTACTGATGTAATCACATTTGATTATTCTGAAACTGAAATTGCATCGGATGTGTATTTAAGTATGGATAGAATTGCCGATAATGCGAAACAAAATAAAGTGACAAAGTTGAACGAGTGTTACCGAATTTTGATTCACGGGGTACTTCATTTAGTCGGCTATAAGGACAAAACTCCTGAGGATAAGAAAGTTATGACTCAGAAAGAAGATTATTATTTGGCATTGGTGGAATAAAATATGTTACAAGAATACGATGTAATTGTTGTTGGTGCCGGACACGCTGGCTGTGAAGCCGCTGCCGCTGCTGCTCGCCTGGGTTCACAGACGTTGCTCATCACAATGGATATGACAAAAATGGCGGCAATGTCGTGCAATCCTGCCGTGGGCGGTATTGCAAAAGGACAGATTGTCCGCGAGATTGACGCACTTGGTGGCGCTATGGGAAAAATCACAGATGCGTCGTCCATTCAGTTTCGAATGTTGAACAAATCGAAGGGACCTGCTATGTGGAGTCCTCGTTCGCAAGCCGACAGGGCGTTGTTCATCAAACATTGGCGCGAAGAATTGGAATCTATTCCAAATCTTGATTTTTGGCAAGATGCGGTTTGTGAGCTCTTGCTTGACAAAGATAGAGTTGTTGGTGTAAAAACTGTTTGGGGAATTTCTATCAAGGCAAAGTCTGTGGTTTTAACCAACGGAACTTTTTTGAACGGCTTGATGCACATTGGTCGTTCGCAAGTCGAAGGTGGTAGAATAGGGGAGTTGCCTTCGTATAAACTTTCCGATCAAATTCGTGATTTTGGATTCGAGGTTGGAAGAATGAAGACGGGAACTCCTGCTCGTATCGACGGAAGAACGATTGATTTTTCGAAATGCAAGGAACAAAAAGGTGACGAAGAAATTGGTCAATTTTCGTTTGTTCCACGTGGAACAATTAAACGATTGCCTCAGTTAAGTTGTTGGATGACCTACACGAATCCGCAGGTTCACGAAGTTCTTCGTTCGGGTTTTGCCGATTCGCCATTGTATAATGGAACAATAAAAAGTATTGGCCCTCGATATTGCCCGAGCATTGAAACAAAATTGGTGACGTTTGCCGACAAGGACAAACATCAACTTTTTTTGGAACCCGAAGGAATTAACACGTGCGAATATTATTTGAATGGATTTTCATCGTCGTTGCCTGCCGATGTGCAATATAAGGCGATGCGTTTGTTGCCCGGTTTGGAGAATTGTAAGATTTTCCGCCCTGGCTACGCCATTGAATACGATTTCTTTATGCCGACACAATTGACGGCTTCGTTAGAGACGAAAATGATACAGAATTTGTTCTTCGCCGGACAAATCAACGGAACAACTGGCTACGAAGAAGCGGGGGCACAAGGTTTGATTGCCGGAATCAACGCTTCGCTCAAGGCGTCGGAACGTGAGGCATTCATTCTTCGTCGTGACGAGGCGTATATTGGCGTGCTGATTGACGACCTTATTACCAAAGGCGTGAACGAGCCATATAGAATGTTTACTTCCCGTGCGGAGTTCAGAATCTTGCTTCGCCAGGATGACGCCGATGTCCGTTTGACGCCAAAAGGAATCGAACTTGGTTTGGTTGACGATGTGCGGAAACGTGCTTTTGAACATAAAATGACCGCAGTTGCAAAACTTACGGAATATGTGAACGAGAAAAAAATGACAATGGCACAGGCGAATCCAATTCTCGAATCACTCGGAAGTAAGCCCTTGTCGGAATCGACGAAACTTGCGTCCCTTATTGCTCGCCCGAATGTTTCGGTAAAATGTTTCCACGTGGAACAATCTGATTTTATCGAAACCGACGATGTTGATTGGGACGTTGTCCAGGAGTCGGTGGATATAAATATAAAGTATTCGGGATATATTGAGAAAGAACGACAGATTGCAGAAAAGATTTCCCGTCTGGATTATATCAAAATCAAAGGGAAAATTCCATACGAGAAGATTGAATCATTGTCAACCGAGGCGCGGCAGAAACTCACAAAGATTGACCCCGAAACCATTGGCCAAGCATCGCGAATCAGCGGTATTTCTCCGGCAGATATAAATGTTTTGTTAGTATATTTAGGAAGATAATAGTTATTTTCTTGTATCCTGCACAAGACGGACAGATCGCCCGTGCCTGGAGTCGTAGTCTACTTTCGTTTCATTCGAGGTATACAAGTAGTAGGTTTTGTATTCGTCGTAAACAGAACTTGAATAGTAGGTGCCAAAAGAACGCACGCCGTCTATCCCTTGCTCATAACGCCCTCCACCCAAAGGAAGAAAAATACTATTCCCGTTTTTCTTGCTTGTCACCTTCTTCCCATATACTCCATTTTCTTCTATTGACAACCATGTACAATTATCTATCAACTCTTGAAATTCCTCTTTGGTTGGTAGTCTTCCCCTGTCATTTTCTAACTTTAATGCTTCGCCAAAATAATAATAAGCACCATATTTATTTATGAAATTTGTTCCAACATTACAAGTGGCCCATTTAACACTTAGACCTAAATCAACAAATTCATCGTCCTTTGAATTACATGACGCTAAAATCAACGTCAAAAGACCTAAAACACTTGTAAAAAAGAAATGTTTCATATTGTATCTCAATTAAACAACTTCAAAAATAAAAAGATTTTAGAATAATTCCAACAGACCTTCGCGTTGCTTAGGGTGACGAACGGAAAAAATGTATATTTGCGAAAAAAATGTTGTGAAAAACAAAGAAACCACGCTAACTCTTGCCAATGGGACAAAATTATGTTTGTCCCCTGCCGATTCTTCTGCCTCGTATGTCGGACTTTTTGTCGCCTCTGGCTCGCGGCACGACGGTGCGACGCTTGGCGTTTCGCACCTTATAGAGCATGCTATTTTCAAGGGAACTGACAAACATTCCTATTCCGAACTGATGAATATGGTGGAGTTGGTGGGCGGCGAAATGAACGCCTATACCGCCAAGGAAGAAACGTGCTTCCAAATCGCTATCGCCAACAATCACGTGGAAAAGGCGTTTTCGGTCTTGAGCGAGATTTTCTATGATTCGATTTTCCCGGAAGAGGAACTCCGTAAGGAAAAAACCGTGGTGATTGACGAGATAGAATCGTACGAAGATGTCCCCTCCGAGATGATTTACGACGATTTCGAGGAACAGTTATTCCAAGGTCATTCGCTGGCGACGAACATTCTTGGCACAAAATCTTCCGTCCGTAAAATGACGCGTTCCGATGTGATGGAAACGTATAAAAAACTCTATCGCCCAAGTCGGCTTGTGGTATCGTATGTGGGTGGGGTTGATTTGGAAACGATTACACGTTTTGCTGAAAAATACTTTGGCCAAAATACTGAAAAAGAGCAAGATACTATTGCCAAAAATCCGTTTGTTCCACGTGGAACGAATTTCAATATCGTAAAAAACAAAAAAACTCATCAGGCGCACTGCGTGCTGGGTTCGTATGCTCCGGCACTTTCAAGTGAATTGAAATTTGCTGCTTCGTTGCTGACGAATATCTTGGGCGGACCGTCGTTTAATGCGTTGCTCAATCTGAAACTGCGTGAGGAACAAGGACTTACGTATAATATCGAGGCAAATTATACGGCTTATTCCGACACTGGCGTGTTTGCCGTGTACTTCGGGACGGATTATTCAAAGGTGCCATTGTGCCGACAGATTATTGATGATTTGTTCCAATCGGTTATTGAAAAAGGATTTGAAGAGCAGCAGTTGGCTGCTTATAAGCAACAGATTCTTGGCCAACTCGCTGTCTCCGACGACAACTATATGTCGCTTATGCTGAATAATGCAAAGTCTTTTTGGTGGTATGGTCATGTGGATTCGTTTCAGGAAATTGCACAAAAAATCAATGCAATTTCAAACAATGAAATTAAAACTGTAGCTAAACAAATACTTTCACCCGAAAAAATTAACGTACTGATATACAAATGAAAGAGGATATAAAAAAATGCTGTGAAGTTCTCCGCGCAGGAGGCACAATTCTGTATCCAACCGATACCATTTGGGGAATTGGCTGCGATGCGACAAATGCTGAGGCAATCGACAAAGTGTATAAAATTAAAAATCGTGATGGTAACATTCCGTTGCTTGTGCTGGTCAATTCTGTGGCAATGCTCGAACGCTATGTTGTTGATATGCCGCAGGTTGCGTACGATTTGATTGATTGCGCCACATCGCCAATGACAATCATTTTTGACAAGGCACGAAACCTTCCTGAAAATCTTGTAGGACAGGACGGCAGCATCGGCATCCGTGTGACGAACGAACCTTTTACCGACCAGCTGATTCAGCAATTCCGAAAACCGATAGTTTCCACTTCGGCGAATATCCACGGAAATCCGACGGCGGAAATCTTTCAGGATATTGATGGTCGAATAGTTGATGCCGTTGACTATGTGGTGAAGTATCGTCAAAACGATATGAAAAAAGCAAAAGCTTCACAAATCATAAAATTATCAAATAGCGGACAAATTCAAATTATTCGGAAATGACAAAAGACGAAGTTTTACAACAATCATTTTCCCATTCGGTTGCCATTCAGGTTCGTTTCACCGACATGGACAGCAACGGCCACATCAACAATGGCGTGTATCATTCATATTACGATTTGGGACGGATGCATTATTTTAAAGAAGTACTTCAGGCAAAGACGTCTAATACATTGATTTGTCAAGTAAATACCACATACGTTGTACCCTTGTATCTGACAGATGAAATCTGTGTGAAAAACAAGGTTGTTCGTTGGGGAAATTCCAGTTTCGACATGCTTCAGGCAATTTTCAAGAAAACAGCTGATGGCGAGCAACTTGCAAACTTTTCTATCACGACGTTTGTGCATATCGAGAACGAAAAACCAGCACCAGTTCCTGAAGAATGGAAACGGCAACAACATTGATTCATGTTGCTTTTCTTGTCTATTGATTTAGCTATTTTGTATATTAAAAACTGTGGATTTGTTAAAAATCATACATTTGAAGAGAAAAATTTTCTTTTGTGGTTAAAAAAATAGAATTCATAGTAAGGCATATTTTAGCATGGTGCGTGTTGATAATTGTTCCGCACGCATTTTCGACAAACCCGTTAAGTTTGAATTTGTTGACGTTTCACACATTGCTATATGTTGCTCCAATAGTTATTTTTTATCTTCATTCAGACATAATTGTTCCATATTTTTTCATCGAACGGCGTTATTTGTATTATTTTAGTTCGGTGCTTGCGTTGTATGGAATTTTTTTCTTTATCAATGATATGCTGAGCCCCATACTTGAAAAGATGGTTGCAATTGTGAGCATTGAGAATCCGTCAATCCATGTTCTGAAAGGCAAGCAGATGATAACCTCTCGTTCGTTTGTGTTTTTTATTACTTTGGCTGCGAGTGGTATGTATGGTTATTCCGTTCAAAATGCCAAAAGAGAACAGGTGCTCAAGGAAATGGAACGTCAACAGGCCGTTTCGAACTTGCAATTGCTTAAGTCGCAGTTGAGCCCGCATTTCCTGTTCAATGCCATGAATAGCCTCTATTCGCTTTCGCTTAAGAAATCAGAGGAATTACCGAATGCTATTCTTACATTTTCCGATTTGCTTCGCTACAATACTTACGATAGTTCCGAGGATTTTGTGGATGTGGAAAAGGAAATCGAGTATCTCCATAATTACATAAAAATTCAGAAACTGCGTGTGGCAGAGGAAAGTACAATTTTATTCGACGAAGAAATTGACAAACATGCATCGGTGAAAATTGCCCCAATGATTTTAGTACCGTTTGTGGAGAATGCGTTTAAGCACGGACGAAGTGCTGAAGGAACGGTTGATATAGCAATACGCATTTGTGTGACAGCCAGCGAAATAAATTTCTGTATATCGAATAAGATTTTTGCCTCGGGAACAAAAGATTTCGCTCATGGAATTGGCATACAAAACGTGAAAACACGCCTTCAATTGATTTACGGACCAAAACATCATCTTGAAATACAAGAAACGGAAACAGAGTATAATGTTGCATTAAAAATAACAATATGATACGGTGTGTGATTGTTGATGACGAGCCTTTGGGACGAGAAATTTTGGGACAATATGTCGCTCAAAATCAAGAGCTTCAATTGGTTGGTGCTTGTAAAAATGCCAACGAAGTTGTTGAGTTGTTGCAAAAAGAGCCTGTAGATGTGTTGTTCCTCGATATTCAGATGCCAGGAATGTCGGGAATGGCTCTGATGAAGTCATTGGAAAATCCTCCGTTTGTGGTGTTCACCACCGCATACGACCAATACGCTGTGGAAGGCTATGAGGTGAGTGCTGTGGATTATCTCCTGAAACCAATTTCTCCCGAGCGATTCAATAATGCTGTGGCAAAGGTTGCGGAAATGGTTCGGCTCAAACAAATGGCTAAATCTTCAGGTAATGATGTGGATTATATGTTTGTCCGTGCTGATTATCAGGATCTAAAGGTGACGTTTGATGAGATAATGTACGTGGAAGGTCTGAAAGATTATGTGAAAATTGTAACCAAGGATAAGCGCATCATCACATTGACAAATATTAAGGGTATGATGGAGAAACTTCCTGAGCATCAATTCCTTCGGGTGCATAAATCATATATTGTGGCAAAAGATAAAGTTCAGGCGATAAAAGGAAATATCATAACTATTGCTGATAAAGAGATTCCTATCGGCTTGACTTTCAAGGATAACTTTAAAAAGGAGATGAACCTGAAAGATTAATGCATGCGCATTTCAATCTCTTCCGCTTCTATCGGTAATGTTCCCATAAAATCGTAGGAGCCATCTTCGGTGACTAAAATGGTGTCTTCAATGCGGATGCCTGTGTTTTCTTCGAAACAATAAATTCCTGGTTCACAGCTTACTACCATTCCCGGACGGAGAATTTCGGTCTTTTCGCCCACGTCGTGCGTATCGAGACCGATGAAGTGCGAAACGCCGTGCATAAAGTATTTGAAATAGGCAGGTTTTTCGCCTCGGTTTAGTATGTCACTTTGCTTTAAGAGACCAAGCGTAAGCAGTTCTTCCTGAATAAGTTGGCAAGTTGTTTTCTGATAATCATTGATGGTGATTCCTGGTCGGATAGTTGCGCGGATTTGTTTGAAAACACGAAGCACCGCGTTGTAGAACTCTTTTTGGCGTGGAGTGAATCGTCCATTTACGGGAAACACGCGGGTGCAGTCGCTTGCATAGTTGGCATATTCCGAACCGAAATCCATCAATATGAGATTGCCATTTTGCAGAATTTGGTCGTTTTTAATGTAGTGAAGATAGTACGTATTCCGACCATTTGAAATTATTGGCTCGAATGCGTGCCCATTCGCTCCGTTACGAATGAAGCAGCTTGTCATAATTGCCTCAATTTCATACTCATACATGCCGTGCTTAACCTGTGGAAGAATTTCGAGAAACGCCTCTTTGGTAATGTCCGACGCTTTTTGAATCAGTGCTATTTCTTCGGGTTCCTTCACAATTCGACAGGCTGTCATTATGTTTGCAAGACACTGAATATCTTTGTTTTGCCATTTTTTCCCCAACTCTTCGGCAAATAATTTTTCAGGTAAAAGTAAATCCGTTTTTAGTCGAGGATTACAATTTTGACTATAAAAAAGATGGTCGCTTTTGTTGGCGATTTCGTCCCAAATCGCATTAAAGTTTTCAATGAAATGAATCTCTGTAATTCCCGAAATTTCAGTTGCTTCCGCATTGGTGAGTTTCCGACCTTCCCATTGTTCCAATTCGGGTTTTTGTTCAAGAATAAAAAGAATCGCCTGTTTTTCTGGAAGGGCGTTTGTAAGAATGAGAATGGACTTTTCCTGTACAATGCCTGTCAAGTAGAAGAAGTCGGAACTTTGGCGGTATGGATGAAATTCGTCGCCGTTTTTGGGCATCTGTGGATTCGAAAAAATAACAGCGGAGCTGCATTCGGGAAGTTTTTCCAAAACCTTCTGCCGATTTTTTACAAATAATTGTGAAGGTATCGTATTGTATCTCATACTAATTTTAATATTGTATTAAAGCAACGATTCAACTACTTTTTCAAAATCTTTCAAAAACAACATATTAGGCCCGTCGCTTTTGGCAACTTCGGGATTTGGGTGGATTTCGAAGAAATAGCCGCTTGCGCCGAATGCCTTTGCCGCCAACGCCATAGCTGGCACAAACTGACGGTCGCCGCCAGTTTTGCCGCCTGCCGCACCTGGTCGTTGCACGGAATGCGTGCAGTCCATAATCACCGTTGAGGTGAATTGTTTCATATCGGCAATGTTGCGGAAATCAACCGCAAGGTTGTTGTAGCCGTACATATTGCCCCGTTCGGTCAGCCACACGTTGTCGTTGCCCGAATTGCGGACTTTCTCCACAGGATATTTCATGTCGAAACCCGACAGGAACTGAGCTTTTTTTATGTTGACGATTTTTCCCGTTTTTGCCGCAGCAACAAGCAAATCGGTCTGCCGACAGAGAAAAGCGGGAATTTGCAGAACGTCGGCTACTTCGCCAACTGGCTGTGCCTGAAACGATTCGTGAATGTCGGTTACTATTTTTAACCCATATTTTGCCTTGATGTCGGCCAACATTTGCAGGCCTTTCTCAAGCCCCGGCCCACGGAACGACGACAGCGACGTGCGGTTTGCCTTGTCGAACGACGATTTGAAAATAATGTCGATGTCGAATTTCTTGTTCAAACGGACAAGTTCGGTAGCCACTTCCTCCAAAATGTCCATTGTTTCAATCACGCATGGACCAGCAATAAAAATAGGTTTTGCACTCATACTCAAAAATTTATTGCCCAAAGATAGAAATTTATTTGTAGGGATGCATTGAATGCGTCCGCGAAATTCGTTTGTAAAAATAGGACGCACCGCTGAGGTGAACCCCATTTCTTAGAAAGATTTCTGGTGCTTCGCCGTTTACAAGGACTTGCTATTATTTTGCAAACAAAAAATAAGATTCTATTGTATATCAAAGAAAAGATTGTTGCACTACGAGAACCCGCCAAGCCTCTTAATAATGCTTAAATCGGCGGGTCGTTTTTTAATTATGAATTATGCCGCATTATACAAAAACATACGCATCACCGTCTCAAGAAGACCTATGGTCACATACACAATCTCAATGAAGAAAATCTCGAACAGAAATCTATTAATTGTATATTGAGGCATCTCACCATTGTGAATTATGCATTATGAATTGTGCATTAAAAAAGGCCGCCTTACGACGACCTTTCATCTACAGAATTACCGTACCGAAATGCCTACGGTTTCTTAAATTTATCTTTCACAGCCAAAAGAATCAGATTCTTATCCAATCCCATTTTGTTGAATGCAAACAGGCGATTGCCCAAATCTTTGAAACTTGCTCCGAAATGATAGACCACGTCGTCAATTATGAGAAAACGGTCGTGGAAATTTTCTGCGTATTTTTCTAATCGGATTATTTTGTCGGGATATTGCGAATCGTGCAATTCCTTGACTCTCAATAAAGACTCACCAATCCGTTCCGTGTAAATCGTTGCCGAAACGCCTTTCTGCCGGACGTCAAGAATTTCAAATGTTGCGGCGTCAACGTAGCCGTCAATCATAATAACTTCTCGCTTTGCCTGTTTTATAAGATTCTCCACACAGACACGGGCATCGAAAATCTGTCCTTCGTGCATCAGTCCTTCAACTGGTGGCAAAGAAGTACGGACGAAGAAATCAATTTTGTTTTCTGTTTGGGTTACACGTTGTTCCAATCGTTCAAAACGTTGGTTTATCGAATATCCGCGCAATAGGTAGTCTTTTAGAACCTTATTTGCCCATTGGCGGAACAATGTGGCGTTTCGGGAATTGACACGATAGCCGACAGATAATATTGCGTCAAGATTATAAAAATGAGTCTTGTATTTCTTTCCATCTTTTGCAGTATATTCCAAAATGGAATAAACTGATTTTTCTTGTAATTCACCTTCGTTGAATATATTACGTAAATGTTTGGATATTGCAGGTTGGTTCACACCAAACAATTCCGCAATCTGTTGTTGCGTCAGCCACACCGTTTCCTCGTCTAACCGCACTTCCAACGACACCGTTTCGTTGGGTTGATACAAGATTATTTCGCTTTTTGGGCTTGAATCCATTTCATTTTTCATAGATTACTACTCTTTATAAATTGGTTGCCCAAAAGTAGCGATTCTTTTTTGACTATGCAATCATTCCTTACAAAAAAGGCCGCCTTGCGGCAGCCTTTGATTTGCAAAACAGGACGCACGCAGTGCGTCCCTACAGAATTACCGCACCGAAACGCCTACGGTATTTCCATCTACCACCACAAAATACACCCCTGCCTTAAGGTTTGCATTTGCGGTTTTCTTACCCGAAACGGTTACCACGAATGCTGGTGCTTCGCCGTTTACAAGGATTTGACCGTTTACGATTGTAACTGCCGTGGCGTTGGAAACTGCATCCACAGCCAATGTGCCTTCGCCACCGCCTGAAGTGCTGCCGCCCGTGCCGTCTGCATTTTTGGTTGTGAACGAGCCGACGTACTCTTTAAGCACCGCCTTGCTTGCATTAAGCACTTTGAACGAATAGCCGTAATCTGTTGCTTCCGAAAGGCCTGTAACCGTAAATTGGTATGCCGAAACGCTTGCCTTTAGTTCGTAACTCTTTGTAGTAGAGAAATCTATGTTGCTCAACTGACCTTGTGCGTTGAACGTGAGCGTGCAGAATGTTACGCCGTTGTTTTGGATTGTGAGCGTATAGGAATTAGCCGACTCGTTTTGTGGCATTGTGAATACCGCCTCCGAACGCTCTGGCTCTACTTTTACCTCGTCTTTGGTTAATTCCACCGTTTCGGATTCAAGACATTCTATGCTGTTGAAGCGGTCCCAATCATATGCTTTTTTATAATCCTCCACACTTTCACATGGGACCAATAGTGTGCATGGTTCATAATCTATTTGTTCATAAAAACCCAAAGTGAAGAATGCTCTGTCATATATCTTAGGAGGAATAGTTGCCAAACACGTAACTTGCCTAATATTTGTGCACCTCATAAAAGCATTTCCACCAATAGAAGTCACACTACTTGGAATCGTAATAGAGGTAAGACCTGTACAGCCATTAAAAGCACTCTCTCCAATAGAAGTTACACTGTTTGGAATCGTAATAGAGGTAAGACTAGGACAGTCATGAAAAACTCCTTTTTTAATTTCTGTCACGCTATTGGAAATTGTGATTGAAGTAAGACCAGATTTCTGAAAAGCATACTCCTCAATAGAAGTTACACTATTTGGGATTGTAAAGGAATACAGACCAGATTCTCGAAAAGCATACTCCCCAATAGAAGTTACACTATTCGGAATTTCTGTGTTTTTACAGCCTCTTATTATCGTGTTCGTTGCCGTTTCTATTATTGCATTGCAGTTATCCCTACTATCATATTTCGTATTTCCCGAACCTACTTTTATAGAGGTAAGATTTGTACATCCATAAAAAACACTAGCATCAATAGAAGTCACATTGTTTGGAATCGTAATAGAGGTAAGACCTGTACAGCCCTCAAAAGCTCTTTCTCCAATAGAAGTTACGCTGTTCGGAATTGTGATTGACGGAAGATTTTTACAATCCTCAAAAGCACTTGATCCAATAGAAGTCACGCTGTTTGGGATTGTAATAGAGATAAGTCTTGTACATCCTTCAAAAGTGGCATTCTCAATAGAAGTCACGCTGTTCGGTATTGTAACTGAGGAGATATTTGTACATTCCATAAACGCCCCAGCACCTATGCTTGCTACTTTATACGTTTGACCATCATACCTTATTGTTGCTGGAACGACTACGTCACCTTGTAGGTCTTGGTTTCCACTTCCAACATTTACTGTATTGTTGCCAGTATTTACGTAATAAAGAATACCGTCAACTCGAATTGAGGGGTGTTCGTCTGCCCACACACTACTTGCTACAAACAGAGTGAGGAAAAATAAAATTACTTTTTTCATAATACATAAAAATTTAAAAAGTTACTAATTAAAGCATTGGAATAAAGTTGTCAATAATATCCTGCAAGCGTTTAGCATCGTCAATTGATGTTTTTTGCATAGCAGGGTCTTTTTCATCCTTGTAATTTGGTTCTACAACTTTTGGATTTAACTTCCTAACCCACAAAGCATATTTTGCACAACGTGTAATTTCTGAATACAATTCTGTGCAAAAGTCTTGAGCAACAGATAAAGGATTTGTTTTACCTGTGTTATTGACAGCTGTAATAAAAACATCAATTTTTTGTGCACTTTGGCAATTATATAGCTTTTCAATGTTTAGTTGGATGTTTTTTGCTGTATCTCCGCAAGTACAAATGAGAATAGTCTTTCCTTTATAAACAAAAGGAGGAAATACCGCATTTCGTTTGGTAAACTTAGTATTTGTTAAATTTTCATACAATTTGACTAAGGTTTTTGTCTTACCTTCGCCACTACCTCCGTACAAAAAAATGCTCAACGGTAGCGGAGGATTTTTTACAATTTTTTTTGCCATAATTTATTGAATTTAAGTTTAACATTCAAAACCAAACAACCGCCTTGTAGTATTCGCTCCACCGCAAATACCACATTCTTGCACGCAAAACAAAAATTTCCTTTGCATAGAAATTTGTTTTTTCCTTGCCGACTCCCAAGCAAAATGATTACTGCTAAAAATAAAAAAGCGTGGAATCGTATCTGTTACCCGTTCCACAAGTGAGGCTCTCGCATTGCCCATCTAATCAGAACGAGCAACGCAGAACCCACGCCGATATGCAAATGGTACTGGCGTACCATATACTACATACCCTATGGGCATCCACCGTTGCTTTGATCTTGATTAGATTGGCAGAAATTCTTACGAATTTCGCAATCCAGAATTTGCGAGATTCCACTTGTCAGAATCAAAGCGTCAGATAAACGCCTTCTTATATGTCCAAGCCCACCCAACCGCATTTAGAAAAATGCTTCGGCGGGAACTTTGGGGTAAAAATAGGAAAAATTTCAATTGAAAAACAAAGGAATTGTTTTTTTCCAAAAATCTTATCATAATTTTGGATTTTTTCAGAATTCGTTTGTATGTCTCCCTAAAAAACTACATTTGCAAAAAAAATTGCAATGGGAAAAATCACTTCACGAGAGAAACAAATCACGCAGACAAGCGTGATAGGCATAGTGGCAAACATTTTCTTGGCTTCGTTCAAGGCATTTGTCGGTTTAATGGCGAACTCCATCGCCATTCTTCTTGATGCCGTAAATAATTTAAGCGATGCTTTGTCGTCGGTGATAACGATTATTGGCATTCGGTTGGCGCACCGCAAACCCGACAAGAATCACCCGTTCGGGTATGGTCGAATAGAGTATTTCAGTGCCATTCTGATTGCCGGGCTGGTGTTTGCCGCAGGTGCCACGTCGCTGATTGAGTCGGTCAAGAAGATAATCAATCCTGTGGAACCCGACTATTCGTTTGTGGCTGTGGTGATTATTTCCGTCGCCATTGTCACGAAGATTGTGCTGGGACGGTATGTAAAGCGGAAAGGCGAGCAACTCAGCTCCGACGCTCTTGTGGCTTCGGGTGCCGATGCAATATTCGATGCCGCCATCTCCGCATCGACACTTGTCGGTATTGCTGTTACGATGTTGTTCGGCATTGTGGTTGACGGGTATATTGGTGCGATTATTTCAATTTTCATCCTCAAGTCGGGAATAGAATTGTTTATGCAGCCGATGAGCCAAATTTTGGGCGTTCGCTCCGACAGCGAAACCACGCAAAACATCAAGGCCGACATTCGTGGCACCGAAGGCGTGATTGGTGCGTATGACTTGGTGCTGCATAATTATGGGCCAAATAGTGCCATCGGCTCGGTGCATATTGAAGTCGATGCCAATTTAACCGCACACGACATTCACGTGCTGTCGAAACAAATTCAACGGACTATTGTGATGAAATACGGCGTGTTCCTGACCATTGGCGTGTATGCCGTTGATTGTCACGACGATACATACGGGAAAGTGCAGAACGACATCCGCAGTATTGTAATGCAGTTCGATGGAATCTTGCAGGTGCATGGCATATTGGTAGAAACAGAGGCAAGACTCATCTCGTTCGATGCCGTTGTTGATTTCAAAATTGCCGACAAGGCAGCTCTGCGTCAGCAAATAATTGATGCGGTGACGACACAGTACAATGGCTATACGGTGGAGATAAACTTCGACATTGATTATAGCGATTGAGGTAGAAAATTAAGACTTAAATGTTGGCGGCTGGGCTTGCCGAAGCCGCAAAGAAAGCGATGGAATCAATACAAACAATACTTTTCGGAAAAACAGACGACACGAAAGTGCAGATTGCTCGTAACGCCGTGGTGGAAGGCGTGCGGTACGCTACCAATATGCTCATTCTCTGGACGTTGACCGAATTTGTGTTGGGAAAGGAATATTTGGGTGTTTCCACCGCCATCGCATCGTTGCTCGCAGGTTTGGTGAACTATGCGCTGTGTTCATTGTGGGTATTCCACAAGGTGGAGAAAAAAGCCGAAAAGAATCTTCTGCAATTCGCATTGTTCACGGCAATTGGAGCCGTAGGCTTGGGAATCAATGTGGGAATAACCACATTCCTCACAAGACACGTTGGTATTAATTATTTGATTAGCAACACAATAGCCCAAATTATCGTGTTTTTCTTCAATTTCTTTATGCGGAAACATTTGGTGTTTGAAAGAAAAAAATTTTCATGCTCGAAAACTTAGGTTATTTCGGTTTGTTTGTCGGTTCGTTTTTGGCTTCGACCGTTGTGCCGTTTAGTGCCGATGCGTTGTTGGTCGGGTGTCTTGCCGTAGGCTTGAATGTGATTGTATGTTTTGCATTGGCGACGGCGGGAAATTGGCTCGGTGGACTTACGTCATACGGAATTGGCAGAATCGGTAATATGGAACGCATAGAAAAATGGTTCAAAGTCAGTCCCGAGAAGTTGGAAAGCCAGCGGGACAAAGTTGCGCGATGGGGCAGTCTGTTGGCGTTCGTCGCGTGGCTGCCGATTGTGGGCGACGTGTTTGCCATCGCTCTCGGATTTTATAAAATTGACTGGCGCCTTTGTGCGTTTTGGATGCTTATTGGACGGGCGCTGCGGTTCGCTCTTTGGATTTTTGTGTTCGCTTCGTGAATGTTGTTGCGCAACTTGTATATAACTTTTCGTAATTAAAAACGAAAATCATTATTTTTGCCGCAAACGAATTTGTAATGATGACAAAAAAGGAATTCCTTGATATACTTGCAAATAGAATCCTTGTACTTGACGGTGCAACGGGAACGATGATTCAGCGCTACAATCTTAAGGAAGAGGATTATCGTGGAACTCGGTTTTTGGATTGCCCAGTATTATTGAAGGGCAACAACGACATTTTGAGTTTGACGCGTCCCGATGTGATTCGGGAAATTCATACAAAATACCTTGAAGCTGGAGCTGATATAATCGAGACTAACACATTCAATGCCAATAAAATATCGCAGGCTGATTATCGCTTGCAGGACATTGTTACGGAAATAAACATCGCGTCGGTTTCAATTGCGCGGCAGATTGCGGATGAATTCACTAAAAGAAATCCCGCAAAACCTCGGTTTGTCTGTGCGTCAATAGGTCCTACAAACAAAACGGCCTCAATGTCGCCCGATGTGAACAATCCTGCGTTTCGCGCAGTGACATTCGATGATTTGGTTGATACATACTACGAACAAGTTAAAGCAATGGTTCAAGCAGGAGCAGATATCTTGCTGGTTGAAACCTCTTTTGATACATTGAATGTGAAGGCTTGTTTGTTCGCAATTGATATGGTGCAAACGGAACTTGGCACCGACCTTCCCGTGATGGTTTCGTTTACCATTGCCGATGCGAGCGGCCGCATTTTGTCGGGACAAACGCTTGAGGCGTGCATTCGTTCCATCTCGCATGCGAATATTGTCAGCATTGGTTTGAACTGTTCGCTTGGGGCAAAGGAATTGACTGCTTTTGTGAAAGAATTGTCGGAAAAATCGCCCGTCTGCGTAAGCGCACATCCGAATGCCGGTTTGCCGAATCAATTTGGAAAATATGAACAAACGCCTGAGATTATGCAGGATTTTGTGCGCCCGTATTTGGAACATTCCTATGTGAACATTATTGGCGGGTGTTGCGGAACAAACGATGAACATATCCGAAAAATTGCGGAAATTGTTGACCACTATTCTCCTCGTCCGATTCCAAAGGAAAATCATACGATGTATCTAAGTGGACTTGAGCCACTTACGGTAGAGAAGGCGAAAAATTTCATCAATATTGGCGAGCGTACAAATGTGGCTGGATCCGCAAAATTCGCTCGTTTGATTCGTGAGAAAAATTACGATGAAGCATTGTCAATCGCCCGTGCGCAGGTCGAGAATGGCGCGCAAATTATTGATGTGAATCTGGACGATGCTATGCTCGATTCCAAGGCAGAAATGATTCATTTTTTGAATTTGCTTGCTTCGGAGCCTGAAATTTCGCGCGTTCCGATAATGATTGACTCATCGAAGTGGGAGGTGCTTGAGGCTGGTCTGAAGTGCGTGCAGGGCAAATGTCTTGTGAACTCGTTGAGCCTCAAGGAAGGCGAGGAACTGTTTCTGAAGAAGGCTAAGATGGTGAAGAAATATGGCGCGGCGCTTGTCGTGATGGCATTCGACGAGCAAGGACAGGCGGATTCGTATAACCGAAAAATCTCAGTTTGCGAACGTGCCTATAATCTTTTGCAGTCAATCGATTTTCCGCCGCAAGATATTGTGTTTGATACCAATGTGTTAACCATAGCTACAGGCATCGCCGAACACGATAATTATGCGAAGGATTTTATTGAATCGGTTCGTTGGATAAAGGAACATCTCCCGTATGCGAAAACAAGTGGCGGCATCAGCAATGTGTCGTTTTCGTTCAGGGGAAACAATACGGTTCGCGAGGCGATGCACTCTGTGTTTTTGTACCATGCTATTAAAGCTGGACTTGATATGGGGATTGTAAATCCTGGAATGCTACAGGTTTACGATGAGATTCCGCAAGAACTTCGCGACAAAATTGAGGCGGTCGTTTTGAACACGTCGTCAACGGCGGCGGAGGAATTGGTGGAATACGCTGGCACGATAAAACAAAACGAATCGACCGCGGTAAAACACGAAGATTGGCGGAATGCCTCGGTGGAACGTCGTTTGGCGTATGCCTTGATGAAAGGATTGCCCGACCATTTGGAAGAAGATTTGGCGGAAGCGAGGGAAAAATATCCGTCTTCGTTGGCAATAATCGAAGGTCCGTTGATGAGCGGGATGAACGAGGTTGGCGTGCTGTTTGGACAAGGGAAAATGTTTTTGCCACAGGTGGTGAAAACGGCTCGGACGATGAAGCGCGCAGTTTCAATTTTGGAACCATTCATCGAACAGGAAAAACAGCAATCCAAGGCAACCACAGCGGGAAAGATTCTGTTGGCAACAGTGAAAGGCGATGTGCATGATATTGGGAAAAACATTGTTGGGGTGGTGCTTGCATGCAATAATTTCGAAGTAATAGACTTAGGCGTAATGTGTCCGACCGAAACCATTGTTGATGAGGCGGTGAAAAACAATGTGGATTTCATAGGATTAAGCGGATTAATTACACCATCACTTGAAGAAATGCAAAATGTTGCCGCCGAATTGGAACGCCGTCATTTGAATATACCTGTGCTTATAGGTGGTGCTACAACTTCGAAAGTGCATACCGCGGTGAAAATTGCCCCATTGTACTCTGCACCAGTTGTTTATGTGAGCGATGCTTCGATAAATGCAAGTGTTTGTTCCGCATTGTTGTCGTCAACAAGACAAACATATATTGATGAACTAAATGCTGAATATGAATTAATTAGACGACTTTATTTAAATCGTCAGGTTAATGATATGCTACCATTGGAAGATGCTCGGGCGAATAAATTTAGATTCAACGAAC
This sequence comes from Bacteroidales bacterium UBA3754, assembly GCA_002371705.1. Taxonomy (GTDB): domain Bacteria; phylum Bacteroidota; class Bacteroidia; order Bacteroidales; family UBA1715; genus UBA1715. Next base: position 132,249 of record DFGI01000028.1, read on the forward strand.
AATCGGCGCAAATTGTTGTTCCTCAATATCTTGCTAATAAACCGATAACCAATGTCGATTTAAATGAAATCGTCAAGTTTATTGATTGGTCATTTTTATTCGATGCGTGGGGGTTGCAAGGTGCGCCATATCCTGCAATTTTCGATGATGCGCAAAAAGGCGAAGAGGCTCGGAAATTGTTCGACGATGCACAAAAAATGTTGCAACATATTGTTGACAATCATCTGATTACGCCAAAGGCAGTCCTTGGTTTTTATCCTGCAAATTCTGTTGGCGACGATATTGAATTGTATGCTGATGAATCGCGTAAGCAAGTTGTAGCGAAGTTTTATAACTATCGCCAACAGTTGCTTCGTGCAAATGGGAATCCAAACCTATGTTTGTCGGATTTTATCGCTCCGAAAGACTCAAATGTGGCGGATTACATTGGTTGTTTTGCGCTTACGGCTGGCTTGGAGGTTCCGCAGCTTGCGCAGTCGTATAAAAAGCAAGGCGATGACTATTCCGCAATGCTTGTGGAAACGCTTGCCGCCCGAATTGCCGAAGCGTTTGCTGAAAAACTCCATTACGATGTGCGTAAGCAGTATTGGGGCTATTCTCCCGAAGAAGAATTGCATATTGATGCGATTCTCAAAACTTCGTATCGTGGCCGCCGAATGGCTATAGGGTATGCTGCCTGTCCCGACCATAGCCAGAAAACGCAGTTGTTCAATTTGTTGGAGGCTACAAAAGAAATTGGCGTGAAGTTGACGGAAACGTATATGATGGTGCCAGTTTCATCGGTATGCGGATTTTTCTTCGCGCATCCTGAATTGCAGTATTTTGGCGTGGGCGAGATTAGCGACGAGCAGGAACACGATTTCCAAAAACGGAAACACGCTCAATTATAACCGTCCGAAATCCAAAAACAACGCGTAGAAGAATATGGCGAAGATAATCGCCATGCCTATCATTTGTGCCTTCATCAAGAATTTTTCGCTTGGCTTGCGGCGGATAATCAGTTCCACGAGCAAAAACAATAGATGACCACCGTCAAGTCCGGGGATTGGCAAAATGTTCATAAACGCAAGGATGACGGAAAACAATGCCGCCAGCGTCCAAAAATGTTTCCAATTCCACGTTTTGTCGTACATTTTTCCCATAGAAACGAAACTGCCGACTTGTTGCGAGCCTTCTTTAGTGAATATGAGCTTGAACTGCTTCACATAGAATGTTAATGTGCCAAATCCCATTTTTATGCCTTCGGGTATGGATTGTAAGAGAGAATACTTTTCTGTAACCATGTCAAACAAATCGTCCGCTGTTTTTGTATATGCGCCGATTTTTCCTTCGGAAGAAATTGTTATGGGAATTTTCTCGTCAAATCCGTGTCTTACAACCGTCAAAACAACATCTTTGCCGGCGAATGGTTTCACTTCCGTAACAAAATCCATAAAAGACACTGTTGGAACGGAATCTATTGCAACAATTCTGTCGCCCACACGTAGGTCGGAACGGGAAGCTGGTGTGTTCGGCATAATCGAGTCAATCACGAAGGGAAAATTCTCCATCATAAAGAATGAATTCGGATTGGCGACGATGCGATTTTCAATGTCGTCGGGAAGAGTGATAGCCACTTCTTTGCCGCCGCGTTCAACGGTGACGGTTTGGGCGTTGTCGAGCAAAATTTGCGTAATGGCTTTTCCCAACGTTTCAGGTTGTTTATCGTCAACCATAAGGATTTTGTCGCCATTTTCAAAACCTATGCTTAATGCCGTTGAGTCGCAATACACGCCGTATTTCAGGTTTTGAAGCGGCAGATACGTCTTTCCGTAGGTGAACGAAAGTGCGGAGTAAATCAAAATCGCTCCAATAAAATTGAACAAAACGCCGCCAATGGTTATCATAAATCGTTGTGCCCACGTTTTGGAACGATATTCCCACGGCTTCGGCTCGGAATGAAGTTGCTCCTTGTCCATTGACTCGTCAACCATTCCCGCAATTTTGCAGTAACCGCCCAACGGAAGCCAGCCAATGCCATATTCCGTTTCGCCTTTTTTGAACTTGAACAGCGAAAACCAGGGATTAAAAAACAAGTAAAATTTGTCAACTCTCGTTTTGGAAAGTTTGGCAAACGTGAAATGCCCCAATTCGTGAATGAAAACCAACAGGGCTAAAGTTATAATAAGTTGAAGAGCCTGCATCTTGGATTTGTTCTCTAAATTGCAGGCAAATGTATTGAAAAATCTCTTTGAAAAATTCGCTGATTTTCAAATAGTGCTACATTTGTTTAGCAAACAGTAAGAAAAAATGTCTGATTCGTGGAGCATATATGCTGACTGGAATCCGTGGCACGGATGTACAAAAATCAGTGCGGGATGCAAGTATTGCTATGTGTATAGGCAAGACGAAATGTATGGTTGCGAGATTGGCAGCAATGTGGCTCGGAAAACTGCTGCTTTTGACTTGCCTATCAAGCGCAAACGCGACAAAACCTATAAAATTCCTTCGGGGAAAATCGTTTTTACTTGTTTTACTTCGGATTTTTTTCTGAAAGATGCTGACGAATGGCGACCTGAGTGTTGGAAAATGATAAAAGAACGCTCGGATTGCATGTTTTTCTTCTTCACCAAGCGCATCGACCGTTTCCCCGAGTGCATCCCTCCTGACTGGGGCGACGGGTATCCCAACGTGTTGATTGGCTGTACTATAGAAAATCAGGCAATGGCGGATTATCGTCTGCCTATATTTTTGAAAGCGCCCATAAAACATAAGATTCTTGCGGTTGCGCCATTGCTTGAGCAAATCAATCTACTGCCATATCTTGACAATACAATTGAAGAAGTTTCCGTGGGTGGAGAATCAGGTGTGAATGCTCGCCCGTGCCACTACGACTGGATTCTTGACATTCGTCGCCAATGCATTGAGAAAAATGTGCCGTTCCGATTCCATCAGACGGGCGCATATTTTGTGAAAGACGGCAAAACTTACCGCATCTTGCGGAAATTCCAGCTCAGCCAAGCACACAAGGCAAACATCAATTTCGGCATAAAAGATTATTATGTTCCTGCTAACGCGAGTACGGACGGGTGGGAGTGACGCCGATAGTGAATAGTGTTATTTCACAATAACCTGTTTTGTAACGCTGTTCATTCCTGTCCATACACCTAAACCGCCTTTAATGTTCGAAGGCAGATTTGACCCATTTGAAAAGGGATTGTTGAATCCTGTTTCGTTATCGTACAATCGCCAAAATTCGCCTGCAACAGGATCCACAACTGACGCTTTTACCATTACCGTATCGCCAATGGCGAAATAGGGTGAGGTGGTTGTGTCAAGGAAACTTTCTCCTCCTGCTGCCATTTCCACAATGATTTCTTCGCCAAACGTGTCTTCTCGGTACGTTGAAATTGCCAACGGGAAAAATGTGGTTTGCCGTTGAGTGCGTGTGAAAAACTTAAAGTAATTCCCGTTACCATTTGTTGAAAGACGTTTTACCGACACGAACAAATCCTTATGCGCCGTGTCGTTTGGCACGTCCTTGAACCACATACTGTCAATTTCCGTGGCCTGTGGCGGAATGGTCGTGACGGAAGTCACCGTGTCGCCATTGAAAATGACTTGGAGTTGATAGGTTTTCCCTGGTTTTCCCGTCATCAGCATTGTTGAATAATAATATGGAGGTAACAGATTCTCGTCCTTTCTGAACGTAAGTACTTCGCGTTCCGAATCACTTGTTATCACAACTTTTGCATAGGAATTTATGAAATTCACGTATGTTTCGTCGCCAATCTCGTCGTTGAGCCCAAAGGGGAACGTAAGGAACACTTTTGCAAGTTTGTCGTTTTCTATATAACCTTCAACAACAACTTTTGGTTTTTCCTGCGATTTGGTAAAATCATCGGAACACGCCACGAATAACAAAAAAATCAATATGAACGACAAAAAATTTCTCATCACAACAAATGTAACGTTAGTGAAACCGATGGTAAAATGGGGAATAATCCTGTAATAGTTTTATCTATTCTATATGATTGAGTATCTTCGGAATACGCCGCATCATACGAGATGAAATACGGGTTATCCCGATTATATGCGTTGTATATGGAGAATTGCAAATGTGCGTCAAATTTGTCTTTAATAAACCACTGATAGTCAGCACTTAAATCCAAACGATGGTAGGCTGGCATACGGGTGTTGTTCATCGCTCCGTAATGATGCACGAGATTTCCCGCTATAAGATACATTTCCGACAATTCAGAATATGCTTTTCCGCTGGTGAAAACCCAATAGGCGGCAAATTTCCATTTCTTGGATTTCGTTGAATACGAAAGTGTTACCGTAGCGTCGTGCGGACGGTCGAACGATGCGGGATAGAGATGATTGTCGTTCAATTCGGCAAATTTGCGGAGCGTCCGTGAAAACGCATACGATGCCGACCATTGGAATTGCCCTTGTTTTTTTGCCACCGCCAGTTCTGTGCCGCAGGCAAATCCTTTCCCTGTGGTGATTCTGTCGTAGAAATTATGCATGTAGGTGTCAAGCAAACTATTTTTGAATTCCACAAGATTGTCCATCCGCTTATAAAATAGGCTCACCGATGTTTCGTAGGCGTTTTCCATAAAATTTCGGAAGAAGCCTATGCTGCACAGCCAACCTTTTTCTGGCGGAAGATTCCCTGTTGCCGGAAACCACACGTCAGCAGGAAGAGCCGACGAAACCAATGAAACCAAATGAAGATTCTGCGTTTCATGCGACAATGATGCTTTTACTGAAGACGATGACGAAAGCATGTAACGTGCTTGTATTCTTGGACTTATGCTTGCATTTATATAGGTGAGCGAATCGTTTTTGGAATACAACGAACTTCGCAGACCAACTACCACGTTGCATTTGTCGGTTACATTAATGTTGTCTTCGACAAACAAGGAAAATTCGTTGGAAATACAGGCATCAGGATTGTTTATGACTCGTTTTTCCGAATCCAATTTCAATTCAAGGTCGCCTAAACGAAACTGCTGAATGAGATTTTCAGCTCCGAAAGAGAACAAATTTTTCCCAACTTTTTTATTCGTGACAGTTCGTACATCAATATCAGAAATGCCTGTTTTCGTCGTCATTGAAAAATAATTCTGCACCATTTCTAAATAAAAGTGGGATTCTGAACACGAAACCGACGTTGATGTGATGAAGTTGCGTTTGGAAGAGTGTAGCCAATTCGCCACAATGGCAGAGTTTCCCCAACGAACCAAATTATGTTTTACTGAGGACTGTTGCGATTGGTCCATTGAAAATTCATCGTTACCGATGTATGCCGACACGGAAAACAAATTGCGTGGATTCATTGCGAATGAAAATTTTGCGTTCGCATCGTAAAAACCAAGGTGGGGAACACTTTTGTCTGGGTTTACCACCGAATATACCAGAGGAAGAATCATTGTGTTCAAATACGATTTTCGTCCCGACAATTGGATGGCGGTTTTCTCTCCGAGTGGCACGTTACATTTTGCGCGCAGCGAAATCAGCCCAAGCGAACCGTCAAATTCAACTTTTTCGGGTGATGGGTTCTGCGATGAGACTTGCAGCACCGACGAAAGGCGACCACCGTATTTTGCTGGCACGCCAGATTTATACAATTTCGCATTTTCAATAATATCAGGATTAAACACAGAAAAAAATCCAAGCAAATGCGATGGATTATACACGATAGCCTCGTCGAACAAAATAAGGTTCTGATCCTGACTGCCACCACGGACATAGATTCCTTGCATTCCTTCGAATTGTTGTACGCCAGCATTAGTTGTAAACGAGCGGATAACATCCTGTTCGCCCATCAACGCTGGTAAATCCATCAGTTCTGCTTTTGAAAGAAATACTTCGTCACGTGCAAGTTTCACATTCTCATCACTTTTCTGGCTTGTGACAACCACTTTGTCCGTTTGTATGGCAGTTGGTCGCAGACGGACTGTGATTTTTTCCTGCGTTTTCCGTACAACCACCGTCGTATCTTTGTAGCCAATGAATGAAAAAATAACGGTGTCGGGAAGTATTTGTGGTTCGTACGAAAGTTTGCCTTTTTCATCGGTGATGCGGACATCGTTGTTGGCGACAAATACAACCTGTGTACCAGCAAGCGGACGGCGGGTCTCCGCGTCATATACTGTAGCCGTAAACTTGTGTTGCCCCGTAGCCTGAAACGTGGCGAGTAATAATAATATAAACGTAAATCGTTTTATCACAACTAATTAAAAGTCCATTCCTATTGAAAATTGATTCATCCGTTGAATAACACCTTCGTCGTAGCCCCAGCCAATGTCCAGCCGCACAAAATAACCGAACAGCCGTGTTCTGAAGCCAAATCCATACGAACCTACAAATGGTTGGCGCATTTCATCGATTTCCACGGAAATAGGTTCTTGATGTATCACTGTGTAATTATACGCATTTTCTTTCTTTCCCGGAATCAAACCGCTCCACGCACCACCAAAATCGGTGAAGGCAACCACTTGGAAATGCCGTAGTATGTCGGATTTCAGTGGTTTTGCGAAGCAATACTGAATTATTGGCCAGCGAAGTTCCACATTTGCCACAGCGAACGAATTACCGTTGCGGATATTCTGCGAGAAACCGCGCATATTTGTTCCCACTGCTTGGTAAGCCCAATCAACGGTGTGGTCGTATTCAATTGCGGAATTATAGGTGGGGAATCGTCCAAACAAATTTATCCAATTATCAACTGCGCCCAGGTAATACAGCAGCGGCGATGTTCCAAACGACGAACTGAACGCCACGCGCGCCGCAAGAATCAGATTTTTGTGGATTTTTTGGTAATGGCGCACATCGAAGCCGAACACACAGAGATAGGAATCTGATTTGTTTAACTGCGTGAAGCCTTCGGCAAACACTTTGGAGCGGGTGCCTTCGTATATGTTCAGTTCACGTTTCCGCACGTTGTCGAACACATAGTTGCACGAAACGCCCGTCCAAAACTCATCCACAGTCGGTTCGTTCAACGATTTCATGTCTGTGGCGAGCGTAATATTACGCACGTAGCGGAAATTTGGATTCACCGAAATGGAATGCACCTGCGAAATTGGATACGTAAAGCGGCACAAGAAATTATTATCCTGAATGCGTTCGTAATATCGTGAGGAATTTGTTCCAAATGTAAATCCCGACTGGCGGTGGAAAATATATTGCCTGTCGATGCGGTTCCGAAGATTTTCCAATGAAATAAGATATTCGCTGGAACCGAGCGAGCCTGTGAAACGGTATGCGCCCGTCAGGCGATAATCCTCAAACAAATCGATTATGCCAAGTTTCAACAACAAATTCAATTTTTGCGTGTAGTCGTATTCGCCGCCTGTAAATGCCTGATAGCCAGTATTTATGAAGTTGAAGTCGATTTGGTTCACCAATTTGTTCACATAAAAATTGGTTTTATACAGGTTTGCCGCCTCCCGTTCGTACCGCGAAGTATCGGCTGGTGGCAATTCCGTTTTTTCAAATTGTGTTTCCACAAAGTCGTTCGTTTGGAACTCTGCTTGTTCAAAATTGTACCGTTTCTTTCCACGCGAAAGGCGAATCCACGAGTTTCCCGAAACGGAGAAATCCGCGCAATCGACAATATCGTCGCGATGACGGAAATCGGTCGTGAAATGCGAATAATGGAACGAAGTGTCAACCGAACTCACCACGCTGTCGGTTGAAATGGCAAATATGTCTGTACCTTGTTTAGTTTCGGCAAGATACATATATTTCCCTGGAGCGATTTCCTCTGCTTTCATATCGTTCGACGACGAATTATTCAGTCGTTCCAAACCTTTGTCCGACAGCAAAAACAAGTTGTACGAAGGAATAATATTTTCTTTCGGGTTATTCAAAAGTGTGTCGGCGCGATTCGACGAAAAGATGATTTTTTCGCCATTTTTCACAAACGACGGATAGCGGTCGTCGGCCAAGTCGTTGGTTAATTGCTCGTTGTCGAATGTGTGCATATAATACACAAAAATATCGGTTTGTCCAGCTTGAACGCCTGAAAATACGATTTTGGAGGCATCATCGGAAAATGAAAAATCAAGCACTTTATCGAAGTGATGGAATTTGCGCACTATCGTTTCTTTTTCGTCGCAATTATAAATTGCAAGCCACAAAAGTCCGTTTTTTTCGTACATATACGTGAGCGCATTCATTGAAGGATGCCATTGGAATACGGGAAATGAGTAGTCTGTAATTTGTTCAATCACAGAGCCAAATCCATATATTTTCTTGTTTTTTCTTGATTCAAAATCGTATATCCACAAACCAACTTTCCCGCTTTTGTTGGTGACATACGCCATTTTCGATGCGTCATAGTTCAATTCAACTGCGGTAACCGTGCGTTTTGCCAACCGTTTTGGCACATCTATCGAGGATTCCGATTGTTTCGGCGTTGAGGTTTGGGTGCGGTAAAATTCCGCCATTTCGAATAAAACTGTTTGCAAATCCTTGCCAAGCACATATTGGAACGCCCCATCAATGTCGTCAGTCAATTTGCTCATATACAGAATATTGGAGATTGCTTTGTCGCCGTGTTTTTGCCCGATGTAATGCCACAGCGCATGACCGACCAAAATAGCATCGCTGCCATATAATAATGTGATTCTCTTGAAATTACCTTTTTCTGTCTGCCATCGGATTTGTTTTTCCATTTCGTAATTCCAACTATTGGAGAAATATTCCGTCATTCCATCGAAAAACCAATCAGGATAAGCGGTTTGCGATGTGTTTGTAAGCATTTTGCGATATGAGCCAACGCCGTACAGAAATTCACTCATCATAACTTCGGCAATGCCTTTCCGCATCTGACGGATGAGGTCGGCGTGGTCGCCAGAAAAATACAGAACAACTTTATTATCAACAATTTGTGTTGTTCCCCCAACGTTGTATTCATCATCCGACGACGAATAACCGATATTGCTTTGCCGAAATTCGCCCAACGTGTTATACACCACATATACAATCCGTCGGGAATAGTCAAATTCCAGCGTTCGTTTGAGGTCGACGTAGGTGGAATCAACATTTTGCAACACAAATTCAGCTATTTTCCGTCCACCCTTGTCAAAATACACATCAAATTTTTCGTGGCGGAAATAATACCAGAATTTTTCGTCGTACTGCACACGATTTTTCCCGAAATCCTGTTGGTAACCGTTATAGAACTGAGCTGTGAGCGACAGACAGCATAACGACAAGAGCATTATTAAGAAAAATCTTTTCATTTGTTGATAAATGCAAATTTATAACGCAAAAATACAAACGATTATATTCTATCTTTGCAAAAATAGAATTTTCAGAGTATGAAACAATACTTGGACTTAGTTAAAAAGATTCTTGATGAAGGTACTCCCAAGGAAGACCGCACAGGAACGGGCACAATCAGCCTATTTGGGTACCAAATGCGCTTCGACCTTCAGAAAGGTTTTCCGTTGTTGACGACGAAAAAATTGTACACTCGCGCCATTTTCCACGAACTGCTTTGGTTTTTGAAAGGCGACACTAACATCAAATATCTTCACGACAACAATGTGACGATTTGGGACGAATGGGCAGACGAGAATGGCGACCTTGGCCCCGTTTACGGTTATCAGTGGCGACATTGGCCCACGTACGACGGCGGCGAAGTTGACCAAATAAAACAGTTGGTTGACCAAATCAAGACAAACCCCGATTCGCGCCGACTGATTCTCAGTTCGTGGAATGCGGCTATGGTGAATGACATGGCTTTGCCACCGTGCCACACGCTGTTTCAATTCTACGTGGCAAACGGGAAACTTTCGTGCCAATTGTACCAGCGCAGTGCCGATGTATTCCTCGGAGTACCGTTCAACATTGCGTCGTATGCGCTTCTTACCCACATGATTGCGCAAGTGTGCGGTTTGCAGGTTGGTGAATTTATCCACACATTCGGCGATGTGCATATCTACAAAAACCACATTGAACAATGCAAGTTGCAGCTCACGCGCGAACCTCGCGAACTCCCGACGCTGAAACTCAATCCGAACGTGACAGATTTGTTCGAATTCAAATACGAAGACATTGAAATTCTTAACTATAATCCGCATCCCCACATTAAAGGTGAGGTTTCGGTGTAAAACTTTTATAACATGGTAAAACACATTATTTTATGGCAGTTGAAGGATGAACTTTCCGATGCCGAAAAACAAGCAGCAAAACAAGGTATTAAAGAAGGTTTGGAAGGATTGGCTGGAAAAATTCCGGGACTAATCTCAATTAAAGTAAACATCAACGGATTGGCATCGTCGAATGCCGACGTGATGCTCGACAG
>DFGI01000021.1:0-3653 GCA_002371705.1 Bacteroidales bacterium UBA3754
GGTCGCCAATCATACCTGTGGCTCCACCAAGCAAAGCAATCGGTTTGTGACCACACCGCTGGAAATGGCGCAACATCATCACGCCGCACAAGTGTCCTATATGAAGGGAATCGGCTGTTGGGTCAATGCCCACATACGCCGTTGTCATTTCTTTCTGCAATTGTTCCTCAGTTCCGGGCATAATATCGTGAAGCATGCCCCTCCATTTCAATTCTTCTATAAAGTTCATAGACTAAAATTTTTTGCAAAGATAATTTTTAATTGGGAATTGCCAACGGAAATACATTCTAAAGCGTTGCCAACCGTCGAAATTCCGTCATCCATAATTCTGGCACGATTCCATTTCGAAATTGCTCATAATCAGTTGAATGGCAAGGAACAATACGTTTTTTGCCTGTTGTACCAATCGGAATTTCCACCCACATTGTTTGCGAAACCAACGATTGATAAAAACAAATATCCTGCGGAAACATTGGATGTTTGAGATAGCGTTTCTGATACGTTTCGTCCTCAAAGTCCATTGTTTCATTTTTGCGTTGAGAAATGCCATCGAGAGCGTGCCAGAGAACTTGTGCGCTCAATTGAGCTGAAATTGAATCCATATCATTCGATGGATTGTATTCCGACAGGCAAAATAAATTCATTCGGGGCGAATACCCCGCATACCACGCACATTGGCAAGCGAATTCTGAATATAAACCATTCACATTCTGTCCAGCAGGATTGTCGGAATAGCGAACCGAACCCATATCGAAAGATACTATTTGCGCATCGCGAATCAGCGGTTCCGCCAACGAAACCGACGAATTGCACTCTCCAAGACGGAGCAAGCCAAAATTATGTTCATTCAGCCACAAAAACGCTTCCCGTGACGATAAATATTCTTGACTTGCGACGTGTAACACACGCGCGCGTGGATGTTCCAAGTGCAAGCGTGACAAATAGTTAGTGTTTGAGAAATCTGTCGTTTCCGACTCCCAATCCACGCGAGCGTCAACAAAACAGACAGCTGGATATGCTATGCGATGAAATCCATGATCCGCAACCGCACACACCGCTTCCTGCGTGCCTCCGAAAATGAGTATAGGTTTGCCATAAATCATTAATTGGGAAACACAATCCTTGAGATTTGCATACGATTCCGCAATTGTTGCGCCCAATTTGCAATCGCCCAAGTCGTAGATTCGCATTGATTTCGACACCGAGTGAAGTTTGTACAACGCATTGCGGATTGCCGCCGCCGCTTCGGATGCTCCGCCGTTGTTGGAATTTCTGTCTTCCAAATAGCCTAACACAAACGCATCAGCGGTGACCAAATCAAAATCCTCATAGGACGACACCGTGATGATTCCCGCATTGTTGACCGACTGCCCCAAAACAGGCACACACAACTCTTGCAACGACATTATTTCGTTTTTTTCACTTCAGCAATCTCATAACATTGTTGCAATGTGAGCGTTTCCGGCTTCACATTTTTCGCAATGCGGAAATATTTTTTCTTGTAGAACACACACGGATGTCCCCAACGATCAAGCATAACTTTCACATTTGCATCTTCAGGAAATTCTTTGATGCTTCGTTTTTCGTCGCTTTCGCGCTTGCGGATTATAATCTGCGCCGCTTCGTCAATCGTCACAGAGAACACATCAGGGTCGTTTTTCTTCAACGAAATGAATTTTCCTTTGTGAGCCAAGAACGGGCCAAAGCGACCGATATTCGCCATAACTTTTTCGCCTTCAAATTCGCCGACTTCGCGTGGCAAAACAAGCAACGTAAGAGCATCCTGCAATGTGATTGTAGCTGGATTCTGCCCTTTCAACAACGTTACACTCTTCTTATCAGGGTCGTTGTTTTCGCCTAATTGAAGATATTGGCTGAAACGACCGTTACGCACATAAATATTTTTACCAGTAGCTGGATGCACGCCAAGCAAACGGCCTTCGTTACCTTGTTTCAACATTTGCAAAGCATCGTTGAGCGTAACTGTTTCTATTTGATGTGATTTATCAAGAGCAACATAGACAGGTTTTTCCTTGTCATCCTGCTTTCCAAGCTGAACCATAGAGCCAAATCGTCCGATGCGGACCGAAACCTGACGACCAGTTTCTGGGTCAATTCCAAGAACACGTTCGCCGTTGCCTCGTTCCGAAGTCTCCATAGTTTCTTCAACCTTGGAATGGAATGGTCCATAGAACTTTGTTAGCATCTCGACCCAACCAATATTGCCCACAGCAATATCATCGAATTCCTGTTCCACCGAAGCGGTGAAATTATAGTCCATAATGCCCGCAAAATATTTCATAAGGAAATCGTTCACAACCATACCTATATCTGTCGGAAATAACTTATTCTTTTCTGTATCAATAGTTTCCGAAGTTTTTTGTTCCGTGATTTTACCAGCTTTCAGCAATAATTTTACTGACTGGCGTTTTTTGCCGGTGCGGTCTTCCTTTACAATATATCCACGTTTTTGAATTGTCGAGATTGTCGGCGCATACGTTGATGGACGACCGATACCCAACTCCTCAAGTTTACGCACCAATGTTGCTTCGGTATAGCGTGGAGGATGCTGCGTAAACCGCTCTGTCGCCACAATTGACTGAGGCAGCACAGCCGCACCTATCTGCAACGCAGGCAGAACAACACTTTCTTCCTCCGCAGAGTCATCATCAACCGATTCGATGTACATTTTCAAGAAACCATCGAACACAATTACTTCGCCCTTTGCGACAAAAGTAGCATCGTTCAGCGACGAACTCGTAATTGTTAAAGTGGTGCTTTCCAGCTGAGCATCAACCATTTGCGAAGCCAATGTACGTTTGCGGATTAAATCGTACAGCCGTTGCTCATCGGCACTCGACGACACAAATTCGTTTTCGATATATGTCGGGCGAATCGCTTCGTGGGCTTCCTGGGCACCTTTTGAAGTAGTTGAATATTTACGGACCTTTGAATATTTTTCGCCAAAATTCTCAACGATGAATTTCTTTGACGTATTGATTGCCAACGCCGATAAATTCACCGAGTCGGTTCTCATATAGGTAATAAAACCCGATTCATATAATTGTTGTGCAATCTGCATTGTTTTTGCCACAGGAAACGAGAATTTTCGGCTGGCTTCCTGTTGAAGTGTTGAAGTGGTAAATGGAGGAGCTGGACGTTTTGTCAACGGTTTTTTCTCACAACCAGACACTTCGAAAGCGGCATTTTTTGCTTTTTCCAAGAACGCTTCCGCATCTTCTTTTTTCGCAAATCGTTTCGACAATTCAGCGGTGAACGAATATTTCTTCCCATTGTAATCTGCCACAAAATCACCGACGACACGATACGAAGATTCTGATTTAAAGGCATTTATCTCGCGTTCACGTTCCACAATAATTCTTACAGCGACCGACTGTACACGACCAGCGGACAACTGCGGTTTCACTTTTTTCCACAAAATCGGCGACAACTCAAAACCCACAAGTCTGTCGAGAATACGACGGGCTTGTTGTGCGTCAACCAATTTTAAATCTATCGTACGTGGATTTTTTAACGAATCTACTATTGCATCTTTTGTAATTTCATGGAACACAATACGTTTCGTTGTTTTCACCGGCAATTTCAAAACTTCAGCCAAATGCCAAGCTATAGCTTCTCCCTCGCGGTCCTCA
>DFGI01000021.1:3703-34448 GCA_002371705.1 Bacteroidales bacterium UBA3754
CGGTCCTCATCGGATGCGAGCCACACATTTTTCGTTTCTTTCACTGCTTTTTTCAGCTCCGCCACAAGTTTTTTCTTGTCTGGAGAAATTTCATACAAAGGAGCGAATGATTTTTCAACATCAATACCCAAACCTTTTTTCTCCAAGTCACGAATGTGTCCGTAACTTGACATTACCGTAAATTCTTTCCCCAAAAACTTTTCTATTGTCTTTGCTTTCGCAGGTGATTCGACAATTACCAAATTCTCCGTCATTGCGCATTCTGTCATTAAAAGATTTCGCAAAATTAAAAAAAACAATTACAAACAAGACTTTTCATAAAAAAAATACCAAAAAGACTTCCGATAATTCTCCAGATTCAATAAATTTGAAACCAAAATTTTTACGTATGCAAGAGGTACAAAACGGGGGGAAATCCCACAAAACGTTATACATAATTATATGGTGTTGCTGTTTACTGCCACTATTGTTCTCGGTAATTTTGTTTTCGCTGATTTCAGCTGGAAAACTGGGATTTATGCCCACAATTGAGGAATTGGAAAATCCAAAAACGAAACTTGCCACTAACATTATTTCCGCCGACGGCGTGACAATGGGTACTTTTTTCAAGGAAAATCGTATAGAATGCTCGTTTGACGACCTTCCCCCCTACCTTGTTGACGCACTTGTTTCGACCGAAGACGCACGTTTCTACGAACATTCGGGCATTGACTATCGGGGATTATTACGTGTCGCGTTTAAAACAGTTTTGGGCGGAAACAAGAATTCCGGCGGCGGTAGTACCATTTCGCAACAATTGGCGAAATTGCTGTTTCCCCGCGAACAATTCGACAACACACTTGACATTGTGCTCCGTAAACTCCGCGAATGGGTTATTGCCGTGAAATTGGAAAAAGCCTACACAAAAGAGGAAATTATTGCGCTCTACTTGAACAAATTCGACTTCCTGCACAATGCAAACGGCATTAAAATGGCGTCAAACGTGTATTTCAGCAAAGAGCCAAAAGAATTGAAAATAGAAGAAGCGGCAATGTTGGTAGGTCAATTAAAAAACCCTGCAATTTTCAACCCCGTCCGCTATCCCGACACGACCACGGTTCGACGAAACGTTGTAATGAGCCAAATGGTACATTATAATAAGTTGTCACAGGAAGATTATGACTCGCTGAAACAGCTTCCTATCGCATTGAAATTCAAACGAATTGACCATAAAAACGGTATTGCTCCATATTTCCGCGAATGGTTGCGAACAACAATGACCGCGAAAAAACCTGAACCACAAAACTACTGGAGCAAAGAACTTTACGTTCGCGACTCAACTCTATGGGAAACAAGCTCACTATATGGTTGGTGCAACAAAAACGAAAAATCACCTGGCGTATATTATAATTTATATAGCGACGGACTTCGAATCTACACGACCATTGATTCCCGTATGCAGCAATATGCGGAAAATGCAGTGAAAAAACACATGTCGGAAAACGTGCAACCAGCATTTTTCCGTGAAAACAAAAACAATTCCAAAGCACCGTTTTCATCAACTTTGACCAACGATGAATATAAAAGTAGAATCAACGCATCTATAAAACAATGTGAACGCTACCACTCAATGGGCGGAAAATCAATGAATTGGGACGAAGTAATGAAAGTATTCACAACTCCCGTTCCAACCACGCTATTCTCGTGGGACGGACCAATCGACACAATTATTTCACCGCTCGACTCCATAAAATGGATGAAAAGTTTCCTACAATGCGGTATGCTTTCAATGGAAGCTCGCACAGGACAAGTCAAGGCGTTTGTGGGCGGCATCGACTACGAGTTTTTCCAATACGACCACGTGATGCAACAACGCCGTCAGGTTGGCTCCACGTTCAAACCATTCCTTTACACACTTGCTATGCAGGAAGGAATTTCTCCGTGCAAACAATTCGCCAACGTACCGACATCGTTCTATGTAAACGACCAAATGTGGACACCAAGTAACTCCGACAAGGCACGCAACGGCGAAATGGTTTCGTTGGCGTGGGGATTGGCTACATCGAACAACTGGATTTCAGCAAAATTAATGCAATTGCTTAAACCTGAACCTGTTGTGGCACTTGCCCACGAAATGGGATTGTACAGCCACATAGACCCTGTTCCGTCAATCTGTCTCGGCGTTGCCGACCTTACATTACACGAGATGGTAGGCGCATACAGCACATTCCCAAACAAAGGAATCCACGTTGATCCAATTTTAGTGACAAAGATTGAAGATAAATATGGAAACGTGATTGCGAAATTTTCACCTGCACAAAACGAGGCTATCAGCGAAGAAGTTGCCTACCAAATGGTTGGATTACTTCAAAATGTAGTGAATATGGTTGACCGTGAGGCAAAAGCATACGGAACAGCAATTTCGCTCCGTACACGCTACGGAATAAAAGTTCCACTTGCAGGAAAAACTGGTACTACCAACGACCACGCCGACGGCTGGTTTATGGGATTTACGCCAGAATTGGTTACCGGTGTGTGGGTCGGCGGCGATGAGAGAAGTATCCGATTCCGCAGTTTCGCTCACGGACAAGGCGCGAGAATGGCGATGCCAGTGTTTGCATATTACATAACAGACTGTATTGAAAACAAAGACAAATTAGGATATACGTTTGGCGATTTTGAAAAGCCAGCTAATTGGGTATCACCATGTTATGGAAGCAATCCTGCTCCGAAAAACACAGAATCCAACTCCAACGATTTTGATGATTTCTTCTGATGATTGCATTTCAATTCAAGCAATTTTCAATTTCGCAGGAACACGCCGCCCTCAAACTTGGAACCGACGCCGTGCTATTAGGTTGCGTGACCTCATTTCAAAATCCGAAATCAATACTTGATGTTGGAACAGGAACGGGAATTCTTTCACTGATTATGGCACAAAAATTTTCCTGCCCCATCACCGCTATTGACATTGACGAAAACGCAGTAATTGATGCAAACATCAACGTAAATGCAAGTCCGTGGAGCAACAAAATCACCGTGCAACAGATTAGTTTACAAGATTTTGCAAAATCAACAGCACAACAATTTGATGCAATAATCTGCAATCCGCCATTTTTCACCAACGGCATTCACTCACCAGAAAAAAGCAAAGCAACCGCACGACATTGTGTGGAACTCACAGCAGAAACGTTTTTTTCGAGTGTGGCAACAATTTCAGCAGAAACGTGCAGTGTTTCAATAATTTTACCGACAAGCGAAAAGACAAGATACACAGAATCTGCGACAAATATCAACTTTTATCTTGTACAAGAAACAACAATCTTCCCATTTGAAAACTCAGAAAACCCAAACAGAACCATTTTGCGATTCACAAAACAATGGGAGCCATTCACATCTTCAAGACTTGCCATTCGAAAAGACAAAACTACATATTCCAATGAATATAAAGAACTTACGAAAGATTTGTATCTTAGTTAATTTTCTACCTATACTACATTTATTAAATTAATGCATTCGTTAATTTCACAAATCAAAAGGCAATAGCAGATCACGTGATAATAAAAACTTGTTCATAAGTAATTCCCCAAAGCGAACACGAATCAGAGCAAAACTGTAATTTTGTGGTAGATATACACAGCGATGATTGAAATATCATACTCAGCAATAGAATTTTGGTTCTGCATCGTATTTATAGCGGTTGCGGGCATACAAATATTGTATTACCTGTTTTTTTACCTACGGATTTGCATCGTAAAACGGAAACCTCTGCAAATGATTGAAGAAGAACCTGTTTCGGTAATCATTTGTGCTAAAAATGAAGAAGAAAATCTTCGTAAGTTTTTACCGTCAATTCTTAACCAAACGTACAAAACCTATGAGGTGATTGTGGTAAACGATTGTTCGGAAGACGACAGCGAATTTGTATTGAATGATTTTTTGGAAAAATATCCAAATAAACTGCGCGTCAGCACTATTAAAAAAGACAGAAAATTTTCGCACGGCAAAAAATTGGCGATAACCATTGGTATAAAAGCAGCAAAATACAACAAAATCCTATTTACCGATGCTGATTGTAAACCACAGTCCGACAAATGGATACATGCCATGCAACAACAATTTCGGGACAAAACAGAAATTGTGCTCGGCTACGGCGGTTATATTCAAAAACCAGGTTTGTTAGACAAACTCGTTCGTTACGACACCTACTCCATTGCCGTGAACTATATGTCGTTTGCCCACGCAGGTCTTCCCTACATGGGCGTTGGCAGAAATTTGGCATATACTAAAAATATTTACAACGAAAGTAGCAAATTCACCACACACTACCACATCAGCTCCGGCGACGATGATTTATTTGTATCGGAAGTGGGACGGAAAGAAAACACTAGCATAGTGCTCTCACAAGAAAGTTTCACCCGTTCCGAACAGGTTTCGTCTTTTAAATATTGGAAATACCAGAAGATGAGACACTTAACCACATCGCCGCATTACAAATTCATTTATAAATTCTTGTTGTGCTTAGAACCTTTTTCACGCGAAATGTTTTATCTCTGTGCAATTGTGTATTGTATAACCCTCCCCGAAATATTCTTCTTGCCTATCGTGATTCTATTCGGATGCAGAATGTTTCTATTTCTCTTACTATCAATACTTAACACACGGCGATTACAAGAAAAAGATTTGTGGATTTACGCACTTCCATTCGATATTTATTTACCAATACAAATAGGATTGTTACATTTGCGAAACAGAATTCATCCTCTCAAAAAAAATCAATGGTAATGATACAAAAATTGTACGAATACTTTCCTGATATAACAAAAAAGCAACACGAGCAAATCGAGATGCTCTGCGATTTGTACACATATTGGAACGAAAAAATCAACGTAATTTCGCGAAAGGACATAGAAAACATTTTTGAGCACCACGTGCTTCATTCCATGGCAATTGCGAAATTCTTTGAATTCAAGCAGGGAAGCACCATTCTTGATGTGGGAACAGGAGGTGGATTGCCGGGAATTCCGTTGGCTATTCTATTTCCAAAAGTTCAATTCACACTTATCGACAGAATTGCGAAAAAAATCACCGTTGCGAGCAACATCATTGCCGAACTTGGTTTGACTAACGTTGTTGCCCGTCAGCAAACAGTTGAAGAAAACAAAGAAAAATACGACTATATTGTAAGCCGCGCTGTAACAGCTTTTCCAGACTTTTACAAGTTGGTTCGGAAAAATGTGAGTGGCATATCAAACAACGCACTCCACAATGGTATAATTTACATTAAAGGCGGCGATTTTTACGAAGAAATGCAAGGATTCAAAAAATACAAGATTTATCCAATCAACGCATTTTTCTCGGAACCGTTCTTTGAAACAAAAAAAATAATTTATTTACCAATTGAACCCTAAAAAGTTTTGTAATAAAAAAAAATCGTGTACTTTTGCACACCGATTTACGGGATTAGAACAAGTAGAACTTTTTAAATAATAAGATAAAATGAAACGTACATTTCAGCCTTCAGTAAGAAAAAGAAGAAACAAACATGGTTTTAGAGAAAGAATGTCAACAGCAAACGGTAGAAAGGTATTGGCTGCACGTAGAGCTAAAGGAAGAAAAAAATTAACTGTTTCGGACGAATTCCGTCACAGAAAATAGGATTCCTATTTAATTGATTAGTTAGTTTTTTTATTGAACATATAAAATTTGAGAGACTGTTTTTGGGAACAGTCTCTTTTTTTGTGAAAACTATTATCTATTTCTTTATCACTTGGACAGTTTTCTTTTTATTTCCCTGTCGTACCCGCATAACATACACACCAGCAGGGACTTGTGACAAATCAATTTTATAAGTGTGGAATCCGATTTGCAAGCCCACCAATTCTTGCGTAAACCGTATTTTTCCGAATTCGTCAACACATTCCACCACAACCGATTCGCTTTGTTTCGTCGAAAATGCCAATACTGCGATGTCTTGAACAGGATTGGGAGTAACGCCATACACATTGAAGTCGTTGGAAAAATCCTTACAGTATGTATCCGTATAAAAAGTTTGATTTTGATTGCTGCTTGCAATTGAGGCAACTGCACAAACATACGCTGGCAATTCATTGTTTTTTAGTGCTGTCTTTGTGGAAAATTCATACGTCAGAACCATATTCGGCGACAATTTTCCTTTCCACAATTCCGTTAACGTTGGAAATAGTGGACTTGACAACGAGAATTCGATTTCCGGAATAATATCATTACCTGAATTCAGAACTTGAATCAGATAGCGGACTTTGCCGTTCTGTTCCGAAGCATCAACATCGGTAATCTGCAATTTCATATTCGATAACTGAACAGGAATATATTTCAAAACTGAATCGGCGCAGCCATGCTCAGAACGTGCGACTAAATTCGCATAGGAATTATTTTCGTCGGTAAAAATATATTCAGGATTGTCATCGGTAACCACAACAGATTGTTCAAACGTCCACTCATATTCCGCCGCATTCTCCGACAAATTTGTAAATTCCACATCAAGCGGAGCTGCTCCATATTCAGGGAAGAATGAAAAATCAGCCGTCGGCGTTTTTTCAACAACAATTTTTCCCGCCGTTTCGTTCGAGCAATCGTATTCCGTGGTCAATGCCAATGAATAATCGTACGTTCCACTTTCAGAGAATTGCAAAATTGGAGTTTTATCAGTCAAGACCTCATCGCCAATTGTCCATCGGCGCGACACAATAGAATCCGACGTTTTACCAAAATCCTTCAGCATAATATCCTTATCGACACACCCAAACAACATTTCGGGCAATTGCGGTTGCGGCAAACTATGCGCCCGAATTGTGTCACGTGAAATATTCAAACAACCGTTAAACGTTTTCACATACAAGCCAACGGAATGCGGCAACGTATCATCCAAACGAACTAGAAGCATTTGCTTATACGACAACGGAACCCCATCGTACTCCCAATACCCCGAAACCATTTCATTATACGACGGGAAAACCGTTTCGTCGAAAATCAGAACAGAATCACCAATACACGTGCGCGTATGGATAAATTCAATTTTCGGAGACTCAATAACCTTTACAGAATCAGTTATAGAATCCATGCAGCCATATTCAGTCGTCACTTTCAGCGACAGTGGATAATACGCCACACTATCGGAAAAGAACTCAAATTTCTCTTGTTGTTCCGTTCGTTGAAGCCCCCACCATTCAGTGGAAACAATAGCATCTGGTTTCGCCGTAGATGTGGAAACGATATCATTTGCAGTAAATTGGCACGCAATTTTCGGAGCGAATTGAGCAATTGGCTTTGCATGAATCACAACCGTTTCTAGCACCGAAGATACACATCCCGTTTCGTTAGTGATATCCAATCGCACAGGAAATCTTCCTGCTGATGAAAAATGATGTTTTGAAGATATTCCTTCTAAAGTGTCAGATTCAATATACCACACATACGACGAAATTTGTGTGTTATCCGTTGTGTATGAGTTAGAAACGAACTCCGTTGAATCTCCGAAACAGAAATTTTGCGACACAAAATCCGCAATTGGTGCAATGCCCGAGAGAGTAATTTCAATTTCATCATACGCTTCGCAACCACGTTCGTTTGTTACCATAACCGAATAAGTTCCTTGACTTTGGATTTTGATGGTTTCAGTAGTTTCCCCCGTATTCCATTCATACGAAACAGCCTCAGCTGCATGAGAAACCAATCCAATAGAATTACCAGCACATAACGTGGTATCAGCCCCAAGTTTCGCCATAGTTGAAAAATCATCCACCGTAATTATGACCGTATCCGACACAATTGAATAGCCTTGATTATCAGTTATTTTCACCGCATATTTTCCAGCTTTCGAAATTGTAATTTCCTGTGTATTTTCTCCCGAGCTCCACTCATATGTATAATCGCCACTCAAACCACAATTCCACACCACTGATTGACCATCACAAATCGTCTGACTTGGGATATACGAAATTGTTGGAAGCACAATATGCACAGTATCAATATAATCATACCCCCAATCATCGGTCACATGCACAGAATACAATCCCGACTTATCCACAGAAATTGACTTTGTAGTTTCTCCCGTATTCCAGGTATATGTCTTAAAATACTCCCGTTCCGGCACCGAAAGAACCACAGGCTTCAAGCTATACGATTGCTTTATTGTCCCGCCCAACGAAAACTGTTCCCGTTCCGTTCCCGGGAAATATTTGCTCCGCAAATAATTCTCTACCGACTGCCGTTCAATATTAGAAAGTGGACGATTGTAGAAAATCATTTCGGCTATGTCGCCGTTGAGATTTAATCCTGGATAAGGTGCCATACCTGTAGCATCATTGTAAGTTCCTACATAAAAATTGTATGAACTTATGATAGATGTTGATGATGGTAAATCAAGAGATTTAACATATCCATCTTGAAAAAGGGAGATCTGTTTTCCCATATTTATTGTTCCCGAATATAAAACATACTCATTAAGCATTAACAAGCCTGTTGGCATATAATTAGACGTGCCTAGCTGTACAAAATATTCAGGCACGTTTTCAATTATTAAAAAATGTCTATTTTTTGCTTTGCCTAACAACGATTTTGCATAGAAAGAACCCGTTTTCTTAGTTGTTAACCCTATACAGAACACTGTTTGTCCAACACTTCCCACGTTCAATATATTTCCACCATCCAAATAATCATTTCCATCAAAACGTAGTACCGCATGATTATTAACTTCCGAAACATCCTTTATCAAGGTTGGACTATTGTCTGCCACAGGTTGAGAGACCGATTCCGAAGTATTTGCCAAATTAATCCAAAATGCCACTGGTGTTCCCGATTCCTGTTGAACCGAATCTGCACACCACCACGCAGATATGCCTGCTATTTCAGTAGGAGCGGATATTTGGGAGAATGCAAGAGGTATAGTTGCCATTGTTATCAACAGGCAAAACACATTACGAAGTATTGATGATATTTTTTTGAACATAGACGCTCTTATTGTACAAAGATATAAATATTCTCTTACATTCATCTCTACACGTTCAACTCTCGTCTTTCATCTATATACCAAGCATCAAATAAAACTCCCCATAATTTCTCCCCGCTTCATAATTTTTTTTCCAAAAATCGTAGGCATTGTGCCGATAGATATTTTGCTCCGAAATTGGCGAATTTAAATAGTTATCAATGATTTTCGCCACATTGCGGCAATCAAAATCTACAGGTATCAAAAAACCGTTTTTGCTATTTACGGCTTCGGCGGTGCCGCCCACATTGGTTGCAACAACTAGGATGCCAGCCGACAACGATTCCATAATACTCACGGGAATGCCTTCGGACGCGCTCAAGTTTATAAATAAATCAACGTGGTTTTCAGCATAGAAATCCAGAATCTTGTCGTTTGCGACAATGCCGCGGAACTCAAATTCAACATTTTGCAATTTGTTGGCTGCCATTGCTTCAAGTTCAGCACGTAACGGTCCATCGCCAAAATGAACCCATCGAATGTTTTTCGTCTGCAAATGCGAAATAACTTCGATAATCTTGTCAACTTGCTTTACAGGAATAAGATTGCTACAAGAGCAAATAAGCACCGAGTTGGGCTGCTTGTCCATATTCGGTTGTCGGTCGTTGAATTTCCCCAACCGTGAAACCGTCACTCTATCATCAAGTTTACGGTTCAGATATTGCTCAAAATAGAATTTTCCCGCATCCGAGATCGAATATGTCTGCGACAAATTGTTTATTATGAACGATTTGTATGGTAGATATGGTGGTGTGTGCCTGTCGGCGAAATTGTCCCAACCGTGGGTTCTTGCAACGCATTTGATAGATTGGTCATCTTTCCGCAACAACGCCAGAGCCAAGGCTTTATAGTCGTGCCAATAGGAATAGAACACGCAGTCGGACGGATTCAGTTTTTTCGCTTTGCACAAACCGACAAGGTCTTTCTTAAGGTTCGTTGCACGGTGAATTTCTACATACATTATTTTAAAGGCACTCAACCAATACTTTACGGGCAAATTCCGCAAGGCGAAGAATAGTTCCGCCACAAACATCGGTTTGAAAATGCGGAAAACCGATTTCAGTTTGCCGATTTCCAGTTTTTGCCTTGAAAATGAGACTATTTCGGCATTTGTGGGCACAAAACGGTTCAGATTCTCACCCGAATCGGCCGACGCGGTGTATATCAACACATTATCGAACTTTGGTGCAATCACACGCATCTCATCGTCAATGAAAAACTCACCAGCTGAAAGCGGGTAGTTGTCACAGAGAAGTATGAGCGTTTTTGGTTTCATCAAACATTTTCTTTCGTTTTTAATCTCGTCATAAAGAATTCAGAATGAACACGTTACATAGACAACTTTCAAAATTCTCAATTCTTTGCGAATAAATTCTCAATTCATTAGACAAAAATAAAAAAACAAAACAATAATCAAAACTCGGAGGAATGTGGTAAAAATTATTAGATTCCGCCAAGTTTCTTTTTTTCTATTTCGGAATTATCCACTTTAATCTTGCAAAATCCGTATTCTATTCTGTTCATTTCTTTTGGTGGCAAAAGAAACGAACCAAAGAAAATCCACCGACGGACCTGCTCCGCTAAAAATCAATTGCGTTCACTAAAGGCGTTGAAGTGCCACTCTTTCGTTACACTAACGTTCTCGAGCCAAGGCACCAACGCCTTTTTACGTTCACTCCATTGATTTTCTTAACGCATCGCAGCTCAGTCGGAACATTCTGCTTTCCAACATTATCGTACAATAAACCTTTCCATTTTCAACTCTCTACTGTTTCCATCGTAGCGACAGATGCGACTTCGCAGATGAGCGTTAAAAATTTCTTTGAATGAAGCGTATAAAAGCCTCGGCTTGGCGGCGAGGGTTTGTGGGGCGCGCCATCCCCGAGGGTTTAGCGGAATGAAAAGAAATTTAGCGAAGATGCGGCGTCGCCGGCGTTCTTTGGTTACTTTCTGTAGCTGTAGACAGAAAGTAACAGAAAAGATGTAATAACGTGTTGGTTATATACACGACGGAAGTATATAATTCCGTTCTATTTTGAAGACTTATACAACTCCAACAGCTTGTCAACGTATGGTTTAATGTCATATTGGCGTGCGAAATCCTGCGCAAAAGCAGACATTTGGTTGTATTTATTTTTATCGTTCCATATTTCGAGAATGCGGTCGGCAAACTGTTCGGCTTTCTGCTCATAGACCATATAACCGTTTTTACCTTGCTTAATCAAGTCGCGGTTACCACGGCCGTCAAGGGTTACAACGGGCAGGCCTGCGGTCATTGCTTCAATAATTGTCAAGCCCAATGCTTCGGACAATGAAGAATGAACGTAAATATCTGATTCGTGCAAATAATCCTCTACATTATCTACATTGCCGCACAACGAAACGTTTTTTTGAAGTCCCAATGTCTCAATTCTTTGTTTCAACATATTATAGTCTTGACCTCCACCGACCAATTTTAAACCAAAATCAAATCCTTTATCTACCAATATTTTAGCAACATCAATTAAAAATATTTGATTCTTATTGGCATTCAATGAACCAACATTCACAAGCCGAAGTTTTGTGCTCGGCTGACGGCTATTGTCGCAGTGAAATTTCTCATAATCAATGGCGTTCGGCAATAGTTGCACATTGTAATGCCTTGTAGTTTTGCGGAAATATTGTTCGGTATCGTGCGAAATGGCAATGAACGTATTGCCGCCATTGGCTCTGTATCGTGAGAACAAGTAGCGTTTCTCAAAAAAGTTTGTCAGCAATTGCTTGTTGAACAAGGTTTTAATGCTAAAATTTTTGAACTGCCGCATATTGTCGTGGCAATGCGAGAACCATTTTGCCTGCGGATAATTGCACGAACGTGAAACAATCTCTGCCTCAAACAAATGGGTGTGAATCACATCGGGAGCATAATCTTCAATTGCCTTTTGTAAGGCATCAATATTCAGCACATTTTGGTGAAATATTGAGAGTTGAACGGAAGCGGGTATGACTTGCCAATCAAGGTGTTCGGTGAGAAACATATAATGATTTTCATCGGAGAAAGTTATCAACCGTACTTGCACATCGTCACGCTTCTGCAACTGGTTGCAAATGTCGAGACAGAGCCGCTCGGCACCGCCTTTGCGTAATCGAGGTATTATATGAAGGATACGCATAGACTTACGGTTTTAGGCAGCCAATAGGAACGACATAAACACCATCTTTGCGACGATACGGGTAACTGCCGTTAGCCGTTAGAACCATCAGGAATGAAGGTTCGTGCATTTTGTTGGTATCGATTTTTTTGTGTAGCGAAATCAGATTGCCAGCACCTTCATCAATAAGTTTTTCGCCCCCAAGTTTAATTTCAATCAAACCATATTTGCCGTTCCGCAAATGGACAACGGCGTCGCACTCCAAGCCGTTTTTGTCGCGATAGTGATAAACCGCCCCATCGATTGGCTCGACATATACCCGCAAATCGCGAACAGCCATCGTCTCGAACAATAGCCCCATTGTGTTTAGGTCGTTCAACAAATCATTCGGTCCGAGTCCCAATGCGGCTGTGGCAACCGAGGGGTCAACAAAATAACGTGTGTTTGCAGAACGAATAGCCGTTTTCGAACGCAAATTCGGATTCCACGCAGGCATATCTTCTATCAGATAGATTTTTTGCAATGCTGTAAGATACGTCCCGAGAGTCGGCTCGCTAACGGTTTCATTTTCATTTGATTTGATATCGTCCAACAAAACCGACAGTGAGGCTTGTGTTCCCTGATTCCGTGCATACGACTTTAGAATCCGCCTAACTCTGTTGGCATCTTTTTTCACTCCATCAACCCTTGTCAAATCCGATTCAGCAACGGCATCAACATAATCAAACGCCTGGTCAAGAGCAATTCGTCTGTCACGCATAGTTGCAGCCTGAGGCCAGCCGCCCCTACACATTATATATGAAATATCTTCAAGTGTGAGATTGGCATCTTTGCCTGAAAAATCGTCGTTTTTTTCAAAAAGATTGCGCAGAGAGACCGTCCCTGTTGACTCTTGTGACTCCCAAAGTGCCATTGGACGCATTTTGAGTCGGGCAATTCGTCCAGTACCAGTATGATTTATCTCATCGGTATTGGCGGGAACAGCAGAACCTGTAAGAATAAACTGCCCCATCTCGCCACGGTGGTCAACAGCAAAACGGACGCTATCCCATAGTTTGGGTATCAGCTGCCATTCATCGATAAGGTGCGGCGTATCTCCCTCCAGAAGGCCATCAAACTTCATATTAGCGTCGATAGTGTAGCGTTGCAATTGCAAAGGGTCTGATAAATATATGACGCTTTGGGCTGCCTGTTCCGCAGTAGTGGTTTTGCCACACCACTTAGCCCCCTCAATCAGCACAGCTCCCTTTCCTGCTAATTTACGTAAAAGCAAACCATCTGCTATTCTTGTATTGTACGCATTCATATTTCTCTAATTATCAATGACAAAATTATACAATTTTATCATTTGGACAAATTTTATTTTACCATTTGGCTATTTTTCATTTTGCCATTTGGCTATATTTTATTTTAGCATTTGGACAAATTCTGTCTTGGCATTTGGCCGTTTTTGTTAGTTGTGGATAACAAATTTAACTAAACACCAATTCTTTCAAGAATGGTTGCAAATGTCGAGACAGAGCCGTTCGGTACCGCCTTTGTTCAATCTTGGTATTATGTGAAGGATACGCATAGACTTACGGTTTTAAACATCCTATGGGAACAACCAACACTCCGTCTTTTCTGCGATAGGCAAACTGACCCGCAGTAAGAATCATCAAAAACGAAGGTTCTCCAATTTTATCAGTATCAATGGTTGAAGCCAATTTAAGCAAATTCTTAGCGGCATCTTCAATCTGCTTGCTTCCTGTTTTTACTTCTATCAGTGCCCAACGCCCATCGTAAAGTCGGATAACCGCGTCGGATTCCATGTTTGCTTGGTCATGATAATGAAACACGTCGCCACGCAAAGGAAGTGTATAGCATCTCAAATCGCGCACACACATATCCTCAAACAAATAACCGAACAAATTGAAATCGTCAATAACACTATTAGGATTGAGTTCAAGCAATGCTGTCGCTATACTTGGGTCGGTAAAATGCCGTTTATGGCTTGTTCGGATTGCCGTTTTCGACCTCAACGAAGGTTGCCACGCTTTAAGATCTTCGGTAACGAATAATCGCCGCAGAGCCGACATATAATTGGTCAAAGTCTTGTCGGTTATCGAAACATCATTGGCTTGCACATCCTGCATAATGGTTGTAGCCGTAGTCATTGTTGATATGTTTCGCGCAAGACTTCGCAAAACCTGCCGAACACGTTCGGGATTTTTCTCAGTTCCGTCAACACGATGAATATCAAGATTGATTATCTCGTCAACATAGTTGTAAACCACATCCAACGCCTGCTTTTTTTTGAGCGAAAGCGCTCCCGGCCAACCTCCACGGCACATCAAATATGCTATATCTTCTACTGTTAGTTGGCTTTCAGCATACAAATCGGCAGTTTTTCCAGCAAATAAATCGGAAAGCGAAACGGTTCCGTTGGAATCTTTCGACTCCCAAAGACTCATTGGGTACATACGCATACGCGCAATACGACCTGTTCCAGAATGCAATATTTCTCGTTGGGCAGTGGCATCGTCAAGCGGTGTTGCCGAGCCAGTCAAAATAAACTGTCCCATTTTCTGTCGCTGGTCAACGGCAAAACGTACTGCATCCCATACTACGGGAAGTGTCTGCCACTCATCTATCAGATGTGGCGCTTCGCCGTGCAACAGCAACGACGGAGTTGTATCAGCCAACTGCTCATACGATTTCCGCTTGTCGGGATCTTGCAAATAAATGACACTTTTAGCCAAATGGGCACCAGTCGACGTCTTTCCACACCATTTTGGACCCTCAATCAGCACGGCACCACTACTCTGCAATTTTCCCGCCAAAATACCATCGTGTATGCGTTCAAAATAATCCATCTTTTATTTTGTTTCTCCCGCAAAGATACTGATTATTTTTAATTTACAATATACACTCCGGACTTTTTGACCATTTCACTCCGAATTTTTCAATGATTTTACTCCGAACTTTTTGATGATTTTATTCCGAATTTTCTAAAATCTGCGAGTCTTAGTAATAAATATATATTCTATTGAAATACAACTATTTAACAAAAATCACTCGGTAGTTTGGGGATTTTTCATTCGGTAGTTTGAAGAATTTTCATTCGGTGATTTGAAGATTTATTTTTCGGTTATTTGAAGATTAGTTTTTGGTGAACTTGTGATTTTTGCAATTCGGCTATTACACTAAAAATCTTTTACTTACAAACATCATTGGAAAGTTTGGCTGCATTGCGCACTCGACTGCACAATTTTTGCTTAAAACTGCTCAATGGAGCGAGCAGTTTTGTCATTTTCACTTTTTTTTCAAAACCATAAATTTTCTTCGATCTGTCGAAATATAAGTTGTGTCGATTAAATTCTTAACAATGACAGGCAATTCGGCTGTTCTACTTGGCACGATTTGTCTTATGTTATTTTCAATCAAAAATTCATATTGTAGAGAATCCAATGAAGTTTCCCCGTTCATTGCTTCGTATCCATCGCAAAAAGACGTGAAAGATGAAGATATTGGAGAATATAAATCCCTTTCTCCAATGTAGATCGTTCTCAAATAAATATCAGTCTGCGAACTTATTGGATACGGATAGGTATAAGAGGCATCGAATGTTGCAACAAGTCTTGTATTTGTTTTTGCCACAACACTTTCAACATCTGCTAAAAAATTAGGATCCGTGCTAAATGGATTCGGGTTTTTAACTTGAAAAGTGTTGTATTTCAAACTGTATGCAAAAAACAATAGGCAAAATGAGGTTATAATAACTCGTTCCCATTTTTTTGTACAGATTGTCAAGAATTCAAACGCAAACATTGCATAAACAACAGGTAGGATTTCGGTTGGCAAAGCATAGAATTGAGTGTTGTCGCGGACACCTTTTGTGATTTGCGCCACAACAAAACCGCTCATTAAGAGGATAGACGTTGTGACTATCAAAACCGCATTTCTGTTCATCATTTCCTTTGTGGCAATTTTGTCTTTCTTCCAACAATATCCTATGGCAATTAACATAGGCAAATGATAAACCATAATGAATACAACGAGTTTTATTGCTGATTTTATAATTGACGATATTTCAAGAATATTTTCCTCAACATTCTGCGTACTGAAATTACCTAAAGACTCACCTTTTGACTGAAGAACATAGAAACACAAAATCATTATTCCCAACATGACCGTTTCAAGCAACACTATAAGAGCTGATTTTGATTTTCGTATGGTTTGATAAAAGAACAAGCACCCTACTGCAACAAATACAGACGGACTAAGAACAATATTCACAATCGGCAACACCAATAACGAGATAAGAAAATAGTTCTTATCGTATTTGTATACCAATAATGAAAACGTGAAAAATAGTGCAACTATTAAGGTTTTGGTGTTTATTAAAGCTGTGAAAATACATTCAAGATTCAACACTTTAAACGCGTTGAATCCAAGTGTGTAATCAAAATATACAATCGGTGCGAAAAATATTGAAAACACAGCTATAATGTAAAAAATGAGATTGTTCCCGTATTGTCTTGCAAGAGCGAATAGTCCAAGTACAAATAAAGTTCCCATTAGTGCATAAACAACGATGAAAATAGTTTCGGTGCTATTGATATGAAATAATTGGGAAATCATTGAAGTTGCCCACAATTCGATATAGTGATACGGAGTTGGTGCAATATTTTTTTTCCACAGCACATCACGCATAACGTTGTTTGATTCCACACCTCTGGCTGCCATTTCGTCAGCAACTGCCGCATAATAATTGTAATCAAAATGTGGTTCTAAATTGAATGGTTCTGCATAAAAGAAAATGCCATTTGCCACTATAAACAAGATTGCGGAAACAACAATTGTTACCCAACTGGCCAAATCATTTTTGGTTATCAGAAAATACTTTTTAAATGGAAGAGATTCTGTTTTTATGCTTTCATATTTCCGATACGAAACAAATATCGCCCACACAGCAAAAAATCCCCAACTGATTGTATTCCCGTGTGTTTGAACAATAGAATATAAAGCAGACGTGAAAACAAAACCAAACAACGTTCGCACAAACATTTCGGCAAAACTATCTTGTAATAGTTTATGCCGCAGCAACCACATAGCCGTAGTTCCAATGCAATAGAATATTGACAGACACAATAATGTTATAACAAATGCTTTTATCACTGTTTCAAATTTTTATTAACATGTTTCAAATCGCCCAACGCCTTCCATCCTATTTTGATAATTCGTTTCAAATTGATTGAATTAACTCCGCCCTGACGGGGTCGGAAGGTAATTGGATACCAAGCAATTTTTTCTTCTTTTTTTACTGCAATTGCAGAAACGGCAACATTGGCAAGGAAGAAGTCGGACGGTATATATTTCAATATTTCTTTCAGGCGTTCTGCCTTCATTAAACGGAATGGTGTATTTGAATCTTTTACCCAAACACCAAACGTAAGAAAAACAACCAATCGCAGAATCTTTGTAACAACAATACGGCTGAATCCATCTTTTCTGCCATCTCTTGTCCCGATTTGAAAATCAAATGTTTCACGGTTTTGCCACATCTGCCAAAACTCGTCTGGCAATGTCTGTCCATCGCTGTCGGTTTGAAATACGTATGTTGCACCATTTTGTATGGCATAGTTATACAAAAACAAAACCGTTGCCCCGTGTCCGGAATTTGGTTTTGTCAAAGGAGTAAACAATGGTTTTGCTCCTTGTAATTCACACATTTTCGAAAACGTATTGTCTTTACTGCCATCATCGGCAACCACTAATTGACACACGTTTCCTTCTTGCTGCACTCTTTCAGCAACGGGGCACCATTGGTTTACGGTTTCTTCTATGTTTTCTGCTTCGTTGTAAGCAGGCATTACAATATATAGCTTATCCATTCTTTTTTGTTTTAAATGTAATGAACACAAATTGTAACAAAGCAACCGCCACTACAGTTATTAATTTTGATACGATTTTTTCGATTCCAAAATAATTAACCATAAGGAATAATAAACCTTCGCTTACAGCTAATCCCAACAATCCAACAGTATAAAATGAAAAGAATCGACGTAACGTGTTGTCTTCAACCTTGAAATTATACTTTCGATTCAAGAAAAAACTGCAAAATATTCCACAATGCGTACTTATTACGTTTGCAACAAGAAACGGGATTATACTGCATAAACCAGAATAAACGATAAAGTCAAGCAAAGCACAGGAACCACCTATCAATCCATACAATATGAGATTCCGATATTTTTCAAAAAACTGCTTCATTATCTTTCAAACCTCCGTTTCAAATTCAAGAAAAACTTCTCATACGTCTCGTACGAGAACCAGGCAACAAGAATAGTTGCCGTTATTACAACGGCATACAACACAACGGCAGAAATCGCCGTACCTTCTAATGGCAAGATTTCAAATGCGAGTAACAATATAATCCAATGATACATATAGATACCATACGATATTCTGCCAAGAAACTTGGTCACACGATTTTCAAACGTTATGTTCAACTGCGTATTTGTGCATACGTTCAAAATCACGACTGCAAACAACACCGACATCAGTTCATCGTTGAAATGCTTTGTCTCAATATTGCCGCCCCACATTACAATTGCAAAAAAGGCACAAATTCCAAACAGCCACTTATTATAAATGATTTTCAATAGTTTATGGTTCTCGGCAAAAGCAAATCCTGCCAGACAACCAATCAACAAAGAATCAAACTTGTTGCAGAAAAAGAATTTCTGGTTAAAATGTGCCAACGACTCATTTTGGATTGTGCGAATGTTTACAAAATCAATTGCGTGCGGCAAAATAGCAAGCCCAACCGTCATAATCAACAAGAGCAACAGCATACGTTTATTCGGCACAAACAACATAATTAATGGGAAAAAGATGTAAAACAGATTCTCCACGCCTATTGACCAAATCTGTGGACTGACGCTCCAACCGCATCCTATGGCGTGCGATATGTTTGGCAATATCGCAACCGCAAATGCAATTACCCTGCAACTGGGGGGGGTAAGGAAAAACAAAGATGAGAGCAATAAAATCAAATAATAGAGCGGATAGATTCTTAAAACTCTGCGCAAATAAAAATCCTTCAACGAAATTGTGCCATATTTTTCTTTTTCCTTTGTTAAAAGAAATGTAATCAAGAATCCTGAAATAACAAAAAACATCATCACTGCAGTGTGTCCGCTTGGCACTATATTGAACAAACTGCTGCCCCAATTGTTCTGGCAGAACAATTCAACATGCCCTATCATCACCACAATAGCGGCAATGGCACGGAAGGTATCGAGGTTTTTGATATGTTGTTTCATTCTATCAATAAACTCTTTAATTTACCTTTGTTACAGGAAAGGAATGACACTGCAACATTTACCTTATATTTTAATTGCCCCGAATGTAAATCAACAAATATTGACTTCAACAAATATACAAAACCTTTCCATTTTCCATCAAGAAGATAGTTTTTGCTTGCATTGAAATATGCAGTTGCCAAACGAGCTCGTTTTTGTCTTGCACTAACTTTACTTGCAGGATATGGTTTTGCAAACATCAACTTCAATGTTTTCAGTTCTTTTTCAGAAGCATTCGATTTATTAGCAAACGCCACCGACCTTCCTTCGTGTTCAATCTCGACCACTGTTGCCTGATTTGGAACATAAATCAATGGATAGTCCGTAGTAATTCTAAACAGCAGTTCCATATCCTCGCCTATTGATAACGCAGGATTAAACTGGTGTTTTCGCAGAATTTCCGTTGCACAACAAAGTTGAGGCGTGGCAATAATATCTTGTATCAGCATATCCACATCCATCGGGAACGGATATTTCCGCCCAATTTTTATCTGTGACGCACCTGCTTCCTCATTTCTATATTCTATATCGGTAAAATAACAGGCCGTTTTAGTAATCGTTTCCGACAGCAATTGCAACCTGTTGGGTAGCATCACATTATCGCTGTCCAAGAAGCAAACATAATCTCCTTTTGCGTGATTTATACCATTGTTTCGGGCGACGCTGCGCTCTGCATTTTGCTGATAAATGTATGTTATTCGTCCATCATTGTATTGCGAAACGACTTCTCGAGTGTTGTCGGTACTACCATCATCAACAATAATTAATTCCCAATCGGTATATGTTTGATTCAACACTGATTCTATCGCTTTCGGCAGAAAGGCGGCACGGTTGTAGGTTGGTATGATGATGGAGAATTTCATTTGCGGTTTATTTTGTTCATACAATTTTTCAAAATCCATTTTATGGTGCGGGTTATTGAAATTTGCTTTGATAAAAAAGAGCTCTTATACATCGAAATAGTCAAATGTGACTCATAACAATACGACAACCATAAATCAGATAGTTTTTCAAACAGAAAACCGTCATTAAAATATTTTGAGGTTTTATTAGCAAATACCATTTCTTCCAGCAATAGTTTCATTTCTGATGCCGATAACGCTATTCCTGCATAATCTTGATAATTCAAAGCTATAAACGAATCAATTTGCAAATCGTTTATATCAACGCCTAACAATCTGAATTCGCGTGCTATTACCCTATGACTGTTTTGTTTTTGCTCCTTATTATATAAAACTGACACCGCATTATCGTGTTTTCTGTATAAATGCAAAACTTCTGGTATATTAGCCAATCTTGTCACATGCGACATTCGCGTAAACAGTTCATAATCCTCTGCATGCAAAAATGTTTCGTCAAACCAGTTATCAAGCGTTTGCAACATTGACATTCTCATCATACAAGATGGGTGAACTATCTGTATCTGATACAACTGCTTAAAACAAATTTGTTCGTGATTCTCTTCGTATCGAATAACGATAGGTTCATTTGCCCCAATGGTTTGGCACCATGTTCCTAGTAATCCGACCTGTGAGTGGCTTTCCATATACTCAACTTGTCTTTCCAACCGTGTTGGCACACAGATATCGTCGGCATCCATCCGAGCCACATATTTTGTGGTCACCAACGACAAACCTTTATTTAATGTTTTAATTAACTTTAGATTCTCTTCATTTCTTACATACTGTATTCGTGAATCATTGTAAGAAAGAATTATTTTCTCCGTATTATCGGTACTGCCATCGTTTATTATCAAAAACACAAAATCAGTATATGTTTGTGCCAAGACACTATCTATTGCCTCACGCAAAAACGCTTCGCCGTTATAAACTGGCATTAAAACTGTTAGCAATGGAGTATTCATACACCTTGATCCATTAAAATAAGATTTTTCTCCAATTTGTCAACGTCAACTAAAATATCCTTACGCCACTCGTCAGAATGTGTGTCAATAGTCTTGCAGAATTGAACATAATAATCACACCCCATTTGAACGGATAGAAACCAATAAATAAAACGATAGGTGCGTGGTTCTGTGTATTCATGCATCAATTCAAGCACTTTTGTTTTAGGAGAAGCAAACATCATATTTGTCATCCCCGCGCCATGAAGCATAACCACACATTTTGCATTCCGCATACAGTCTATTTGCTGAGCGACTGACATTTCATCAAAATCGACTTCTTCATAGCCATATTTTTTCATAGCCTGCTCCACGGCATCAGAATTCACAATTTTACGGCAGGACGCTTTTTTACGATTTACAAATATTTTTTTCGGAGTAGTAGATATGGTGGCAAAGTCTTTCTCAAAAAAGTTCTGAATAAACAATGAGACATCTTTTATATCATCGCCATTTAGGCACGCAGTAAACGGACGAACTTCGGGCAGCAACAAATGAGGCACCTGTACATGCACTCCTGCAGGTATTTTCTCTATTTTCAAATTTGGGAATGCACGTAATGTTTCTTGAATATATGCTATGTTGTCCCATTCTTCAGGATAAATCAAGGTGAAATCATCAGTCTGTTTATAGAGCATTCGTAAACGAACCAAACTTGATGTCATCCAAAACGAATAATTAAACCATTTAGTATGAATCAACGCATACGTTTTATTTTTCGGCAAAGTGATTTTTTTCAAACTAGTTCCGAAGGTGCTTACCAGATACTGCTCTGTGACCAATCGGTAAAACTCCCATCCGTGCTTTGCATCGTATGACGAATTAATATTGAATGTTGAATACGGCAAAAGCTGAAAATTCTTCCAACACAAACCTTCGTGCGAGACGAAAACATTTTTATATTTTCTTACCTCTAAATTTGGACAAGAATACGACGATTTCCGTTCGTATAAAATTCTATATTCCTCGTCAATATTCACAGGTAACGAATTATGTATTTTTTGTTTCTGTCGCATATTTATATTGAATCAACATTGTCTTAGGGTTTCCTATAACTTATCAAAGATACTAATTTACTTATTATGCTAGTACATATTTCTTGTCAAGATTTCATTCTATTTTATACTTACGTAATCTCCTGAGATTCTTGAACAATCCATCTCTAACAGCACAAAAAACTATCCAGTATTTACCTATACTATATTTATTCTTATACAGGAAATAAAAATAATCCATCATTACCTTATAGGCATATTTTGCCACATCAATGAATGAATTATTCACAAATTGATAATATACCATATTCCGACAGTAACAATATAATTTCCAATCCTGAATTGGGAAGACTATACTTTTGTCTCCTCTTGTCACCACTCGAGGTTGTTTATCTTTAGGATGATAATGAATGGCATCAACGACTGTAATCGGAATATAGCCTGACTTTTTTGCACGCAGATGATATTGCCACTCATCGCCCCATATAAACATATCTTTTTCCGGATACCCCACTTCCGTTATTAGTTGACGAGAAAATAATATGCCATTAAAAGGATTAGCACGACCTATCATAATCCCATTTTCTGTAAGAGATGGTAAATCATCTACTCCAAGTTTGCCAAATGCCATTTTTTTGTGGTTTTCCTTATCCAATACTAACGGAGAAATATAATGATATGTACCCATATAAGTAGCCAAACGCTCCAACTGATTGGGGTCGGGGCATCCATCATCATCCATCACCCAAAAACCATCAAACGCTTCAGCGGACTCATACGCCATTTTCAAACCGACATAAAATCCCCCAGCCCCACCAATATTTTCCGATAATCTAACATACTTATATACTACTCCATCCTTAATAGCATTACAATATCCATGTTCATACACACAAACATCGGTACCATCTGTTGAAGCATTGTCTATTATAAAAATTGTATGTGGAATATACGATTGTTTTTCTATAGCTAAAATGCATTGTGATAAAAGCTTCTTTCTGTTATATGTTACAACAACACTAGCAATTTTAGAATTCTGAATATTCATTGACAAGAGAAATATATGAGCATTATTGATTTTTTTGTTTTCCAAAAGATCTCGTTTTTTTATGACAACTCACGCACACAATTTCACAATTTGAAAGAATAGACTCTTTACTTCTATTTTTATGATGCGCTTCCCAACAACCACGTTTTCCACTATTTCGTCCTCTATTTTTTCTTACCAGGAGTTTTCCACATCTTTCGCAATGTCCATTAGCATTTTTCCATGCTGATTCAATAATTTTTTCAGAGAATTTTTCTGCCATAATATTCGTCTTTTAAAAAATATTTCACCTTTCTCATATTATCCAAGTTGCGACCACAAAATGAATAAAAAACAATTCGTATAGCATCCATGACCGCTTTAAGATATTGTTTTTGTTTAATAAACCATTCGAATCGTCCTACCAACCAATTACCAATAATTATTGCCAATTTTTTTTTATCAATCCCCTTCATATGCCAAAAACAACTTGTTCGGGCATTGATGGAACGATTATAGTTCTCAAGAGCCGAACTTCCATTCCACATTCCACCAGAATGAATTCTATATACAGCACCATTAAAATTCAAATATTTAAATTTTCCAAAACGCGATATAGATATCCATAAAGTCACATCTAATGATTTGCATTTTTGGGGGATAATGTTTAAGTAATTTCTAAAAAGAACAGTTTGTGTCGGCACATAATGACACATCGCTTCATTAATTTCCCAAACATCGTTTTCTACAACAGATTCATCATGTTCCATCACCTCATTTTTTATCACATCACGAGAATGAAAACACAAAGAGAAATCAAGATTGACCTCTAAAAAATCCACCTGTTTTTGCAACTTCAACGGGTCTGTCCAATAATCATCTCCTTCGCATACTGCAATGTATTTACCTTGCGCACGCTTAATGTTTATTGACAGAACATCAACTCCTTTGGAATACTGATTCTCTGTCTGATAGATGGGTTTAAATAAATCTGGATATTTAGCAGTATATTCACGAATTATATCGGCAGAATGGTCGGTTGAAGCATCATCGTGAACAAGTATTTCTATCGGAAAAGTTGTCTGCTGCATTACAAACCCTTCAAAACATTCCCGAAGGAATGGCTCGTGGTTATAGACAAGGCAACAGACGGATACTATTGGTTTATGTTTATCCATAATCTACTCGTTTTTTATCTCCATTCGAATAAAATCGCCAACTCTTTCTGATTCAACAAAACCCAATTTTTTATACAAAGAGATTGCAACCATATTTTTGTAATGGACATCCAAATAAACCCTATTTAATTTCAAATCAGAAAACGCATATTGTAACAACAACAATGAAGATTGTTCTGCTATACCTTTCCCCCAAAATTCTTTCTCACCGATAAAAATATGATATTGTGCAGAATTGTCATCTATGTCTGTTAGATAAATATTGCCTACATATACTCCGTCAGCCTCAATAGCACAACGATATTCGTTTTTATTCTTAATAACACGATTTATCCAATCCAACTCAGAATCAATTGTGATTGTATTTGCATACGTATTACCCGTATATTTAAATACTTCCTTGTCATTTCTCCATTTTACTGATGTGTATGCATCAGTTTCTTGTAAAGGTCGTATAATAACATTCATTTTTCAATAGTCTTTAATATCCTTTCCATATCTGCATCCTCATATCTTTGGTCAACAGGAATACAAACCAAACAATTAGCGAGTTTATACTCTACGTCATTAGGTGTCACCCAATCAAAAACATTCGGCCAATAAGTAGCAACAAAAATTTTGTTTTCATTCAATCTTTGCTTCAAAGATGAATCCTGGGTCAAATACGGATAAACCATAGGGACAGCATCTTCATCCATATCCAAATGAATACGATTCGAAACACTTAATGTCTCATTCAAAAACGTGTAATTCTGTATTCGTTTCTGGCGAACCATCTCATAATCTATACCAGATAAAATGGATTCCGTCAACTTTGACATTTTCTTAATTTCTTGTTTGCAAAGCAAGTCATCGTTTTTTCTAAACTCCGGATATCCAGCTTCAGCACCAATATCAACACGTTTCAATAGGTGAGACATTCGCTCGTATGAAACATCTTGTTCCAATTCAACATCTATTTTTTTATCTGTATATAGATAAGCCCCATCAGCAACGCCAAAGAATTTGCGTGCAGAATAAAATGTATCAATTCCGTCTACGGGTTTTGCAAAAAAGGCTTGCGAATTATCCACAATCAATTGTTTTCCATACTTGAAAGCCAAACTTTTCACGCACCCTTGTTTCAAACCAAAATAATTTGTGTATAAAAATGACTCATTTGGCTTTAACAATGGTAACACTGAAGGTTCCAACAACTCATTTATTTGATAGAATTCATATTGCAAGCCCAATTTGCTTATTGGCTCAAGCATCACCTCACAATTATAATAAGGGATATATACCTTTGTGTATCGGCGAACTTTCAACACATACTCAAAACAATTACGAGCCGTATTGAGACGGAGAGCATCATTATGATAATGCCCTGAATTATTTAATTCCAATCCAAAATATCCGCCAATAGGGTTCATATTAATTCATATTTATCAAGCATCTGTTTTATCTCTTCTGGAGAATTGAACATCATAACATCAATTATTGAAAGCCCAGCCACAAAATCGTTTTTAAGCTGTTTATATGGTACCAATTCTGATTTCAGAAACTTTAGTTCGATTCCATTATTTTTAAACTCATTTTTATCGTAAAGACTTTGGCCACCTATAGCATTATAGTATTCAGACGCTCCAAGTTCCTTGCATATTGCAATAACCTTATCCTTGCCTTTTAACGAATGGTCAATATCAATAGAAGACGATATTATGATTTTTGTTTTAATACCTAAAAGTTCTTTTACAGCGCAAATCGAATTGTATATGTATTTAAAAAGATTTGTATCACTATACAATACCATTTTTTCTATTTCTGGATATATATTGCTGTAATACGGTGCTTTACGATATGCTTCACAGAACAGATTCAACAATTTTTCTTTCTTGAAATCATCCGCCACATACCTTTCACACACATCCAAATAATCAGAATCTTTTTTTACTGGGATGGTAAACAAATAGTCTTTCCCATTCAGCAAAACGCGATTTCTATTGAACCATCCTTTTTTTGTGTATTCTATATTATCATAAACCACATACATATCCACCGCATTCATCAGTTGCCAGTAGCCTATATACGGCATAAAATATGGTTGCATTATGGCGAGTTTCATTGTATTATAGCAGAATTACATTCATATTATTCTCTTAGAAATTGATTATAGCAAACATAACACAAATTACAGAAAAATAAAAGTTTAATTTTATGGCTCATTGAGGAGATTCATCCTTTTTGCAAAAAACTGTTTCGCGACATGCCAAATGTATTCCGACACAAGCATATTTCCATAGATGTTTATTGCTGTAAAGCCCCATGAACTTTATGAAAAAGAAACTAATATACCTTGTTCTATTAGTAGTTTTCGTATATTTACAATTGATTTTTCACAAAAACATTATTAATATTCTAAATTAGAAAACTCTATGGCTATTAGACCTGAAAACCATATTACAGGAGATAAAGCTATCAGAAGAATTTCAGACAGATTAATTCCTGAAGAATGGACCATCAATATTCCTGATTCCGACTATGGGTTAGACATGCTCATTGAAGTTATTGTGGACAACAAAACAACAGGTAAGTTCTTTTTAATTCAATCAAAAGGGACTTTAGAAACATCTTGTAATGGGAAAATAAGTTATTCTATGGATGTAAATAGAATAAAGGATTACAACGAGATAAAACTACCTGTTCTTTTTGTTTTTTATAGTAAAACAGAAGATAAATTTTGGGGCAGATGGATGAATTATCTATTTGATACATTAACCGAAGAACAAAAAAAACAAAAATCTGTAACCCTTACCTTTTATTCTTATAATGAAATTGACGTTGACTATTTACAGAGTATCGGCAACGAAATCGATTTGCCTATCACCCGTCGAGTATCTTTATATTGTGATAATATACCCCAATGCTTCAAACAATTTCATACACAAGCAATAAATGTCGCCAAACAATTCATTGGAAATGATATTACGGAGGATTTACGATTGACTTGCAAAACCATATCTATCAGTTATGAAGGTTGCCCGCAAAATGGTTTGGCAATCATCCATTTAGACAAGACTGAAGTTCGCATTCCTATTAACATAAATGCGGTTGATTTTTTATTTTATCCGTCTCTTAAAAAAGAAGAATGTCCTGAATGTTTGTTAGACTTAATCTATGTTATCGCAATATACAGTTCACAAATATCATCACAGTCAACTGATTATGCATTATTAAATCCTCGTCAAAATACTTTCAATTTAATACCTATATCAATATGGGAAAATTTCTTCTTTCATCTATCCGTTGATAAAATTGAAAAAACAGCCGAATTATTTAAATTAGCTGTACAATATCAAGACAATAATATCGCACAAACAATTATAGCGGTCGTTTTTCTCCATTCAAACAACAATAGCAACATTCATAATCTATACCAAGATTTGCTATCATTGTATTTGTCATTTTGTCAAGAAAATGAGATAAAAGGCAAACTATTATACAATTTGGCAAACAAAATAAGAACTATAAACTGCTATGAGGCAATTTCTTTTTAGATGGAAGCTATCAAACTTGAACCAAGGTATAGAGAACAATATTATTGGTGGCAAGAAGTCGCGGGAATATTATATATTACAAGGCATTACCAAAAAGCAGAACTCTTTTATAAAAAAGCACGACTATTAAGTTCCGAATACTGCAGAAATGATATTGCAATACTAATCTCCGATTGTCTTATATGTCAAGGGAAAATTGAAGAGGCCCAAAAAGAAGAATAT
Source organism: Bacteroidales bacterium UBA3754 (assembly GCA_002371705.1). Classification (GTDB taxonomy): domain Bacteria; phylum Bacteroidota; class Bacteroidia; order Bacteroidales; family UBA1715; genus UBA1715. The sequence continues at coordinate 32,052 of DFGI01000021.1, forward strand.
CAATACATAAACAATAACGACAAATTATCTGGTTTTATCAATCTTAAAACCATTGTTACTGAAATAATGAAAGAGCAAAGGATACAAAAATTTGATGCAATAGATTGGTTTAATAAAGGTATCTGGGCTACCAACAATAATAATCATATTAAAGCTATGCATTGTTTCTTATTTGCTTGGAGACTTTACGATGGTGACACAGAAGCATTAGTAAATGCTTTTATCGAAGCATTTAATTGTATGGATTATGCAAAAATGACGGTTATAACATGGGCTATACGTGAACAAGCGCCAGATGAAGGATACAGAATATTATTATCAAATGTATTGAGTCATTCTGAAATCAATGAAAACACAGAAAAAATGATTGGAATACTTGAAAAGTTATTTATTCCAAACAAAACATCACTTCCATAATAGCATAGAGAGCACTAAATATAGTTGCATTATGGCAAGTTTCATCGTTTAACAATATTGATTATTCTCTCAACATCTTCTTTTTCCAAATCTGGATACAACGGCAAACAAATCACCTGTTCTGCGGCTTTCTGCGCCACAGGAAGATTCTGTGCCGATGGCAATTCTCGATATGGTTCAAACGTAGAAATCAATGGATAGAAATACCGTCGGCCTAAAATATTGTTTGATTTTAGCTTTTCATATAACGTATCGCGACTCATACTATATTTTGCTTCGTCAACAAAGATGGGGAAATACGCATAATTATATTCCACACCGCTTTGTTCTGACAAGAACGAGATTCCCGATATGTTTTTCAACGCCGCACGATAGTGTTCAACAATCTGCTTGCGTTTAGCAATTGCATCGTCTATATATTTAAGCGATAACAGTCCATATGCTGCCTGAACTTCGTTCAATTTTGCGTTGATGCCAGGTTCTTCAACTACAGTTTCCCCACGGAATCCAAAATTTTTCAAATTGTCAATATGATGTTTCATCTCCTGCGAGTGACAGATTACTGCACCACCTTCAATAGTACTGTATATCTTGGTCGCGTGAAAACTCAACACTGACAAATCTCCAGCGTTTAGGATAGACTCTCCGTTCTTTTTTACGCCAAAAGCATGAGCAGCATCGTAAATAACCTTCAAGCCATATTTGTCTGCTATTTTCTGTATAGCATCGGTGTCAGCAGGATTGCCATACACGTGTACGGGCATTATCGCTGTAGTTTTTTCGGTAATGGCCGCTTCTATTTTTGTCGGGTCAATATTATAGTACTTCGGTTCAACATCGACAAACACGGGCGTACATTTGTTCCAAAATATGGAATGCGTTGTGGCAACAAAACTATACGGCGTAGTAATCACCTCGCCTGTTATGTTCAATGCCTGTAATGCCGTTATTAATGCCAACGTACCATTTGAAAATAATGAAATATACTCAACTCCAAGATATTCTGCCAATCGACGTTCCAAATCTTGGTGCATTTCACCATTGTTGGTAAGCCATTTATTATCCCAAATCTTTTGAAGATATGGGACAAACTCTGCCAAAGGTGGAAGTAATGGTGACGTAACGGTGATAGGTTTGTTATCCATTGATGCGTTCCTCCGTATAATCAAATTTTGGGGTTACATCGCCAGGTTCACGCCCCATCCACGAACCAAGATCAGCTTGTTTGTTTGCCAAAGTGAACGAAACAACGTCGCTTTCTATTAACAAGACATTACTACAATCTTTAACCACAAATAAATCCACCATATAATTCCCCCAATTCAAAAAATTGGCTGGAATTGTAACTTGCTGAATATACTCTCCTTCCTCGTGTTCCAAAGGAACACATCTTTTTCCACCTGATGTTGAAAAAATTCTCGTCCCTTGCTCATTCTTAAAATGAAACGTCAAATGAAATTGGTTGAACGACGTTGTCAATCTATATCGAACAATCAATTCAATATCTTGGTCAACACGCATTACATCTCCATAATTTCCACCTGTTTTTCGAACCCCAATCTCCAACAATTCAAATCCGAATCTTTTTACTTTTGGAACATTCCACCATTTATGATTCTCAATATTACCATCACCTTTCAAATAATGACTCACAATAGTATCAACATCCCCAGAATCAACAAGCAAACCATTTTGTAAAATAACACCTTTTCTACAAAGACTCTTCACCGCCGCCATATTATGACTCACAAACAGCACAGTTCTTCCCTCGCCCCTGCTCACGTCCTGCATTTTGCCAATGGCTTTTTTCTGGAATTCGGCATCGCCTACGGCGAGGACTTCATCAACCACGAGGATTTCGGGCTCCATAAAGGCGGCGACAGCAAAGCCGAGGCGGACGGTCATGCCGGAGGAGTAACGTTTGACGGGGGTGTCGATGTAACGGGCGATGCCGGCGAAGTCGATGATCTCGTCGAGTTT
>DFGI01000031.1 GCA_002371705.1 Bacteroidales bacterium UBA3754
ACGACTTCATCTATGCTATCATTATTGAAGAAACTGGTTGGATTGGGGCAATTTTCGTAATTGCATTGTATATATGGTTTATGTTGCAGTCGCTACGGCTAGTGAGGAGCTTCAAACATTTGTTCGATACACTTGTGGTGCTCGGATTGTCGTTTGTTTTGACGACTCAGGCGTTTCTGCACATGGCTGTTGTTGTGAACTTATTGCCTGCAACTGGACAAACGTTGCCAGTGATAAGTTCGGGCGGTTCGTCGCTGTTCATTACGTGCATTGAGTTCGGAATCATTCTCGGAATGTCGCATTACGCCAACAATAAAAATGATTCCGATGGAACAGAAAAACAGGAACATTCATCTAAAAATATAAAAACTGTTGAAAATGAAAGTGTTAATTAGTGGCGGTGGTACAGGTGGACATATTTTCCCTGCGGTGAGCATTGCGAATGCGTTGCGGGAAAAATATCCCGATTGCGAAATTTTGTTCGTGGGGGCTGAAACTCGTATGGAAATGGAACGGGTTCCTGCCGCTGGCTACAATATTGTTGGTTTGCCAATCCGAGGGTTCGATAGGGCGCACATTTGGAAAAACATTTCGGTATTGATTGATTTAGCGAAAAGTATGCGTAAGGCGAAAAAAATCGTGCGCGAATTTCAACCTGATGTGGCTGTTGGCGTTGGCGGCTATGCCAGCGGTGCAGCTATGAAGGTCGCAGCAAAAATGGGCGTGCCTGTTTTACTGCAGGAACAAAATGGATTTGCTGGTGTTACCAACAAATTGCTGAAAGACGATGCAAGCAAGATTTGTGTCGCTTACGAGGGTATGGAAAAATTCTTCCCGGCTGAAAAAATTATTCTTACAGGAAATCCAGTCCGTCAGAATCTTGTTGGTGGCAGCAAGGACGAAGCTTTGAAAGAATTTGGTTTCACTGCCGATAAAAAGATTTTATTAATCATCGGCGGAAGTCTTGGCGCACGTACTATTAATAATAGTGTGATTGCTCATCTGAAAGAAATATCGGAAAGTGGTGTTCAGGTTCTGTGGCAAACAGGCAAAGGATATATTGAGGCGGCACGCAAAGCGACTGAACCGTTTATGTCGGAACGATTGGTGGTGACTGATTTCGTGGCTCGTATGGATTTGGCATACGCTATGGCTGATTTGGTGATTTCGCGCGCTGGCGCAAGTTCCATTTCGGAATTGTGCCTGCTGGGAAAACCTGCTATTTTGGTGCCGTCACCAAACGTTGCCGAAGACCATCAAACGCATAATGCAATGGCTTTGGTCAATAAAAATGCGGCTGTGCTTGTAAAAGATGCTGATGCGGAACAAAATATGATTTCCACTGCGTTGCAGTTGATTACTGATGAAACAAAACTAAGCGAGTTGTCGAAAAATGTGTCGCTGTTGGCGCAACGTGATTCGGCAAATAGAATCGCCGACGAAGTCGTTAAATTGATTAAGACAAAGTGATGGATAGAATGTATTATTTTTTGGGTATCGGTGGAATTGGAATGAGTGCTCTTGCTCGCTATTTTAAGCTGCAAGGTGCTACAGTCTATGGCTACGACCGTACTCCTTCCGAACTAACGCAGACATTGGAATCGGAAGGAATGATGGTGCATTATGTTGACTCTGTCGATGAAATTCCTGCGGAAATCAAAGCGGCAAAGGAAAACACCATCGTTGTGGTTACCCCAGCCATACCTAAAGATAATCTTGAGTATAACTACTTTGTAACAAATGGATTCACTATTCTGAAACGTGCACAGGTGCTGGGACTCATTTGTCGCGACAAGAAAACGGTGGCGATAGCCGGAACGCACGGAAAAACGTCCACAACAACTTTCACATCGCATTTACTGCACAATTCGCATTGTGGTGCAAGTGCGTTTTTGGGTGGAATTTCAAAGAATTTTAATTCCAATTTTGTGTTCGACGATTCTTCGGATTTGATAGCTGTGGAAGCTGACGAATTTGATCGCTCGTTTCATAATCTCTATCCGTCAACGGCTGTTGTTACAGCTATGGATGCCGACCATCTTGATATTTATGGCACACATAAGGCGGTGATAGAATCGTTCTATCTGTTTGTACGTCAGATTGAAAACGGAGGAACGCTTATCCATAAAATAGGTTTGGATTTTAGTCCAATAGCACAAGAACTTGCTCAACATAACGTAACGGTTTATTCGTATTCGCTTGACAATCCGAATGCTGATTTTTATATGAGGTCAATAGAAATCCGCGACAATGCGTTTGTGTTGACGTTGCATACTCCGTTTGGTGATTTTTCAGGTTTGCAATTCGCGTTACCGGGAAAAACAAATGTTGAAAATCTTGTTGCTGCTTCGGCTGCTTCATTGGTAAACGGATTAACTGCCGACGAACTGAAATCTGGCATTGCATCGTTGAAAGGCGTTGTGCGCCGTTTCGATGTCCACGTTGCTACGCCAAAATGTGTGTATATCGACGATTATGCGCATCACCCAGCCGAACTGAAAGCGTGCATTGAATCCATTCGCGAAATGTATGTGGGGAAGAAACTCACTGGCGTGTTCCAACCTCATTTATACACGCGAACACGTGATTTCGCCGAAGAATTCGCACACAGTTTGTCATTGCTTGATGAACTGATTCTGCTTGATATTTATCCTGCACGGGAATTGCCGATTCCGGGTATTACCTCGAAAGTGATTTTCGACAAAGTTACCTGTGCGAAAAAAGAAATGTGCAAAAAAGAGGATTTGCTCGAAGTTTTAAAACAGAAAAATAACATAGAAGTGTTGATAACAATGGGCGCAGGTAATATTGACCGCCTTGTGCCGCAGGTTGCGGAATTAATGAAAAAACGATAGTATGAAACAGAAAATTATGACATATCTTCCGTTGGCGCTATTGACGATTGTGGCGATAGCGAGCCTCTCGTTCTCCGAGATGGAACGGGCAGCCTTGCGTTGTACCGATGTCGTGATTTCTATCGAAAAAAATGCGTCGCATTCCGATTTTGTCACCGATGACGATGTATATGAAATGATGGGGGCGAACCGCAATATGTTGATTGGTCGAGAACTTTCGGAATTCAATCTTTCGGAGGTTGAGTCCTCAATAGAGAACAATCCATCCATTCTTGAATGTGAAACATATTTTACCATCAATGGGGAATTGTATGTTAAAGTGCGTCAGCGTACGCCAATAATGCGTGTGGTTTCGCAAAACGACGATTTCTATATTGACGAGTTTGGCGTGGAAATGCCGTTGTCGGAACACGCATCGGCGCGTGTTATTGTGGTCTCTGGCGAAATCAATGAACCATATCAGGCTAACAAGAATATCTTTTCAAGCGATGAATCTAAATTGTTGCAGGATATGTTTGGATTGACAAACAAAATCCGCAACGATGAAATGTTTCTGCCTCTTGTTGAACAAATATATGTTACACAAAATCAGGAACTGATATTGGGAAGCAAAATCGGACCAGCCCGCATTGAATTCGGTTCAATTGATGGTTGTGATGAAAAATTGAAGCATCTGAAGGCGTTTTTCAATGCTGAAAAGGTGCGCGAAAATTGGCAACAATATAAATCGTTGTCACTCAAGTACAAGAATCAAATAGTATGCACAAAAAAATAAAATAAAAAAAGTATGGAACAAGAAGTAAAACAATCAGTGGATGCGGCTAAAATGTTTGCCGCAATTGATGTAGGAACAACGAAGATTGTTGCTCTGGTCGGCTACAAAAACGAAAACAACGAGATTGTGGTCTGCGGAATGAGTAACATTCCTTCGTCGGGAATTTGGAGTGGTGAGGTTTCTCACGTGTCAAGTGCAGCAAAATCTATACAACAGGCTGTAGAGGAAGCTTCGAAAGAGGCAGGTTTTTTTCCAAAAAAAGTCGTTGTGGGTGTTGCTGGTCGCCACGTGCACGCAATCCGTTTTAGTGTCCCGAAAACAAGAGAAGATGCTGCGGCTGAAATCACGCAGGATGAGTTGGAGCAATTGAAAAAGGATGCCCGCAATGTCGCAATTGGCTTCGATGAGGAAATTATCAACGTCGTGCCGCAAAGCTACGTGCTCGATGGCGCTGAATTCGTTGACCCAATTGGTATGGCGTGCAAACACATTGATGCAAACTATCAAGTTGTTGTTGGTAAAATCCAAGCATTGATGCAGTTGAAACAAAGTGTGCAAATGGCAGGACTTGAGCTCGTTGAAGGAGGCTTGTATCTTGAACCGCTTGCTTCGGCGGATGCCGTGCTTACTCCAGAAGAAAAAAATCTTGGCGTGGCTCTTATTGATATTGGAGGTGGAACAACCGATATTGCCATATTCAAGGATAATGTGTTGAAAGCTACTGCGGTAATTCCATTTGGAGGCAATCTTATCACGTTGGATATTAAAAAGGGCTGTGACATTTTGGAAACCGATGCCGAAGAAATCAAAAAACAATATGGCGAGGCTATTAAAGCGTATGCGTCGAATGCTATAATTTCTATTGAAGGCGTGCCGGGGCAAGCCCCAAAGGAAATTTCAGTAGGACATCTATCTGGAATCATTCAATCACGTGTTGAGGAAATTATAGACTCCGCAATGTTCGAAATCGGACAGGCTGGTTTTGTGAGAAATCTTGGAGCTGGCGTTGTTGTGACTGGTGGTGGCTCGAAGTTGAAAAATATGTCGCAGTTGCTTTCATTTAAAATTGGCGTGTCTTCTAAAATCAGCTCGCCAATTCGGAGTGTTTCATATAACGACAATACAATGTTTCAAGATCCAATGTATTCAACTTCGGTTGGCTTGCTAATGAAGGCTGCCACAATTTTCGACGCTGAATACAAACAAATGTTGGCAAAACAAGCTGAAGAAGCAGAAAAAGCTAAAGAAACAGAGAGTGTTCAGACGGAACCTGAAACGAACGAAACTACAGACGAACCAAAACATCATTTGTTTGGCACGCTTAAAAATAAAATGAAAAATGTAGTGTCGGGATTCTTTGAAGTAGATTCTGAGTATTAATCATAAAAACGTACGATTATGGTGGATGAAGAATTAATAGATTTTGGTGGCGGACCAATTCAGGCCGCATCAATTACCGTGATAGGCGTTGGCGGTGGTGGAGGTAACGCAGTGAACCGCATGTTCAACGAAGGAATAAAATATGTGAATTTCATTGTCTGTAACTCCGACCGACAGGATTTAAATAAAAGCTCCGTTCCTACGCAAATCCGCTTGGGTGAAGGGTTAGGTTGCGGTAGCGACTCGGAAAAAGGTGAAGAATACGCCCGCGAAAAAACTGAGGAAATCCGTGAACGTTTGGAAGGCACGCAGATGTTGTTCATAGCCGCTGGTATGGGTGGTGGTACTGGTACTGGTGCCGCACCTGTGATTGCTGGTATAGCGAAGGAAATGGGAATCCTTACCGTGGCAATTGTCACGTTGCCATATAAATTTGAAGGTCCTGACCGTATGAGCAGCGCAATTCGAGGTGTGGAAGCATTGTCGCAAAGTGTTGACTCTATTCTGGTTATCAACAATGAGACGTTGCGCGAACTACATGGAGCTTTGAAATTGCGTGAAACATGGGCAAAAGCCGATGAAACACTTGCTACAGCCGCAAAGGCAATTGCCGATATTATGCAAAAAACAGGTTTTGTGAACGTTGATTTTTGTGATGTGCAGGCAGTATTGAAGGACAGTGGCGTTTCGGTTATGGCAGCTGGCTCGGCGTCTGGCGAAAACAGAGCGTTTGAAGCTGTTGAACGCACGTTGAATAGTCCGTTGCTGAACAAAGCAGATATTCGTGGTGCAAAAAAGATTTTGTTGAACATCACATCTACCGAAGAAAATGAGTTGACGGGCGATGAACTCGGTATTATTATGGAATATATCCGTCAAAAAGCGGAAACCGATGTTAATATTACGTGGGGTTATATGATGGATCCGCCAGAATCAGGAGAAGAAATTGGTATAACAATGATTGCCACTGGTTTTGGAATGAACGATATTCCTGATTTGAGAAAACCAGAGGAACCAGTGAAACATGTGCTTCGCCGTCCCGGACAAGGACCACAAGTTCTAACGGAACCATCTGCGGCACCGCAAACAGGCAGTCAAGGCGAATTGTTTGCCAACGATGATGTCGTGGATATTTCCATAAACAAAACAAAATTTGACTATGCCAAAGTTCGCGAAATGGATGACATCTCCATCTTGGAGGAACAACCTGCGTTCTTGCGTCAGCAGCAAATATCGAATGTCGCTGCGCAACCAACTACGCAGAGTCGCGCGCAGGCAATCTCCGAAGATGTTGCAAACAGAATTCAGGGAACGGCACCGTCTCAATTTTCGTTGGATAAAGATTCTAAAGGACTAATACTTGGCGACAACAAGTATTTAAATCATAACGTGGATTAGTTCCTCCCGTTATACATAAAAAACATACTTTTTTGCCCGGAGATGTGCATTCTCCGGGTTTTTGTTTGATATACATAATTATATTGTATCAAATTCACCATAAATCAATCAAATTTTGTCCTATCCAAGCCGCCCCTATTCAAGGAAATATGAATATTTTCAAAAAAAAAATGCGTTTTTGATTGTATTTCAAAAAAATATGTACCTTTGCAACCCGATTTAATGGGAATAGTATATCTAATAATTTAACAATAAATACAATAATATGCCTACAATTCAGCAGTTAGTAAGAAAGGGTAGAGTTGAGATTGACGACAAAAGTAAATCTCCAGCGTTAGACTCATGCCCTCAAAAAAGAGGTGTATGTGTTCGTGTTTACACAACAACACCAAAGAAACCTAATTCTGCAATGCGTAAAGTTGCCCGTGTACGTTTAACAAACGGCAAGGAAGTCAACGCTTACATTCCAGGAGAAGGTCACAAACTTCAAGAACACTCTATCGTATTAGTACGTGGCGGTCGTGTGAAAGACTTGCCAGGTGTGCGTTATCACTTAGTGAGAGGTGCATTGGATTCATCAGGTGTTGAAGGAAGATTGCAATCACGCTCTAAATATGGAGCAAAACGTCCAAAAGAAACGAAAAAATAATTTTTAAATAGCATTTTCAATGAGAAAGAGTAAACCAAAAAAACGAGTAATTCTTCCAGATCCTAAGTTTGGGGATGTGGATGTAACGAAGTTCGTAAATAATCTTATGCTTGATGGCAAGAAAAGCATCGCATACGAAATTTTTTATGATACGTTAGATATCGTTGAAGAAAAGAAACAAACTGCCGAAATGTCTGCGTTAGACGTTTGGAAAAAGGCCTTAGACAATGTAACTCCATTGGTTGAGGTAAAAAGTCGCCGTGTGGGTGGTGCTACGTTCCAGATTCCATCTGAAATTCGTCCAGACCGCCGTCAGTCAATCGGTATGAAAAACTTGATTTTGTTCGCACGTAAACGTGCCGGCCATTCAATGAAAGATAAATTAGCTGCTGAAATTTTGGCTGCCTTCAACGAAGAAGGTGGAGCTTTCAAGAAGAAAGACGAAACTCACAGAATGGCAGAAGCGAACAAAGCATTTTCTCACTTTAGATTCTAATAGAACACAATGGCAAAACTTGATTTACATTATACAAGAAATATCGGTATCGCTGCTCACATCGATGCTGGTAAAACAACTACTACAGAACGTATCCTTTATTATACAGGAAAAACTCACAAAATTGGTGAGGTTCACGACGGTGGTGCAACAATGGACTGGATGGTTCAGGAACAAGAACGTGGTATCACAATTTGTTCTGCTGCAACTACTTGCTTCTGGAAATATAAAGGAAATCAATACAAAGTAAATATTATCGACACTCCGGGACACGTTGACTTCACTTCTGAAGTGAACCGTTCTTTGCGTATTCTCGATGGTCTTGTGTTTTTGTTCTCTGCCGTTGACGGTGTTGAACCTCAATCGGAAACAAACTGGCACTTGGCTGATGGTTACAATGTAACTCGTTTGGGATTCGTAAACAAAATGGACCGCCAAGGTGCTGACTTCTTGAACGTGTGCAAACAAGTTCGTGAAATGTTGGGCGGTAACGCTGTCCCTCTTCAGTTGCCTATTGGCGCAGAAGATACATTCAAAGGCGTTGTTGACTTGGTAAAAGGTGTTGGTATGGTTTGGAACGAGGCCGACCAAGGTATGACATATACCGAAGTTCCTATTCCTGACGATATGAAAGACGAAGTTGAGGAATGGAGAGCAAAATTGCTTGAATCAGTTGCTGAATTCGATGATACTTTGATGGAGAAATTCTTCGAAGATCCAAATTCCATTTCTGAAGAAGAAATTCTTGCAGCACTTCGTAAAGCTTGTATTTCAAACAAAGTAATCCCTATGTTGTGTGGTTCTTCGTTCAAGAACAAAGGTGTTCAGGAATTGTTGAACTATGTGATGGAATTACTTCCAAGCCCGCTTGACAAAGAATATATCGTAGGTACAAATCCTAACACTGGTGCTGAAGAACGTCGTAAACCAGGTGCTGATGATCCATTCTGTGCATTGGCATTTAAGATTGCTACAGACCCGTTCGTAGGACGTTTGTGCTACTTCCGTGTATATTCTGGTCACCTTGACGCAGGTTCGTATATCTACAATTCACGTAGTGGTGCTAAAGAAAGAATCTCACGTATTTACCAGATGCACGCCAACAAACAAAATCCTATCGAATTTATCGAAGGCGGTGATATTGGCGCAGGCGTAGGTTTTAAAGATATTAAAACAGGTGATACGTTGTGTGACGAAAAAGCTCCAATCGTACTTGAATCAATGACATTCCCAGAACCAGTAATTGGTTTGGCTGTTGAACCTAAGACAAAGGCCGATGTTGATAAATTAGGTATCGCTCTTGCTAAATTGGCTGAAGAAGATCCTACATTTACAGTAAAGACTAATCTTGAAACAGGACAAACAGTCATCAGCGGTATGGGTGAGTTGCACTTGGATATCATTATGGACCGTTTGAAACGTGAATTCCATGTTGAATGTAACCAAGGTGCTCCTCAAGTAAACTACAAAGAGTGTATTACTCAAGAAGTTGAACACCGTGAATTGTTCAAAAAACAATCGGGTGGTCGTGGTAAATACGCTGACATTCAAGTTAAGGTTGGACCCGCTGACGAAGGTAAAGAAGGTTTGCAGTTCGAAGATTATGTTAAAGGTGGTAATATTCCTAAGGAATTCATTCCATCTGTGGAAAAAGGTTTCAAAGCTGCAATGGAAAATGGTGTCTTGGCTGGCTACCCAGTAGAATCATTGAAGGTTCAATTGATGGATGGTTCTTACCACGATGTCGATTCTGATGCTTTGTCATTCGAATTGTGTGCTAAATTGGCTTTCAAAGAAGCATGCAAGAAAGCAGCTCCAAAATTATTGGAACCAATAATGAAAGTGGAAGTTGTTACTCCAGAAGAATATATGGGTGATGTGGTAGGTGACTTGAACAAACGTCGCGGTCAAATCCGTGGTATGGATTCAAGAAACAACTCAAGCGTTGTGAAAGCGTTTGTGCCACTTGCTGAAATGTTCGGATATGTGACTGACCTTCGTACAATCACATCAGGTCGTGCAACTTCAACAATGGAATTTGATCACTTCGATCAAGTACCGGCAAATATTGCAGAAACGATTATTAACCAACAAAATTAATATTAATAGGCATGAGTCAAAGAATTAGAATTAAATTGAAGTCTTATGACCACAATCTGGTGGACAAGTCTGCCGAAAAGATTGTTAAGACTGTTAAAACTACAGGTGCTGTAGTAAGTGGTCCGATTCCGCTGCCAACTCACAAGCGAATTTTTACAGTTAACCGCTCTACGCATGTTAACAAAAAAGCTCGCGAACAATTTCAATTGTCATCACACGCAAGACTGCTTGACATTTACAGCAGTTCTGCAAAAACCGTTGATGCTTTGATGAAACTTGAGTTGCCAAGTGGAGTTGAAGTTGAAATTAGAGTGTAGTACATTTAAATTGTAAAAAAGATGCTTGGAATACTAGGTAAAAAAGTAGGTATGACCTCTATCTTCTTGGAAGATGGAAAGAATGTAGCATGTACTGTAATCGAAGCAGGACCTTGTGTTGTTACACAAATAAAATCACAAGAGACTGATGGTTACAATTCAGTGCAAATGGGTTTCGACGACAAAAAAGAAAAAAATACAACACGTGCGGAACTTGGTCATTTCAAAAAAGCAAACGCTACTCCAAAAAGAGAAGTTGTTGAATTTAGAAACTTCGAAAAAGAAGTAAGTCTTGGTGATATTCTTTCTGTTGCTGACATAGTTGCAGAAGGAGATTGGTTGGATATAACTGGTACAACAAAAGGTCGCGGTTTCCAAGGTGTTGTAAAACGCCACGGTTTCGGCGGTGTTGGTGAGGCAACTCACGGTCAGGACGACCGTCAACGCGCTCCTGGTTCTATCGGTGCTTGTTCTACTCCTTCACGCGTATTCAAAGGTATGCGAATGGGTGGACAAATGGGTGGCAACCAAGTGAAAGTTGAAAACCTTCAAGTAATAAAAGTATTACCTGAAAAGAATGTAGTATTAGTAAAAGGTGCTGTGCCTGGCGCTAAAGGTGGATATTTAATAATGACTAAGTAAGATGGAAATAGCAGTAAAAGATATACAAGGAAAGGAAACCGGAAAGAAAGTAACTCTTGACGATTCTGTATTTGGCATCGAGCCAAATGAACATGCTGTTTACTTGGATGTGAAAGCTATCTTAGCTAACAAACGTCAAGGTACTCATGCTTCTAAAGAAAAGAGCATGCTTTCAGGTAGCACTAAGAAATTGAAAAGACAAAAAGGTACTGGTGGCGCTCGTGCAGGTAGCATCAAGAACCCATTGTTCCGTGGCGGAGCAAGAGTTTTTGGTCCTCAACCAAGAGATTATTCAGAAAAAGTGAATAAACAAGTTAAGGCACTGGCTCGTAAATCAGCATTGTCTGCTAAGGTAAAAGATAACGAAGTCATAGTCGTGGAAGACTTTTCTTTTGAAGCTCCAAAAACCAAACAAATGGTGGAATTCAAGAAAAATTTTAACCTTGATGATAAAAACTCTCTGTTAGTTGTGGCAAATCCAAATAAAAATGTATATTTGTCCGCTAGAAATTTACAGGGGTTCTCTGTCGTAAGTGCTTGTGATTTAAATACTTACGAAATTTTAAAGGCTAAAAATTTGATTTTGTGTGAGGGTTCTGTAGAAGAAATTGTTAAAACTTTAAAAAAATAATTGGTGATGGGAGTATTGCAAAGACCGATAATAACTGAAAAAATGTCGAAAAAAGGCGACGCTTTGAACCAATATGGTTTTATCGTTGAGAAAACTGCAGACAAAGGTCAAATTAAAAAAGCAGTCGAAGAAATGTATGATGTAACTGTTTTATCTGTTAACACAATCCGTTATGAAGGTAAGGTTAAAACTCGTAATACGAAAAAACAAGGATTGATGGTAGGTAGAACAAATGCTTTTAAAAAAGCAATCGTTACAATTCCAAAAGATCAGAAAATAGACTTCTATAGTAATATTTAATAGAAATGGCAATAAAGAAATTAAAACCAACCACCCCTGGTCAACGTCACAAGGTTGTCGTAGTTGATACACAAATATCATCTACCAACAACCCAGAAAAATCATTGTTGGCTGTAAAGAAGAGCACTGGTGGTAGAGATAACACAGGTAAGATGACGATGCGTTATATTGGTGGAGGCCACAAACGCAAATATCGTATCATTGACTTCAAGAGAGATAAAGAAGATATTCAAGCAGAAGTGTTGACTATTGAATATGATCCTAATAGAAGTGCACGAATTTGTTTGGTTCAATACACTGATGGCGAAAAACGCTACATCGTTGCTCCAAACGGTATCCAAGTAGGTCAGAAAATCGTTTCTGGCGCAACTGCGGAACCTGAAGTTGGAAATGCATTGTACTTGAAAGATATTCCTCTTGGTACAATCATCCATAATATTGAAATGACTCCGGGTAGAGGCGCACAATTAGCACGTAGCGCTGGCTCGTATGCTCAGTTGGCATCACGTGATGGCAAATATGCAATCATCAAATTGCCTTCAGGAGAAACAAGAATGGTGCTTGTGACTTGCAAAGCAACTATCGGTTCGGTTTCAAATCCAGAACATTCGTTGGAACAATCTGGTAAGGCTGGACGTTCAAGATGGTTGGGACGTCGTCCACGAAACAGAGGTGTTGTTATGAACCCAGTAGATCACCCAATGGGTGGTGGTGA
>DFGI01000029.1 GCA_002371705.1 Bacteroidales bacterium UBA3754
GCAAATTTTAATTTGTGGGGAGAGCGGAGGCACAAGTCGTCCCATCGATTTAGCGGAGCGGTATCGATTTTACGATCTTGTTGCCGAACGCGAGTGATCCGGTCGGGATTCGAACCCGAGCCCCACAGCTTAGAAGGCTGTTGCTCTATCCAGCTGAGCTACCGAACCGACCTATTTTGGTGTGGCAAATATACTAATTAACCACAAATTCCCAAGTTTACACAAAACTTTTTTAGTATGCGATAGCAAACAAAGCTCGTTTGTGCGACGGTTTTCCCGAATAAATGCACGTTCCTTCCTCGTCTGGAGCATCGAATGGAATGCAACGAACTGTTGCTTTTGTTTCCTCCTTGATTTTTTCCTCGGTCTCGGTTGTGCCATCCCAGTGAGCCAAGATAAAGCCGTCGCAATTTTTTACTCGTTCCTTGAATTCTTCGTAGGTATCAACTTTGTATGTATGTGCCGTACGGAAATCTTTTGCTTTTTGCAACAAATTCTTCTGTATGTCATCCAAAAGTTTTTCTACATATTCGTCAACATTGTCGAACGAAACGGTTTCTTTCGTCAACGTGTCGCGACGGGCAACTTCGATTGTGCCGTTTTCAAGGTCGCGGGCACCCATGGCCAAACGTACAGGAACGCCTTTCAATTCGTATTCGGCAAACTTCCATCCTGGCTTTTGTGTGTCGTCGTCATCGTATTTCACGGTAATGCCGCGTGCTTCCAATGCTTGTTTTACTTGCATTGCCTTTTCGGTGATTGCGGACAATTGTTCGTCGTTTTTATAAATAGGAACAATCACAACTTGGATTGGAGCCAATTTGGGAGGCAGAACAAGACCATTGTCGTCGGAGTGCGTCATAATCAAAGCTCCCATCAAACGAGTTGACACTCCCCACGATGTAGCCCACACGTAATCAGACGTTCCGTCTTTCTTTGTAAACGTCACATCGAACGCTTTGGCGAAATTCTGTCCTAAGAAGTGCGATGTTCCCGATTGCAAAGCTTTTCCGTCTTGCATCAACGCCTCAATTGTGTATGTGTCAAGAGCACCGGCAAAACGTTCGTTTGCGGATTTCACACCTTTAATGACAGGAATTGCCAAGAAATTTTCGGCGAAATCAGCATATACGTTAATCATCTTCTCCGCTTCTTCGCGAGCTTCTTCAGCCGTAGCGTGTGCCGTGTGACCTTCTTGCCACAAAAATTCAGCAGTACGGAGGAACAGACGCGTTCTCATTTCCCAACGAACCACGTTAGCCCATTGATTACACAATATGGGTAAATCACGGTAAGAGTGTATCCATTTTTTATATGTGTTCCAAATAATTGTCTCCGAAGTTGGGCGTACAATCAATTCTTCCTCAAGTTTTGCGTTCTCGTCAACCACGACGCCTTTCCCGTCGGGGTCATTTTTCAAACGATAGTGGGTAACCACCGCACATTCCTTGGCAAACCCTTCCACGTGGCTTGCTTCCTTGCTGAAGAAAGATTTTGGTATGAAAAGTGGAAAGTAAGCATTTACGTGCCCCGTTGCTTTGAACATTGAATCAAGCTGGTGTTGCATTTTTTCCCAAATTGCATATCCGTAAGGCTTGATAACCATACATCCACGAACCGATGAGGTTTCTGCCAGATTCGCTTGTACAACAAGCTCGTTGTACCATTGCGAGTAATTTTCTTTTCGACTTGTTAATTTAGCCATAATTTTGGTATGATAATTGCTTATAGCAAATTGATTAAATTTTAATGCAAATAAAAAAAAAATATTGATAATTTTAACCATTCGGAGGATTTAACTATGAAAACAAATGTATTACTGATGATTTTAGGAGCGGCGATGCTCACATCGTGCGCTTCAGTTGTTTCGTTTAACGAACGTTACACATCGTTAGACGTAACGGAACCGAATGCTGTGTATGCATCGCCGTCAACGTCGGAGGTCCAATCTGATTCGCAGGCTTATGATTCAGCGGATGCTGAAGAAAATTATGCCGCATCGGAAGAGTTTTTCGACGATGACCATTACTATTCTCGTCGTTTGATGACTTCGTATGACCCAACATGGGATGTTTCTTTCCGTATCGGTGGCCCATATTTTTCTATAGGCTATTATCCGTTCGGACGTAGCTATTATTATTATGACTACGACTATTGGTATCCATATTCATATCGTTACTGGCATCGTCCGTACTATTATTCATATTATTATGGATATCCATACTATTATTCGTACTATCGTCCATATTATTATCATCATCATTATCATAGTCCTGCGTATTATCATCACAAACATCACTACGCATACGACAGACCGTCGTCACACAGATATGCTCCGAATCGTAGCTATGGACCTCGCTCGACTGTGGCAACACGTGATGGCGGTTCGTATAAAGCTCCGACTACAGCTTCAAATGGTACAAAATCGCAAAGCCGTTCGGTAGGTGCTCCTTCAAACTCGTCGCGCACAACATCGGGCAGACCGACAAGTTCGTCATCAAGTACGTCGTCGAAGGCTTATTCAAATCAATCGTCAGGACGTTCAAGCGGTGCACCGTCAAATTCTACGCGTACATCGTCTGGCAGACCAACAAGTTCGACTTCGGGCACAACGTCAAAATCGTACTCAAGCCAATCGTCTGAACGGACAAGTGGTGCACCATCAAATTCGGCACGTACATCGTCAGGCAGACCAACTACTTCTTCGTCAAGTTCATCAACGAACCAGAAGTCGTATTCAAGTCAATCGTCAGGCCGTGTAAGCAGTACGCCATCAAGTTCGTCTCGTTCGTCGTCTGGACAAGCAGCGGGCGCACCTTCGAACTCATCTCGTACATCAACGGGTAGAGCAACAAGTTCGTCAAGCTCGTCATCGAGCCAGAAATCGTACTCAAGCCCGTCGTCGAGCAGCAGAAGCAGCTATTCACGAGGCCCGCAAGGTTCACCGCAGAGCTCAACAAGCAGAAGCTACAGCAGTAAACCAAGCAGCAGCTCATCGCACTCGTCAAGCTCGTCGTACCACTCATCACGTCCAAGCAGTAGCTCATCGCGCTCGTCAAGTTCGTACAGCTCTTCTCGGTCAAGCAGCGGTTCATCGCACAGCTCGTCGTACGGAGGTTCGTCACGTGGTGGCTCGTCGCATAGTTCGTCTTCAAGAAGATAGTATAATTAAAAGTTTTATGTATATTTGCAAAAAATAAAGTGACATGAAAAAGATAAATTTAATAGTAGCTGGGCTGGTTGGTGCTTTGACATTGAATGCCCAAGATTTCAATAGCGCGTTGCGTTTCAGTGAATCGTTTGTGGAAGGCGATGGCCGCTATATGGCTATGGCTGGTGCTTTATCATCGTTGGGCGGTAATGTGAGCGCAATGAGTGTGAACCCGGCAAGTTCGGCATCGTTCAAAAAATCAGTTTTTGAATTGTCTCCGGCATACATATATGCTAAATCGGAAAATTATTACCATGGATACGCTAAGGCGTTTTCTACAGCATTGAAAATGCCAAGCATGGGACTTTTGTATTACAAACCAATGAAGCAAAATGAAATTTTTGTGTCGGGTATTTCGTTCGGGTTCTCGTATAACGCACAAAATCGTTATTATGAGACACTTAATTTCACGAACAAAACACCAAATTCATCGTTAACTGACGATTTCTTGAGACTCGGCTCAATAAAAGGTAGTGGCGCTTGGGATGATCTTTATGAAAAACTTGCTTGGGATACGTATTTGGTAAATTTTGATGAAGGCACAAACACGTATTACAGTGATTTCGTTGATAAAAATGGTGCTGCTGATTATAGCAATATGAACCAAAATATTCAAATAGAACGTGACGGGCAAAAGAATGAATATCTGTTCAATATTGGTGTGAACTTCACTGAATGGGTTTATTTTGGCGCTGATTTGACATTGACCAATATGTATTACAGAGAAACTCGCGTAATTACAGAAACAGTTGATGACAACAACTCAGAATTGAACAAATTCTCGTATATGGAAGATTATGATTTGACAGGCAATGGCGTTGGTGGAAAATTTGGCGTGATTGTCCGTCCAATTGAATATGTGCGCATTGGTGCTGCCATCCACACACCTGTTACATATAGTATTAGCGAAGATGGCGAAACATCGCTTGATGTTACATATAACAAGGAAGTAAATGGTTCTACATCGCACAGAAAACCTGAAACGTATGCGTATGACTATAAAATTGGTCAGCCTGCAAAATTCGTGGGGTCGTTAGGATTTGTGTATAAGAATGTTGCAAATATTGGCGTCGATTTTGAGTCAATGAACTATTCTCAATGTACGTTTACTTCGGATGATGCGCTGTTGATGAATCAAAGTAGCCAAATCGCTGATGAATTGAAAGCGGTTAACAACATTAAGTGTGGTGGTGAATTCCGCTATGGACCATTTTTGTTCAGAGCAGGTTATGCTATGTATGGTAATCCATATAAGAACATTTCGGGCGATAAATTCTACCGTAACGATTACTCGGCTGGCGTAGGTTTGGCTACCAACACTGTGTATTGCGACTTGGCTTGGTTGCGTGCGAAATCAAAACAAACAAACGATTTCTATCGTGATTTGAAAGGCAATATCGTAAGTTCAAATTCTACAATCAAGCGCGATAACATTACGTTCACAATAGGATTCAAATTCTAATAAATAGAGGTAGAGAACCAAAGGGCGATTTCAAATATGAAGTCGCCCTTTTTTATTGTAAATATTTGGTTAATAAAAAAACAGCTGATACAGATTGGCGATATAGTTTTTTAATACTTTTACCCAGCAAAATATAAGAGTAATGGTACAGGATTGTATATCTACACAGATTTTGGTTGACGGCGCGATGCGCCCTGCTACTGATGTGCAGATACCGTCTGGTGCGACGGTGATTTACGATGTGCTCAGGGTGATGGATGGCGTGCCGTTGTTCGTGGAAGATCATTCTGCCCGTTTTTTCAAATCATTTGACCTGTCGGAACGGAAACGACCGTTTGAGGAAAGTTGGTTTGAACAATCAATCAATCAATTTATTCGGCAATATGGCGTGGTACACGGAAATATTCGTTGCGTGTATAGCATTTCTGCCGCAAACGAAACGCAATATCTTGTGTATGAAATAAAACATTCGTATCCGACGGCTGAAATGTATGCAAATGGCGTTGCTTGCGGAACGTTCGTCGGCGAACGTGCTAATCCGAATGTGAAACAGGAAGCCGCGGTGAAAACTAATGCATACAAAAAAATCGCCGAAACTGGTGTATATGAAGTGTTGTTGGTTGATAATGACCATAATGTGACGGAAGGAAGCAAATCAAACACCTTTTTTGTAAAAGGCAACACCATTGTTACGGCTATGGCGCAGGATGTGTTGTGTGGCATAACTCGCTTACAGATTGTTTCATTGATACATTCATTGCGTATTCCTTTGGAAGAGAGAAAGATACATTTGTCGGAATTGTCGGATTTCGATGCTGCTTTTATTTCGGGAACGTCGCCTAAAGTTCTTCCGATACGTTCGGTGGAGTCGATTGAATACAAAGTTGACAATCCAATCGTTCAAAAACTTTCTGAGGCATACAATAAATCAATATCAAATTATATAGAATCTTATAAAAAGAGAAAACAATGAAAAAGAAAATTGCTGTTGTTGGAGGTAGTTTTACTTCAGAATCAGACATTTCGAAAAATAGCGCCATTCAGGTGAGCGGTATGATTGATGCGAATAAATATGATGTTTATACGGTATTTATTTCGCATGGAGACTGGATGGTTCAAATGCCAGACGGGGAATTCCCAATTAACAAGAGTGATTTTTCATTTCAATATCAAGGTAAGAAAATCACATTCGACTGCGTATATAATTCCATCCATGGAACACCGGGCGAAGATGGCCAAATGCCGGGATATTGGGATTTGTTGGGCATTCCATATACAAGTTGTGGCGTGTTCACAGGCTCGTTGACATTTAACAAATATGCCACAAAAACATTCTTAAAATCGTTTGGCATTAAAACCGCCGATGCGGTGCTGCTTCGTCCGTGGAACGAGGTGAATGTGGAAAAAATCGTTGAAAAAGTTGGATTACCGTGTTTTGTGAAACCAAATAATGGCGGTTCAAGTTTTGGCGTGTCGAAAGTGAAAACTGAAGCCGATATGATTCCAGCTATAAAGAAGGCGTTTGAGGAAGATGATGAGGTAATTATTGAACGTTTTGTGAAAGGAATTGAAGTGTCGGTTGGTGCATATGAAGTGAAAAATGGCGTTCACGTGTTGCCGATTACGGAGATACAAACGAAAAACGAATTCTTTGATTATCAGGCAAAATACGAAAGCGGTTATAGTCAGGAAATTACGCCAGCTCAGTTGCCAGAAAAAGTAACGGCGTTGTGCAAAGAAGAAACCGCAAAAATTTATAAATATTTAGGCTGTTTTGGTATTTGCCGTGTTGATTTCATTATAACATCAAACGGAGATATGAACTTTTTGGAAATAAATACCAATCCAGGTATGAGTAAAGCGAGCATTGTTCCGAAACAAATGCGTGCGGAAGGATTGAATGAAGCAGATGTTTTTTCAGCAATTATCGAACATTCAATAAAAGTCAAGAAGTAACGATAAGTAAATCGTAAGAACTGGAAACCCCGAGCAAGCAATGAGCTGGTTCGGGGTTTTTTATTATGAAAAATAGCCTATCTTTGAATTAAATAAAGCACTGCAAGTGCTGCAACGAATTTAATGATATGCTTGTAAAAACGTATGGTGGGGCTGTGAATGGAATAGATGCCCGTATAATTACAGTAGAAACCGACATTGTGAGCGGTGTGAATTTTTATTTGGTCGGGTTGCCCGACAGTGCGGTGAAGGAAAGCCAACAGCGGATAGAATCGGCGTTACGAAGCGTTGGATATCAATTACCCGGACGGAAAATTACCATTAATATGGCGCCAGCCGACTTGAGGAAAGAGGGCACGTCGTATGATATGACGCTTGCTATAGGAATATTGGCGGCTTCGCAACAGATTGCATCAGAGCGTGTGGGGGATTATCTTATAATGGGCGAATTATCGCTTGATGGCGGCGTACACCGCATAAACGGGGCTTTGTCGATGGCAATAGAAGCCAGAAAATTTGGATTCAAAGGTTTTATACTGCCCAAGGAAAATGCTTTGGAAGCCGCTGTGGTAAACGATTTGGACGTGTATGGTGTGGAAAATATCAAACAAGTGATTGATTTTTTCGAGGAGAAGGTTACGCTGGAGAAAACAGAAGTGAATACCCGTGAAGAATTTTTCAAACACATTGATAATTGCACCTATGATTTTGCCGATGTGAAAGGGCAGGAGAATGTGAAACGCGCGTTGGAAATAGCCGCGGCAGGTGGTCATAATCTCATAATGGTAGGACCGCCGGGAGCGGGAAAAACTATGTTGGCGAAACGAATTGTTTCCATATTGCCTCCGTTGACTTTGCACGAAGCATTGGAAACGACGAAAATTCATTCCGTGGCAGGAAAATTGGGCGGGCACGTATCGTTGATGACAGAACGTCCGTTCCGTTCCCCACATCATACGGTGAGCGATGTCGCTTTAGTTGGCGGTGGTACATATCCTCAACCTGGTGAAATTTCACTTGCACATAATGGCGTGCTGTTTCTTGACGAGCTGCCTGAATTTAAACGGCAAGTTCTCGAAGTTATGCGGCAGCCGTTGGAAGATAGACATATCAATATCTCACGTGCAAAATTCACGGTGGATTATCCAGCAAGTTTTATGTTGATAGCCTCGATGAATCCCTGTCCGTGCGGATATT
>DFGI01000014.1 GCA_002371705.1 Bacteroidales bacterium UBA3754
ATCTTGAGTGCCACCTTGGGTGCCATCTTGAGTATCATCTTGAGTATCACCTTGGGTATCATTTTGAGTATCACCTTGAGTGACACCTTGAGTGACACCTTCTGCATCATTAATTGTTGAGAATACATTCACAACAAAAACTGTCAGTTTTGACACATCGAAATCTGCATCCTTGTTGTTGTTCTCACGCAGCATTTCCTGCACACGACGGATTCCCTGATTGAACATATTCACATACTTCATTTCCTTCATTGCTTCGGCAACAATAGGATTGCGATAATCGTTCACCGTAGGAAAATTCTCTGGACGAGCCTCGCCATACAGTCCTCCTGCATTCATAATTTCAATATGCTCATCAAACTGATATAAGCGGACAGGCATATTCGACTGATAATCGCGATGCATACAAGCGTTCATCAACAACTCCCGCAGCGCATTGTTGGGATAGTTGATGACTGTCTTCTCCCGAAAAAGGCTGACAGACACAGGGCGCTGGGTGATAACGGCATTGCTGACAAATTGCTCCAATTCGGGTAGCATCTGATAAAGCGGTCCTTGAAACCGTTTCTCGTTGAGAACCGTTCCCCCGATTGATTTACCCTCAAAGCGAACATACTGAATATAAAAACCAGGGAAGAAATGACGCGGATTCTTGCCAAAAAGAATTAGCGCAGCATTGGTTGGACAATCGTTTGTCAAGTCATACAGATGAATTGCCGCCATTTGCTCCTTTATGTCACGTTTATCGCTTGCCAGCACCTCCGCATCAATAACCTGCGGAAGGTATTCCTGCCTGATGTAGTCTGTGGAAATATCGTTTATTGTAGCACCAAAACAGGGCATTGCGTCGAAGGTTGCCATATACGATGTCCGACGTTCCATAAGGATTCGTTCTTCAGCTTCAGTAGCGATGTCGCGGCGGGGACCTATGCGTACAAAGGTTCGTCCGCGGTAACGGACAGGCGGCACCAGCGACGGCGAAACCTCAGCCACAAGCAAGTCGCCTTCGGGAAACTCGAAGCGCTCGACCGACATCACTGGCAATGGCAGAATGTTGCCATCGGAACGGATGGCGGCAATCTTCTTGAGCAGGGCGTCATCCACTTTCAGCCCCGACAAAGTGCCATTATCGTAAGCACCAATGATTAAATAACCTTTTTTCTTGGAATTGGGCAAATCGTTTGAGAAAGCACAAATGGCTTCCTGAAACTTGTCCATATCACCTGTGGAAGTGGTTCGCTCCACGCGGTAGGTCTCGGTGGTTTGCAACAATTCTTGCAGTTCGGTTTTTGTTATCATTGGTATATATTTTTTTCGGTTATCAATTGTATTTCAGAACAAAACTTCACAGCAACTCAAATGCTGGACGCTGGCTTATGTCGTTTTCTTTGAATGATATCAGGCTCATAAAAATGCTTTATTTATAGCAACCAAATAATCGGCAATAGCAAGAAACCGATAATTAATAACAATGCGATTTTTGTTGTTTTGTCACTATTTTGAGTAAATAAACCTACCAAACAAGCTATTACAAAAAGCACGACAGAAACCACGTAAACAATTTTAAGAGTTATATTCAACCAAATAGGCAGATGGTCTGCAATAATCCTATATTCACGTTTTGGTGTGTAGACAGAGTATGAAATTTCAGAATCAACTATATCTCTATCACTAAGTTGTACTTCTGGCTGATACGGACTTTCTATATAAGCCATTAATTCAACATACTCGTCTCTTCTCCATTGTTGGAAATACAATTTTTGATTTCTAAGATAGGCTTCGTTATTAGAATTTAAAATTCTCACAGATAATGTTCTACAGCTTT
Organism: Bacteroidales bacterium UBA3754; assembly: GCA_002371705.1. Classification (GTDB taxonomy): domain Bacteria; phylum Bacteroidota; class Bacteroidia; order Bacteroidales; family UBA1715; genus UBA1715. The sequence goes on from DFGI01000014.1 coordinate 1,826, forward strand.
TTTCTGACTTGTTAAAATGAATAGGCAGCCCATCACTTAAAATTTGTTTTTCTGTGCCAGTTCCAACAATTGTTTTATCACCTATATTTCTGATGATACATTGTACTTTCCATAAATTATGCACCTCCAAAGTATCCGAATAATAATACTTTATTGATAAGTCTTCAATCGTGTCGTGCGCGGTTAAATTCTCGAGACTAATTATTTCAACATTTAGTTTAACGCGTTTTTCGTGTAACGCAAAATATATTCCAATAAGTCCTGCCACTGTAGTAGTTATCGCAGCTATCCTACCAATATACTTGAATAATTTATCCATCTTATAATCCACTTTTTTATGTTATTTAATTCTTTTCTTTCCACTCAAAAGCACCTGCATCAGCCCCTTCTTCTCCTCTTGCAACCTCGCTAATTTCTTGTTCGCCAACTCGATTTCTTTGTCCAATTCGACAAAGAAATTTGCAACTGCAGTTTGTTCTTCTTTTGAAGGTATTGAGACCTTCACTTGGCTGAAATCAGGGTATTTGCAATTCAAAGTATCGCTTACCAAACCTTGAGAATGTGTCCAAAAACCATAAACTATTCGCGGTTGCTGAATAAGCATTGCCATAAATCTCACATCAACGCTCTCTTTTGGCGTAACAATAGTGTATGCGGGACTAACAATTCCTTCCAATTCCGACAAAGCACTTCTGCCTTGCCACATCCTCATAGTATTGTATCCAATATCGTTTGGACAAATACGTTTGTATTTCGATTTGTCTTCGTTTGAAATATCTCTCTTGTCTGATTCTGATTGATAAATCACTCCTTTGTCGCCAGTAATTGACAATAATGGTAGATTGTCGCATTTTGTTTCGTTGCGCTCGTCAAATACCTCCCCCAACCTCACTTCATTCCACTCTCCTCCAAACCCTTTCAGCCGTTTCTTCCCCGTGAGCAGTTGCTGCATAAGTCCGCGCTTGCGCAGGGTGAGTTTCTCAACTAATTGGGCTTGCTTGGCTATGGCGGTGTCCCAAAGTTCCAAAATCGAAACAATTTGTTTTTGTTGTTTAATAGGTGGCAATGGTATTTGTATCGCTTTTAAAGCTCCATTATACAATCTTGGAATAGTGCCCGTATCTGTGATCCAATTAATAGTAGAGTAGTAGTAATATAAGTATTTGTTCAACAATTGCTTATTATCATTGTCAATCCAAACTATATTCGAGTCTTGATAATATGATGGTGTCCCATCGAAAATAACGCTTCGTCCAATTGTTCCCGCAGCAGAAATCAACACATCTCCAACCTTTGGATAAGAATACTTTGCTTTATACTCATCAAATACTTCTTTAGAAATGTATGCATCAGGTTTTCCTCCAAACGTGCCAATTTTGAAAAAAGGAATATCACCACAAGAATCTGTCTGATATTTCATAATTCTTTTGCACATTAGGACTTCACCTATTTCTCCCAGCCTCTTCACTTCCCAGTCTTCGGGAATGGGGCCGAGTGGCGAGAGTTTGTAGCCTGCGGGGATATGTTGGTTGTTATTGTTCATAATGGTAATATCTATGCTAATTGTTGAATGAAAAAGTATAGTATTGGTCGATGTTGTCGTATCTTAGGTTAAGATGCTCATATATATGATAGAATGAAATAGATGCTTTTTCGGTGTCAGAGATGGTGGAAAAAATCTGTCCCACTTCTTCTACATAGTCATCATCCTTATTATATTTTCCAGCAATTTTTGCAACAACTGTATCCAAATAAAAACGATCTTCGTTTTTTGCATACTCTTGTATAATATTTTCACAATCAGATATTATTTTATTTATAGCTAATGATATAGATTGTTCATCGTCAATCATTTCCGAAGTCATAACTTGCATTATTCCAAGTGTATGAGGCTTCTTTGTTATCCAAAAATGAATATTCTCAATCCATCTGACGATCTTTGGTCGGTTAAAGTTTTCGTATATCATGATTGCATAAACCACCTGTATGAAAAAATAGTTCTTGCACTCTTTTGAAATGATTTTATCATATTTAGATTTCAATTGTGAATATGTTTTATTAAGATACTTCTCTTTCCTTTTTATAGTACCTGCTCTACCAAAAGTCATTTTATTGAACGTGCTGTATAAGAACAAAATAATTAAGATCCACATTTCATCACGCAAAGATTCAGGATCCGGTAATATTTTGTCAACTTTGTCAATGAGTTTATATACACAAATAGATAAGCCAATAGATGTTATCCAATATAAAAGTTGAGTTGCCCAATTGGTTAAAGCCCTCCTTCCATATAGAGTCACTACGCAGACTCTTATTATCCAGTAATAAACCACTATCAAATAACAATGGATTGTAAAAGAATCGAAATGCACAGCCTGCGCTAAAGCAACAAATAATATCATTATTATTACAGGTGCTATCGTCTTAAACAAGAAATTAAAAGCTGGGAAAGATTCTTCTTCCACAACAATTGACATTTGCAAATAACCAATTGAAACAGACTTTGCCCCCATCCAATTGACAATGAAAAACATAATGATAGCAGTAACTAGGTGAATTAAAGTCATTGTCCAACTGTAATCTGAAAATAATGTGATAATACTTTCTGTCATTGTTTCTGTTATATCAGTTTTCTTTTGAGTTTGTTTGTAAACCTTAAAGTTGTGTTTATTATTTGTTGGTTTCTTTTTCCCCCGAATTCAATTGTTTCTTTTTCTTTTCGATTTGTTTTATGTTTTCCACGGTTGGAAGGTCTTCTGGCATGGTTCCCCCCAGTTCTTTAATGGTTTGGCGTACTTTTGCACCAACCTCATAGTGGGTCATGTTAGCTTTTTGTTTTCCTTTGATATTTTCTCGCCGAAGTTTTTCTTCCGTTTGAGTGGCTCGGAACAAGTTGGCGGCCAATTCCGTACTGCCCATGTGGTCCAATATCTTCTGGCTCTTCTTCAGTCCTTTCCTCGCATGAATGTCTTTCGCAGTCATTCCTCCATATAATCCTTGATAGCCGTAATTCTGAAAGATGGCATAATCTTTTGAGTCTATCACACCGGCATCTTTCGCGGCACTTGCCAACTGGGAATTGTGTTTCAGCAACTCCGAACGAAGGAATAATCGCTTTTCTTCTTCACTGGTAAGCTCTTGATATTCCTTCATTTGCTGAACTTCAGCGATGCGGGTTTGGATAGCAAAATAGGTCTGTCCTTGTGCTACAATGGTTTTGCTCGGATCGGCGTTTTGCACTATCAAGTAGCAAGCGTATCTTGAAAGTTTGATGGAATCTATGGGACGTAACGCACCGGAACCAATCGCGACCATTTCGTTGATGTCCTCGAAATGATCTTCTATTCTTTGCCCACTATTTTCACATGCTATTTTTGCCTTTTCGATAACGGGAATAAAGTTTCTATATTCGTTGTACTCCAGTATCTTCCATAAACTGCGCGAAGTCCAATACTCTACACCGTTCTCATCAATATGTTTGATGCTTTCAAACAAGGTCATTGTCTTTTTAGCAAGTTTTTTGCTCATATCTTCTTGTTTTTTAGTTATTTATAATTTAATACCATTTCGTGCATATCCACGAAATGGTCTGTTAATATCCCAACTCCTTCAAATACTCCTTCATTTTTCCTTGCACTTCGGCCAGTTCGGTCTCCAACGCATCTATCTCCTTCTGCACGGCCGTAATGTCAATCTCGGCTTCTTCCTCGTAGGTGTCAACATAACGCGGAATGTTCAGATTGTAGTCGTTCTCGCGGATTTCGCTGGGTGTGGCAACGTAGGCATATTTGTCTTCCACCACGCCTGGCTGCAACTCGCCATTGGCAAATTTACGATATATACCAACAATATGGTCAATGTCCTGCGGACGCAACTTGTTCTGGTTCTTGCCGTTTTCGTACTCGCGGCTGGCATCGATGAACAGCACATTTTCAGAACCGCGTCCCTTGCGGAAAATTGCGATTGCGGCAGGAATGCCCGTGCCGTAGAAAAGATTGGCGGGCAAGCCTATCACTGCTTCAAGAATGTGCTCATTTTCAAGAATATACTGACGGATTTTCCCCTCACTGCCGCCACGGAACAGCACACCGTGGGGAATAATTACACCCACCTTGCCGCCATTGTCGTCGGCCACTTCAAGCATATGGCTGATGAAAGCCCAGTCGCCCTTGCTCTTTGGCGGAATGCCTCGCCAGAAACGGTTGTAGGGGTCGCTCTCGGCCTCGTCGGCGCCCCATTTGTCGAGCGAGAAAGGCGGATTGGCCACCACCGTGTCAAACTTCATCAGCTTGTCGTTGATTTTCAGTTTCGGATTGCGCAAGGTGTCGCCCCAGCGGATTACAGCATTGTCGAATCCGTGCAGAAACATATTCATCATAGCCAGCGCCCACGTGCTGCCGTTCACCTCCTGTCCGTAAAGCGAGAAGTTGTTGTTGCCAACCTCCTTTCCTGCCTTAATCAGCAAAGAACCAGAGCCGCAGGTGACGTCACAAATACGTGCGCCAGGATTGCTCTTGGTAAGTTTGGCCAGCAGAGTGGAAACTTCGGCAGGCGTGAAGAAATCACCTGCTTTCTTCCCCGCCTCACCAGCAAAGGTTGACACAAGATACATATAGGCATCACCGATGATGTCGTTGTTTTCCAAATGCGATTCGTCCAAATCAACACCTTGAAAATCCTGCAAAAGATTCTTCAGTCGGGCGTTTTTTTCTTTCGTTTCACCAAGATTGGCACTATTGAAACTGATATTTCGGAAGATGCTGCTGCCATCCTCACTGCTCATCTTCTCACGGTTGGCATCTTCAAGGTCGGCCAAAGCCTCGTCAATCAGTTCTCCAATGTTGGTAGCCGTGCGGTGCTCATAAAGAAAATCGAAAGAACTTTTCTCTGGCACTACAAAACGTTCGTGGCGCATCGCTCGCTCGGCACGTTCCTTATCACCTTCATATTTAACAAGATAATCATTAAACTTAGATTTATAGACATCGCTCACATATTTCAAAAACAGCATAGTCAGTATATAATCCTTATACTGGCTTGGGTCAATAACGCCCCGAAACGTGTCGCATGCTTTCCAAACCGTGCGGTTAATATCTTCTTGACTGATTTTCTTTACTTCCATATTTATTTTTCTTTTAATTCATTAATAAGTATCTGATTGGTAAGTTGAGCCCTTTTTTCCGCAAGAGCCCGAAGAATCCTCCGTTCCCTGTCTTGCAAAGATGAAAGTTCGACAATCTGACGTTGCTTTTTTTTGTCAGGAATAACAACTTCCAAATTTTCCAACGTTCCTTTATGTATCATAGGCGTACCAGTTCCGACTTGAGACGTTTTTACCACAGCCACAACACTTGGATGGTTCAAATACCAACATAAATATTCAGGAGTAACGATATTGGTGTTAAGCCGAATAGAATATAATGTCGTAGATGGTATGGCAATAAAATCCCAATCAAACTTCTTACACAAATATGTCGTTCCCTTTCCAGCAAAAAGCAAATCCCCCTTTTTCAACAAATAATTACTTAATTTGCCAACAAACTCCACACGACACGCAGTTGTTTCAGGCGAAGCCATAAGCAAATCTTTCACCTGTAAACATCTGATATCACCTGTAGGACATTCCCTTACATACACACCAGAAACCACGTTAGCAAATGTTTTCAGTTTTAACCTCATTTATACTTAGTACGTAAATTACTTTCACAAAAATATAATATCAAAATAAGAAAAGCAAGAGTTTTAATAAAAATTTCTTAGTACAACAAATACTTTTGTAATTACGATTGGTTAATAAAACAAATCAGGCTTTTCAAATATACAATAAAATCTATTAAATGACCTCAAGTCCTACCATATTTTTCAAATTTTATACTACATTTGAACGGTTGTTTTCAAAACAATATACATAATAATTAATGGTCTTCTCAAATTTAGTCAAAGTTGCTTGGAAAGCGGTGATTCTCAATAAATTGAGAACATTCCTCACTATGCTTGGAATCATCATCGGCGTAGGTGCGGTGATTACTATGCTTGCCATTGGCGAAGGTTCCAAGCAGAGCATCAAAGCACAGATTTCGCAGATGGGCTCGAATATGATTACCATACGTCCCGGCTCGGAACGCGTTGGCGGCGTAAGAATAGACGATGGTTCGCAACGAAGTATGACGCTCAAAGATGTGGAAGCCATTCAAAAAGAAGCACAATTCGTTGACCACGTCTCCCCCATTGTTCAAAGTGGCGGGCAAACGATACACGAAGCAAACAACTGGCCGTCAACAATTTATGGCGTATATCCCGATTATCTTGACATCAAGAAAATGGAGGTGAAAAAAGGCAGCATGTTCACCGAACGGCACGTCAGTCAATCGTCGAAAGTAGCTGTAATTGGTCAGACTGTCGTTACCAACCTATTTGGAACCGAAGACCCGATTGGGAAGACAATCCGTTTCAAAAATACGCCGTTTCAAGTCATCGGCGTGTTGGAATCGAAGGGTGAAAACACGTGGGGACAAGACCAAGACAATGTGATTCTTGCACCGTTTACCACCGTGCAGAAACGTATTATGGCAATAACCTACGTAAATTCCATCGTGGCTTCCGCACAAGACGAAAGTGTTGCCCAGCAAGCCGTGGAGGAAGTCACACAAATTTTGCAACGCGTCCACAAAAGCGACGGCACCAACAACCCGTTCCGCATAATGTCGATGGAAGAACTGCTGACAACGGCAAGTTCCACAACCGACATTCTTACGACGTTGCTGGTTGTGATTGCAGGAATTTCGTTGCTTATTGGCGGTATAGGCATTATGAACATAATGTATGTGTCGGTGAAAGAACGTACCCGCGAAATCGGTCTGCGAATGGCTGTGGGAGCAAGAAGCAAGGATATTCTGCTTCAATTTCTTACCGAAGCAATTTTCATCAGCGTAACGGGCGGACTCATAGGCGTGGCATTCGGCATAACCGCCGCAAAAGTTACCACTATATTCACCCAGTGGCCGACCATCATAACCGTTTCGTCGCTCGTCATCTCATTTTTCGTGTGTGCGGTGACAGGAATATTTTTTGGTTGGTATCCTGCAAAAAAAGCTGCAAATTTGGACCCGATTGTAGCACTTCGCTACGAATAACAAAAGAACAATGGAAATTACAATTAATTCGATAGACGAGATAGCCCAAGCGGCACGAGATTTCAAGGCAGCCATAGGCGACCACCGCGTCATTGCCTTTCACGGAGAAATGGGTGCGGGAAAAACCACGTTCATCAAAGCGCTGTGTGCAGAATTTGGCGTTACCGACAACGTTGCAAGTCCCACGTTTGCCATCATCAACGAATACCTCACCCCTTCGGACGAAACAATTTATCATTTCGACCTGTATCGGTTGGAAACAATAGCCGACCTTCAAAATATAGGTGCCGAAGACTATTTTTATAGTGGAAACCTTTGTCTGATAGAATGGCCCGACATAGCCGAACCGTTATTGCCAGCAAACACGCTACACGTCACAATCGCCGTTTTGCCAGATAAGACACGAAAAATCAGTTTTTAACGCCAAATACACTCCATAACAAAAAAATATGACATATAAACGCATCAACAATGTTTGTTTATCAATGTTCATATTTTCCCCTATTTTTTATTGATTTTGCATTTTTGTTTTTATAACTTGCGAATAGATTATATGAACCCCTCTAAGGGATCTAATGAACTCAATATGAAACAGTTATTTTTGACAATATTATCACTATTCTGCATTATAACTTCCGTTTTTGCGGACGGAACCAAACAATTTATGCCCAACTGTGGAACTGAAGCAAATCCTCAGCCTAAAGGTCAATGCTATTTGGCGTTAGGTTCACGTGAAGGTGGTTCTGGACCATCACGTGCGTTTGCACGATACAATGGCGATGGGTCAAGTTGCGGAGAAAATGATAGGCTGTACATCCGAATTGACGACTGCAATAAGGAAAAAATATATTTTGGAGTCGGGGGGATTCTTCATAATGAAGGCGATTTAAGTCTATCGGGTGGAATATACAAAAATCCTGTTACTGGTCAAGAAATAAAATATCGTTTAAGACAATGCGCAAAAGACGATGGTGACTTATCTACAACTGTAGATAACGGATTGAGTGAGGCCGAACGAGAAGGTGATGACCCAGTTATTCCGCTTAACGGAGAAGGTTCTTTGCCGACAACATTTATGGGATACAATCTTCCCACCAGTGGCAATCCTGGTTATATCAATAACTACCAAGAAGCCTATTACGGGCCAAAGATTGTTGACGAGGATAATGGATATAATGCAATAGAAATAACTGTTCCCCGAAATGGATTATACTACTTGGAGTTTTACATAGGGCACGATATTGGTTCAAAAACACATTATGGAAACGAGCTCAAGCCACTGGATTTTAAATATTTTGACGTTTCAGTTGTAAACTATGCAAGCAAGACACAGGTTGATGGACGTATCTATTCCCGTTCATGGGGACTTACCACAAATGGCGCAACCGCCGAGGCCTGGTCAACTTTTTATACCTTTTCCAACGACCACTACACTTCTAAGGTATATTTAGCGGGTGTTATGCCCTACCGTTTCGTGTTTTGTTGTAATTCCTATGGCGCTATCAAAACAAGTACCATGGAAGAAAACAGACGGTCGTATCCAAATCCAGATGGAACAACTGTAAAGAATTACGAGCCAGAATATAAAATCTTCACAACCGCTCCAGATGAAAAATTCTACGGTACTGCGGCTGAGCCGAATTTACCAAACAGACTTTCGTTTGCTGGCGATGCTATGACCTGCGAGGATTTAATATTTGTGATGCAATTGCTCAATAAAGAGGATGCCACCATAGAACTCTACCTCAACTCAACAAACGAAGGTGGGGAAACTGTCACAAAAACCCTAATTGATGTGCTAAAATCTTCCACCGCTGAAAAACGAGGCTACCACTATCCGTGGAAAGACAATCCTAAATTAAACAAAGGTGGCATATATGAATACATACCTATTACAGGCCAAGACGAAGACTGTGAACGGAAATACAAGCTTTCCCTCTTTGACCAACGATTTACCTTCCATGGAAATGTGTATAACATTGGAGACACGGTTACTACTGATATTCTTCCTGTTAGTACACTTGACGGATCCTCCACTGGTGATTTTATATTCGACGAAATAGACGACACCACAGGTGCAAAGTTAGGTAGTGCAAACAATCCTATACTTATATCAACAAAAGAACAATTAATTGCTTTAGCAGAAGCGGTAAATAATGGAACGAACTTTTCGTACACCATTCCAAACATTCTTAGTACAAAAAATCCAGATACTGAAATTGTTAGTTCCAAATCAATAACCAAAACCATTACAAACACTGATGGTTTTAAGAATGTACATTTCTACATTGTGGCAAAAACCGGCAACATAGTGTTAGGCTCAGATTGGGAAGGAATAGGTACACCCTCGAAGCCTTTTAAAGGAACTATGCGAAGTGGTAAATATATACCTGACCCAATAAAAGGCACTGATGCCACTATTGCCGACCAAAATACTATTACATTTAATGGCGCAGGAAAACCTCTTTTCAACTATTGCGAAGATGCCACACTTGATAATATTCATGTAAGTGGAGAAATTACATTACATAAAGATAACTATACTACATTCCTAAAAGATAATATTGAAGTTGGTGGGTTAGGTGGTATATGTGGTGTGGCAAAAAGCACAATTTTTTCATATTGTTCAAATACTATAAATCTAAAACCAAGTAGCGACGGTTCTACCATTCCGCTTTATACTGGAGGTATTGTAGGATATGCTGATAATTGTACAATAGATTCCTGTAAAAATTATGGGGAAATAGATTCTAAATTTGGTAGTAGTAGTAATGAAGGTGGAATTTGTGGGTATATAATTAATTCTACCCAAATAAAATTCTGCTACAATGTTGGGCTAATAAAGTCTCAATTTATGCCAGGTGGCGTTGTCGGGACAGCCAAAGGGAACAACTCTATCTCCAATTGCAAGAACATAAATTCCATAGCCGCAGACGACGTAGCAGGTCTTTATGCAGGTGGAATCATAGGTTTTGCTGATGGAAACGCAAGCGACAAAATAGAAATCTTTGATTGTTACAACAGCGGAAACATATCTGCTCCACAACAAAGTGGAGGAATTATTGGTTCTATTAATAATGTTTCATCATCAATCAAATTTTGCTATAACACAGGTAAAGCTGAATATGCTATTGGAGAATACGAAAACGAAGAAGATGGTTCAATCACAAACTGCCTTTCTACAGGGGAACCAAAAATTTATATCTCAGCGACCTCAGATATTATTGACGAAACAGCATTTATGGGTGCTTTAAATGCTGAACACTTTGAAACCAATGGTACAGAAATCATCCACAAAAAAACACAATGTTGCGGTTCCACATGGCGATTGGAGGAAGCTGGACGCTTATATAAAAGCGACAACACATTTTATCTTGCATGGGACGGCAAATTCGATAACGGTGATTGCGTAACTGGCGAAGTTACCGTAAATTACCAGAAAAACACTGGTGTGACCCACTTCCCATTTTACGACCCAGAAAATATTAAATGCAATAACTCAGGACTAAATGGTCTGGTTGTATATCGTATTCGTCCAGAAGAGACAGGTGTAGAACTACAAGACCTACCTCTCAACTATTACAGAACAGGTGCTCCTTCATCGGAAAAAGGTGTGGAAATGAAACTTTATTGGGATGATAGTAAAATATTTTATAATAAAGCTTGTGATAAAGAATACAACAAAGAAACTGATAAAATTGGGAAAACTGTAAAGCCTGCCGTTGACTCAATTCCAACTGGTAATACAATTCATTATTTTGATGTAGATCTTAATAGATATACAGATATACCAGAACAGGTTCCCGTAGAATACTGTATCAACACAAAAAATTGTAAAAAATCAACAACCAAAGCACTATTCTTTAATCCTAAAACTGGAAAATATGAGTCAAGCACAAAATACTACTGCGTAGATGCAAGTGGACATACAACAGGAGGTTGTGGAGCAAGTACAAGATACCTTGTCCTAGGAGGAAGTGCAAATGAACAATGCCAAGGAATTGACAACTCAAGAAATGGATACCCAGGCTCCCGTACAGGACACATTTTCCCTATTGAAACAAATAATTCCGATGGTTTTGGAAATAAACATATCATCAACACGTGGTGGAATGGTATCGAGAAAGCTGGGGTTAACACGCTTAATCTTCGAGCATATTCTCCAGCGGAAATCCTACCAATAATCATCAGTAAATGGATGGCAACAAGCCTATCGGAATCTGTTCTTTTGGAATGGACTACCTCATCGGAGGAAAACAATAGTTACTTTATTGTGGAACGTTCTATAAACGGTAGAGATTGGGAAAGAATCGGCAAGGTGCTTGGATCAGGAACTACGAGTATAGCCCATTCCTATTCGTTGGAAGACACACACCCTGTTGCTGGAATTTCATACTATCGTCTCAAACAAACAGATTTCAACGGCGAATACAGCTATTCAAGCGTAAAATGTGTCAACCGTCCAAAGGAAACAGAGGATTATATGACCATATATACAAACGCCAACACAAACACGTTTGTGGCTGAAGGCGAATCAATTGCGGCTTGTCAAATAGAAGTTCACGACATTTTGGGACACAAAATAACAAACATTTCATTCAATACAATAAATCCATCAAAAGTTGCGATTTCTGTTGAGAATCTGCCTGTTGGAACATACATTGTTACTTGCTGCAATAAGTCAAAAACAGTAATTAAGAATTGGAAATAGGCTTTTCAAAGTGAGCGAGAAACGGGGCTCGAACCCGCGACCCCAAGCTTGGGAAGCTTGTGCTCTACCAACTGAGCTACTCTCGCTTGTATATATGCAAATGTAACACGATATTTTGAAAAACTATGGCGTTAGCTTGATTTTTTTCGCGTTGCTAATAATTCTCATTGGCAAACGCCACACAACGATTTAGCAACTCGGTCAGCGGATAAGTCTTTTCAAATTCCACCAACACAAAATCCAGAAAATCTGGGGCAAGAACCTGCGCTTTCGTAATTGGTTGAATTACATCAAAATCCTTCAACCTATAATATTCAGAAAACTCATCAGCGGCATTCCACCCTTGTGGTACACGCTTCAGCGCAGAACTCCAATCCAACTCAAATCCTTTACAAGCACGTATGGCGGCATCAAATCCTTTTCCATTGCATAGAATTTCTTCACGAACACTTTTGAGCGCAAGTGGCGACGGCATATATAATCCTGAAACCAGCATACATTCCTGCTTTGGTTCAATATGCACATAATAGCCCGCATTTCCACTCTTTTTCCCTTGCGGACACACATACACACCCCAATGCGTTTTGTAAGGTGTTTTATCCAACGAAAAACGTAAATCTCTGTAAATGCGGTACGTACACTCTTTCACTGCCAATCCAGCCACATCCTTATCGAATTTCGACAAACCTACTATCAACTGTTCCGCAAATAATTGCGCATCAGAAAGCGCTTCCTTATACAAATCTTTATGCGCATCGAACCACGGTTTATTATTGTTTTCCGCTAATTCCGATAAAAAATCCCAAACTTTTTTCAATGTCACCATCACCAATCGTACAAATTACCGAATATTACACATAAGAAGTTGTTTTCCTTGTAAAGACACCTCAAACACATTTCCAACAGCAACATTTACAGGCTGTTGTATCAATGGTAAGAAAAACAAATCTCCTATTTTCACCGTAAAATATTTTGTAGCAATCGCCAGCAGCTCCGGAATATCTGAAAATGCCGAAGTATCTATCGGAAGCTGCATTCCATTCAGCAATACAGAAAAATCATAATTATCAGAAACCTCAACACGTTCATTACTTACAGCGAGCGACGCGTCAAAGCAAGAAGCAATATCCGTCGCTGTACCCAAAGGCTTGTTGCGCTCAATTACATCGGCAGCCATAAATTTTATGGCACATCCCACTTCGTTATAATAACGATTCGTAAAACGTGGCGCCACACATTTTCCTATCTTATTGAAATGCAAATAGATGCCGACATAGGCAACAATCTGTTGCGAAAAGTTAGGAATATAAAAATCGTCATTGTTACGAATAAGCGTGGAATCGGGATAGCACACCATTGATTCGTCAACCGAAGCAACAGAATGGCCATATTCCAACGCAAGAATTTTCATTATTTACCGAACGTACGTAACTTAATTGCAGTAATAACTTGTTTTGTATTCGACAGGAACTCGCCGTTCATCATCCAACTGTAATAACTTGGGTCTCTGCGGAATACATCGGAAACCAACTGACCTTTGTACTTACCGAAATTGAATACTTCCTGTTTTTTATCGTTGTAAATAATGCGTCCCGCAAAATCCACATTATTAGTATGGTGTGTGTATTCGCTTAAAAAGTCCACATTATTCTGCATATCAGGATATTTGTCGAGCTGAGCTTGCAATACCTCATAGGTTGCATAGGTGTCGGCATCGGCGGCATGCGCGCCTTCCAAATCTTTTTCACAGTAGAATTTATAGGCAGCAGAAAGTGTGCGCGGCTCTTTTTTCAAGTACAGCACGTGTACGTCCACAAATTTACGTTTCGACCAATCGAAATTCACATTTGCGCGCGAAAACTCTTCGGCGAGCAACGGCACATCAAATTTATTGGAATTATAGCCTGCTATATCGCAATCATCAAGCAATTGGGCAATTTCTTTCGCAATTTCCGAAAAATGAGGTTTATCAGCTACGTCAGCATCGGTAATGTGGTGGACAGCTGTAGCTGATTCTGGTATTGGCATACCTGGGTTCACACGACGCGTAATTGCAGTTTCATCGCCATTTGGCAATACCTTCAGCACTGAAATTTCAACAATTCTATCTTTTACTACGTCAATTCCAGTTGTCTCCAAATCAAAAAACGCGATAGGTCTGTGTAATTGAAGTTTCATATTCGTATTAAATAAAAAGAGTGGCTATACCTAACCACTCTTCGATTCTCATTTTCAATATATTAAATCAACATTGGCATCAACAGCATCAACACATCCTCGTTGTCATCTTCCTTATCAACAGGAATGATTAAACCTGCGCGTGACGGGTCAGACATTTCAAGACTAACATCTTCACTATTAATATTATCCAAAATTGTCAACAAGAATTTCGATTTGAAACCAATTTGAATATCCTCGCCTTCGTAACGACAGTTCAACTCTTCTTTTGCCGAACTTGCATAGTCAATATTTTGAGCGGAAATCAACAAACGAGTGCCCGACATTTCCAATCGAGCCAAATTGTTTGCCGGATTCGAGAAGAACGCAACTCGGCGGAGTTTCTTATAGAATTCATCCTTGTTAACAAGCAACACATTCGGATTTTCTGTTGGGATAACCGCTTTATAGTTTGGATAACGGCCTTCAATCAAACGGCAGTTCATAACGTATGAACCCATTGATATAACAACTTGTTTTTCATCGAATTCCACTTGCACATCGTTGTTTCCTTTTGCCAAAATCGCCTTTAAAATAGTAGCTGGCTTTTTCGGGAAAATGAACGATGCCTCGTTTTCCGACTTAACATCAGTACGAGTGTAGCGTGCCAATTTGTGCGAATCCGTAGCAACCAAACGAAGGTGTTCCTGTGTCAATTCAAACAAAATACCTGTAAGAATTGGACGGGAATCCTCGTCCGAAGTTGCGAACACCGTGCTTGCAAGACCTTTTTGCAACACATCTGAAGCAATGGTGAACGATGATTTTGTGTCGGCAAGAGGTTGGTTTGTTGGAAAATCCTCACCACTTGCACCGGCAATACTATATTTACCACTTGCGGACAATATGTCAATTTTGTAGTTTGTCAAATCAACCTTGAATGTAAGCGGTTCATCGGCGAACAACCCCAACATATCGGTCAAACGTTTAGCCTCAATAGCAACGATACCGCTGCCGTTCACATTTTCCAACTGTAATTGGGTTTCTAAACGAGTTTCCAAATCCGAGGCTTCAATTTTCAAAGTGTTACCATCCAATGTGAACAAGAAGTTGTCCAATATCGGCATAGTATTCTTTGAATTGATAACACCTTTGATTGTGTTCAATTGACTTAACAAGTCTGATGTTGAAACTATAAATTCCATTATTTTAGATTTTTGTGATTACTTAATTATTATGCATCAATATTTGCAAATTTAGCATTTTCCTCGATAAACTGACGGCGTGGCGGAACATCGTCGCCCATAAGCATTGCGATAGCCGCATCGGCAGCTGCACTACTTTCTATGCTCACTTGACGGAGGGTTCTGTTCTCTGGGCACATAGTTGTTTCCCACAACTGTTCAGGGTTCATTTCACCAAGACCTTTGTATCGCTGAACCGTCACAGCTTTGTCAGCATCACGACCAGCGCTGAATTCCTGGATTGCCTCAATTCGTTGTTCCTCAGACCAGCAATAACGTTGCTCGTTTTTCTTTGTTTTTGATTTCACCAAATACAATGGCGGGCAAGCCACGTACAAATATCCTTTTTCAATAACTTCCTTCATATACCGGAAGAACAGCGTCATCACCAATGTTTCAATGTGGCTACCATCGACGTCGGCATCACACATTATAATAATCTTATGATAACGAATTTTCTCAATGTTAACCGCCTTGCTATCCTCGTCATTTCCAATGGTAATACCGAGAGCCTTCATAATGTTATTGATTTCCTCGCTCTCATAAATTCTGTGAAGCATAGCTTTCTCCACATTCAGAATCTTACCACGCAACGGCAAAATTGCCTGAAAGTGACGGTCGCGACCTTGTTTTGCCGAACCACCTGCAGAATCTCCCTCGACAAGGAACAATTCACATTTTTCAGGATTTCTGTCGGAACAATCAGCCAACTTACCAGGAAGACCACCACCCGACATAGCAGTTTTACGTTGCACATCACGGGCCTTACGGGCTGCGATACGGGCACGTGCAGCAAGCACGACTTTGTCAACTATAGCCTTTGCCTGTTTTGGATGTTCCTCCAAATAATACTTCAACATTTCGCTCACCGCTTGGTCAACCGCGCTCGAAACCTCGGAGTTTCCAAGTTTTGTTTTGGTCTGACCTTCAAACAAAGGTTCCATCACTTTAACTGAAACCACAGCTGTCAAACCTTCACGGAAGTCATCGCCACTGATTTCGATTTTCTGTTTTTCAAGAATACCTTGGTCATCGGCATATTTCTTCAACGTACGCGTCAAACCACGGCGGAATCCCTCCAAGTGCGTTCCACCCTCTATCGTATTGATATTGTTCACATAGGTATGAACATTCTCGCTATATTCGGTGTTGTATTTCAACGCAATTTCAACAGGAATGTCGTTTTTAACCGTATCAATATAAATAACATCTTCAATCAACGATTCGCGCGAGCCGTCAAGATAGGTCGCAAATTCCTTCAAACCTTCTTGAGAATAGAACGACACAGATTTTGGTTTACCCTCAGCGTCTTTATTACGCATATCTGTCAGCTGCAGACTCACGCCTTTATTAAGGTACGCCAATTCACGCAAACGATTTTCCAACACATAGAATTGATATTCTGTCGTCATAAAAATTGACCCATCTGGCCAGAACGACACTTCTGTTCCAGTTTTGTCGGTTGTACCAATTTCTTCCACACCAGTTACTGGCTTACCTTTCGCATATTCTTGACGGTACATTTTCCCGTCACGGCAAACCGTAACAACACATTTTGTGGAAAGTGCGTTCACACAGGAAACACCAACACCGTGAAGACCACCGGAAACTTTATA
>DFGI01000045.1 GCA_002371705.1 Bacteroidales bacterium UBA3754
AGCATGTGTCCCATGTGCAGCACGCCCGTCACGTTTGGTGGCGGAATCACTATCGTATAAGGTTGACGATTGTCGGGTTTGGAACTAAAAAACTTGTTGTCGAGCCAGTATTGATACCATTTGGCTTCAACGTCCGTAGGATTGTATTGTGAAGGTAACTCCATTGTTATAAATTATTTGCGTGCGAAGGTAGTAAAAATACATTAGAAAAGGATTAGATGGCAATAAAATCTTCACGTAACAATCATACGAAAACACCCTAAACCAATGTCAATCAAATCCACTACCCAACGAAAACTTTCAAAAACGTGATTTTTCCCAACATTTAGGGAAAGTTTGTCTTTTACATACAGAAATCATAGTACGTTTTATTTGGTAATTCTTACTTTTGCAACAAATTTTAGTATGGAAACGGAAAAACTTTGGAACAGCAATTATATAAAGGTATGGTGCGCCAACTTTATGATATTCTTTTCTTTTATGTTGCTCACCCCGCTACTACCATTGTATTTGAGCGAAACGTTTCAGACCGACAAACACGTGATTGGGATTGTATTGTCGGGTTATACCATTATGGCATTGATAACCAGAGCGTTCAGTGGATTTATCGTTGATAGTTTTCCCCGAAAAATCGTATTGCTCGTAAGCTATTTTCTGTTTTTTCTATTTTTCAGCGGTTATATCATTGCTGGCTCTCTCCTATTTTTTGCTATCGTCCGAACGTTCCACGGAGCGCCATTCGGGGCTACAACCGTGGCTAACAGCACAGTGGCAATTGATGTGCTACCACCATCACGGAGAGCGGAAGGCATTGGCTACTATGGACTTAGCAACAATCTTGCTACGGCAATCAGTCCAACAGTGGCATTGTGGATTTTCAACGCCACACACAATTACGACATTCTTTTTGCCACAGCGTTTATTGTGGGTGCTATAGGATTCACAATAAATGCGACAATAAAATTACCTAAAAAGGAGCTCATTCGAAACAAACAGCCAATTTCACTTGACCGATTTTTTCTACTCAAAGGCTGGAGCGAAGCGCTGTGTATGGTTTGCTACGCATTTTCGTACGGCGTGATTTCGACGTATGTGGCTATTTACGGCAAAGAAGAATTGGGCATCACAAGCGGAACGGGATTTTTCTTTATGTTGCTCGCCATCGGGTTGATTTTGTCGCGGCTTGTAGGTGGACGCACGCTCAAAAAAGGCAGAATACTTGAAAATGCAAGCATAGGCTGTGTCATTTCGTTGTTCGGATATCTGCTGTTCGCCGCGCTCCACAACCCTTTCGGGTATTATGGTGCAGCTTTGATTATTGGTCTCGGCAACGGTCACATGTGGCCTGCATTCCAAAATATGTTCATCAACCTGGGCACCAACAACCAACGTGGTACGGCAAACTCATCTCTGCTTGTATCGTGGGATGTGGGCATAGGAATCGGCATTATGGTCGGCGGATTCTTGGCTGAATATTTTGGTTACCACAGCGCGTTTTGGTGCGCATGGATTATCAACATCACTGGCGTGGCAGGATTTTTCCTCTACGTGCGACGAAGTTATCAGAAAAACAAATTATGGTAAATCTATATTTCCCCAGCCTTCAAACGTTCCGCATTTTCAGCAACAATCAACCCATCAATTATTTCTTGGATTTCACCACCCATAATTGCTTGTAAGTTATACAATGTCAAATTAATACGATGGTCTGTCACTCGACCTTGCGGATAGTTGTACGTGCGGATTTTTGCAGAACGGTCTCCTGTGGATACCATTGTCTTACGTTTTGAAGCAATATTGTCAAGATATTTTTGGTATTCCATATTATAAATACGGGTACGCAACTCTATCATAGCCTTTGCCTTATTCTTCAGTTGCGATTTTTCATCCTGACATTGCACGGTGATTCCCGTTGGAATATGCACCAAACGAATAGCTGAATATGTAGTGTTGACGCTCTGTCCGCCGTGTCCCGACGCACAGAAAATATCGGTACGAATGTCGGATTCCTTCAATTCAATATCAAACTCTTCCGCTTCGGGCAATACCGCCACTGTTGCCGCCGAAGTATGCACACGTCCCTGAGTTTCGGTCGCTGGCACACGTTGAACACGGTGTACACCCGATTCATATTTTAACGTACCATACACGTTTTCGCCCGTAACTTCAAAAACTATTTCCTTATAACCGCCCGATGTTCCCTCGTTAAAACTTGTAACTTGTACTTTCCAACCTTTTGACTCACAATATTTTGTGTACATACGGAATAAATCGCCTGCAAAAATAGCCGCTTCATCACCGCCCGTTCCGCCACGAATTTCAACAATAGCGTTTTTTCCATCTTCAGGGTCGGCAGGAATGAGCAAGAGGCGGATTTCGTCCTCCATTTTCACAATTTTTGGCTCAGCTTCGTCAATCTCCATTTTCGCCATTTCGCGCATTTCCTCGTCGTTTTCCGTTTCGAGAATCTTTTTCGCTTCTTCGTAATTCGACAATAGATTTTTATATTCCTTGCGCGCGTTCATCAACAGTTCCAATTCGTGGTATTCCTTGTTCAGCTTAACAAAACGCTTCATATCGGCTATCACAGCCGGATCGGTAATCATTGTTGATATTTCCTCGAATTTGAACTGTAATCCATCCAGTCGTTCGAGTAGAGATTGTTCTGCCATATAATTATGTATTTGCGTGCAAAAGTAGAAATTATTTGCAATAATCCCGAAAAAAACTCAAGAATAACAAAAAAAGGGAGCTCTCGCTCCCTCTTAAAAAAAATGAGAATCATTCTTATTCCTCATCCAATTGTTTACTTATTTGTATTAGTTTTTCCTTGTTTTTAATACGAATAGTTTTCTTGTCAAGAATAATAATCTTGTCTTTTGCCATTTCGCTCAACAATCGGATTGTACTACCCGTTGCGATACCGCAATATTCAGCCAAATCGTTACGGGAAATAGGCATATTGATAAAGTCACCTTTCACTAAATCAGTCATATAGAGCAACGAACTTGCCACACGTGATTTGATAGATTTTTGACCAAAATCAACAACCTGCCGTACAAATTTTTTAGTAAACGTGCATAAATACTCGAATAACGCATACGCGCACTGACCATTCGACGTAACAACCGTTGCGAAATCTTTTTTGTCAATAAACGCAACCACACTGTCGCTCAACGCAGACGCCGTCGCCTGAAAAACTTCATCGTCAAGGGAAAATACACCAATCATATTGACTGGTTTTAGCAACGAGATAATTGTTCCACCCGAACTCACCTCATTTTCTACTGTAATTTTACAAAGGCCGGAAAGCAAAACCGCATAGGCACTAATATTGAAACCTTGCTTGTAAATTGTTTCTCCTTTATTAAACGAAATAACCTTCAGACTTTGGGATAACAAATCTAACTCTTTCTTACTCAAAGTCTTTCCAATGCTGGTTTTAACCAACTGTTTTAAAGCTTCTTGTTTTGTAGGAATTTTCATATTTGCTAATTTTTAATTCTCAATGTAACAAAAATAATATTTTTGCGCGAAAAACAAATTTATTTCAGTAAAATTTTTAAATTAATCGACAATACGGGCGTTTTATTCCACAAAATACAGCAATGTGTTTTACGCTCGTAGAAAAATTGTTAATAAGTAGCGCCGAAAATCGACCTATAAAAAGAGAAAATAACGGAACTTTGGGCAATTGGTGTTTGTATGGATTATTACGAATTCACATGCGATTCTCATTGTCTTTCTGTTGACACCCAGGAACTCCTTACGGCGTTTTTGGCCGAAATCGGATTCGAGAGTTTCAACGAAGAAAATGGACAATATAAAGCATATATACAAGGTATGCTTTATGATGCAAAACGATTGCGGGATATGTTGCGGCAACGGGAATCGTGTTTGGGGACTTTCCCCTACACCATCGAATTCAAAGCCTCGGAGGATTGGAACAAACAATGGGAAGATTCTTTCACGTCAGTTGAAATCAACAACGACATTGTAATCCGCACACCTGACTGTAAGCCCCCAAAGCGCTATTTGCATGAGATTCTGATACAACCCCGTATGGCATTTGGTTCGGGAACGCACGAAACCACGTCGCTCATTTTGCAAACTATGCAAGATATTGATTTTCAGAGGAAAACAGTTGCCGATTGCGGATGCGGAACAGGAATTTTGGGAATTTTTGCTTCGCTATTGGGCGCATCGAATGTGTTTGCTTTCGACTACGACCAAAACAGTGTAGAAAACGCTCGCACAAATGTGACGCTGAACAATATTACGAACGTCAGCATACAACAAGCAACGCTTGATGTGCTGCAAAACAAACAATTTGACATTGTTTTAGCAAACATTAACAGAAATGTGCTTGTGGAAAACATGAAATTCTTAGCAAATGCGGTGAACAACAACGGATTAGCGATTATGAGCGGTTTCTATAGTGAAGATGTCGCCTACATTCAAAAATCAGCTGAATCATTTGGTTTACAATTTATTACATCAAAATCTAAAAATAATTGGACAATAGTAACTTTTATACGAAAATAACTATGGTACGTTTTAAGAAAATCATTTTACTGTGTACACTTATTTGTACAACTCTTTTATCGAACGGACAGCAAATCAAACAATTTGCCGACGACGAAGTGTTATTTTTCCAACAATTGGAACAATTTTTCTCGAATTCAGCCCAAAGTTCTGATTTGCAGAAATATCTGAAGCAATTCAAGAAAACGTGGGATTCTGGGTCTATCGACCGTGAGGAAAAAAGCCGCATTGTGGCTACGGCAAACGCATTGCTGAAAAAATACGGAAAACCAAGTCCGCATTTCCATAATTATTTGCAAACGGTTGAACTGTTTTTCACAACCGACCAACCCGCAAAAAGTTACCACGCTTGGGACGACGCTTTTCGTTATTTGCTGAAAACCAAATCGTTGAACGTTGCCGACAAATTCTGTAAGAACGCATTGTCGTTGCTTTCGAACCATGAAATTTATTCATCGGCATCAGTTACGTGGACATTGCTCCGCGTGAAATCATTCACATTCTCGTTTGAAGACAATGTGGCAAAAGTAATAATGCCGCCAACAAATCTCCAATGTACATCGGCAGGCAATTCATTTTTGATTTATCAAGCAAGCGGTTACTATCTTCCTTTTGATAATCAATGGGTTGGCGATGGCGGAAAAGTAACGTGGGAACGTTCAAACTTCAACACAGAATCTGTTTTTGCGGAATTGAGCAAATACACTATAGACATGACTAAATCGAGCTACAAAGCTGATTCAGTGTGGTTTACAAACGAAACTTACTATTCCGACAAAATTTTTGGTTCGTTGGAAGACAAAACCATTCCTGCCAAATCGCCAGCCGACATGACCTATCCCCGATTTAAATCGTACCAAAACGTGTTCGTTATAAAAGATATTTATCCGGGTATAGACTACCGTGGCGGTTTCAGTATGAATGGTTCCCGTTTTATTGGTTCAGGAACGGTGCAAGAGCCTGCCACTCTTGATTTTACAAACAACGGCAAGAAGATTTTTAAAACATCATCGGTTGGCTACACATTCCAAAAAGAAAGCATTGTCAGCCGTAATGCCGCAATCAGCATCTACATTGAGCAGGATTCCATCTACCATCCTGGATTGATGTTCAAATATAATGTAGCGACCCGCACCGTGAACCTTATCCGCGACGGCGACACCGAAAATCTTTCGCGAAGCCCGTATTTCAACTCGTACCACATGCTCGATATGGATTTCCAACAATTGACGTGGCAAATCGACAACCCTGAAATGAAAATGGGCGGAATGTCGGGTGCCACATTGAGCAAAGCGACTTTTGAATCGTCGAACTATTTCCGTGAGGCCCGCTACCGCGAAATCGGAATGTTCAACGAAATACACCCATTGGTTGCTCTCCGCCGTATGAGCAAGGCAAAACAAACGGAAACATTCACGGTAAAGGAATATGCATCGTATATGCGTATGCCTGAGCAAGATGCAATTCATTTGTGCTTGGACCTTTCGTTCCGTGGTCTGATAACATTCGATGCAAAAACCAACACATTAACAATCAAACAACGTACCTACGAATATCTTGACGCCGTGGTCGGCAAAATCGACTACGATGTGATTAAATTCGAATCGGAACATGATATGAAAGGTATGTCAAATGCCACATTGGATTTGTCAAACTTGGATTTAAATATGGTTGGTGTGTCGAAAATCCAAGTTTCCGACTCGCAAAACGTGGTGTTCTATCCTCGTGGTAGTCAGCTCACTATGTCGAAAAACAGAAACTTTGAATTCGACGGAATTATCGAAACTGGTTTGTTCACATTCTACGGCCGTGGATTCGACTTTAATTATGAAAACTTCAAAATCAACCTGCAAAACGTTGACTCTCTGAAAATTAAAGTAAAAAGTTTCACCGAAAACCAATACGGTGTAAAGGAATTTGTTCCAATCAAGAACTCCATTGAACACGTTACCGGCGACATCCTGATTGACGACCCGAACAACAAATCAAGTATCAAGGATTTCCCGCAGTACCCGATTTTCAACAGCAAGGAAATTTCGTATGTATATTACGACCATCCACAGATTTACAACGGCGTATATGACCGTAACAAATTCTATTACAAGGTCGATCCATTCGTAATTGACAGTGTGAACGACTTCTCTACCGACGCATTGTTTTTCAATGGAGAACTGATTTCTGCCGACATTTTCGAAAATATCCGCGAACGCATTGTGGTTCAACCTGATTATTCATTTGGTTTCACCCGTGTAACAGGAAAATCAGGCTACAAAACGTATAAAGGCAAAGGTACATTCACCGACACTATCAACTTGAGTTGGAAGGGATTACGTGGTATCGGAACACTTGATTACCTTAGTTCAAAATCAGTTTCGGGACCAAAAGGCTTTACGTTCTTCCCCGACTCTACCAATGGTTTTGCAACCACATTTAATATTAAACAACAAAGTGCTGGTGCTAGTCCTGAATCGCCAAGCGTGAACGGAGAAAGTGTGAACATACATTGGGAACCATACGAAAACAAATTGTGGGCTGTGGAAACAGGCAAGGCGTTCAAGATGTATGGTGACTCAACAACCCTTTCGGGTGGTTTGATTTACACGCCCAAAGGTCTTGGCGGCTGGGGTAAATACACGTTCAGCGAAGCAAAACTTACGTCAAACACTTTCGATTTTAAGGAAAAAATCGTGAACGCCGACACCGCCGACTTCGATTTGCTCACACAAGGCGGTGCATTGGACGAACTTGCGTTTAAAACCAAGAATGTGAAGGCGAATATTGACTACACAACGAAGAAAGCTAATTTCACAACCAACGACACATTGTCGTTGGTACAATTGCCTAAAAATATGTACATCTGCTACCTCACAAAATTCACGTGGGATATGCACACAAAACAAATCGCACTCGGCGACCCGAAAGATTTGAATTCCGACCGCCGCGATTTGCACTTCTATTCCGTACATCCAAAACAAGACACACTTAACTTCCTTTCTCCGTACGCGACATACGATTTGAAGCAGTATATTATTGGTGCGCACCAAGTTCCATATATTGATGTCGCAGACTCGCGAATAGTACCTAATAAAGATAGCATAATCACCATTCGCCAAGAGGCATACATGGATACACTCCGCACTGCCAAGTTGTTAGCCGACAGAGAACACAAATATCATTCAGTATATGACGCAACATTCTTTGTAAAAGGTAGAAACAACTTCTCTGGTCACGGTATGTACGACTACATTGATGAAAATAAAGTAAAACATCCTCTTCCACTTACAAAAATCAAAGTTGATACTGCTTTGCACACATACGGTATCGGTACATTGGAAGAATCTGAAAACTTTAAACTTTCATCGGTTTACAGCTATTATGGCAACTATAAAATGATGTCAACCCACGAATACCTAAACTTCGATGGTAATGTGTTGATAGACAACCAATGTGCGAAAATCAAACCGACTTGGTTCAAATTTGCGGGCGACATAAACCCATTGGAAATTTTCATTCCTGTAAGCGACAACATGTTTGACCTTGATTCCAACGCTGTGGGAGCTTCAATCTACACCGATTCAAGACGCACAAGCATTTACACGGCATTCACATCGCCAAAACGCCACGAGAAGGATGTTCCTATGATGAGTGCAAACGGATATTTGTACTACGACAAAAACAGCCATTTATATAAAGTAGGCTCGAAAGAGAAAATTCTTGACAGCAAACAAAATGGCAATCTAATCACATACCACCGTGAATATTGTAATTCAACAGGCGAAGGAACTTTGAATCTGGGACTTGATTTTGGACAAGTGAAAGTAGGAACATACGGAACCGTTACGCACAATATGACATCGGGACGTGTGACTATGGAAACATTCACCACGGTTGACTTTATGTTTGACGATGGTATAATAAAAACATTGGCCGACACGCTGAACAACCGTCAATCATTAAAAGGTGTAAACAAAAACTCCAATGCATTTGCTATCGGTCTTACCGAACTTTTAGGCAAAGCAAAAGCTGACGAATGCCTTAACGATATTAAAGTATATGGTGATATTCGTAAAATACCAAAAGAATTGGAACACACCATCACGTTCTCGAAACTTGACTTCGCATGGGATTCGGCAGCCCACGCCTACCGCTCTGTCGGCCAACTTGGAATCTATATGCTTGGCAACACTAAAGTTGACCGTTCAGTAAATGGTTTCGTGGAATATGCTAACCTCTACAATGGTGATATGTTCACTTGTTACATTGAACTTGACAAAAAGAACTGGATATTCTTCCACTACAGCCACGGTGAAATGTACTTCGCTACTTCCGAAGTGAAAGACCCAGCGAAGAAAAACGCAAGCCTGCACGACCTTGTTACTGCTGTTCACAACACAAAACCAGCAAAACGCACTATGAATGTTGGCAAAAAAGAAGCTCCGTATATGTATTTGGACGGCGGAGAAGCGCTCAAACGCCAATTCCACGAACGTTTCCGTGCTAACAGACCGTATGAGGATTACCCACCAGAATACGGTGATGACGAGGAAGAATCAAACAAAGGCAAAAAGAAGAAAGAAGAACACGACGAATACGACGAGTACGATGATTAGTTAACCAATTCCCAGTTATGACAAGTTCATAACTGGGAATTTTAATACTTACTATTATGCAATATTTTTTACCTGTTTTTTTACTGCTATTAGCAAATGTTTTTATGACAATCGCGTGGTACGGGCACCTGAAACTCAATCAAATGGGAATTTCCACGAACTGGCCACTCATTGCAATCATTCTATTCAGTTGGGGAATAGCATTTATTGAATACTGTTTTCAAATTCCAGCAAACAAAATGGGATTTATAGACAACGGTGGTCCATACACACTATTGCAACTAAAAGTAATTCAGGAGATTCTGTCAATTTCGGTATTTTGCGTCCTTGCTAACATTTGTTTCCAAGGCGAACGACTTGCATGGAATCATTTCGCAGCATTTGGATGCTTAATTATGGCGGTGGTATTCGTTTTTTGGAAATCGTAAATTTCTAAACCGCATATTGCCGAGCGCCAAAAATCGAACTGCCAATCCGAACGATGGTACTGCCCTCTTCCACGGCAATTTGATAATCCTCCGACATTCCCATTGAAATTTCCTTGAACGAATCAACAGGGAAATATTTTGTGCGGAGCGTATCGAATATTGATTTAAGATGCTGAAACTCCTTGCGGACTTGCTCGGTATTGTCGGTGAAACTTGCCATACCCATAACACCACGGATTTCAATATTTTTCAAATTCTTAAATTCTGGTGATGCCACAATCGTCTCAGCTTCATCCAACGACAAGCCAAATTTCGTTTCCTCGGTTGCTATATGGAACTGTAACAAACAAGGAATCACACGGTTATGTTTTTTGGCCTCTTTGTCGATAGTTTCCAACAAATTTAATGAATCCACGCTATGGATAAGCGACACAAATGACGCGATATATTTCACTTTGTTGGTTTGCAGATGACCGATTAAATGCCAACGAATATCTTTCGGAAGATGTTCGTATTTGCCAACCATTTCCTGCACTTTGTTTTCGCCGAAATCGCGGCAACCAATTTCATAGGCCTGCATAATATCACTTTCAGGTTTCGTCTTTGAAACCGCCAGCAACAGCACGTTCGCAGGCAACGTTTGCTGAATCTTGTGTATGTTTTCCTGTATCATAGTGAAACAAAGGTACACTTTTAATTGAGAGATTAACCGCAGAATGTAGATTTTCCCAAAAAACGCGATTTCTCTTTAACACAAAAGTATTGTGTGTATTATTAAATCAAGTTGATGTTGTTTTCCTTGCAGATTTCAATCATTTCGTTGCTCCACAATGAACTTTGAACCTCGCCGATGTGGGCTTTGCGCAAGAAAAACATACACAAACGGCTCTGTCCGATTCCACCGCCAATCGACAACGGCAATTCTCCATTGAGCAGCATTTTATGGAACAACAAATCCTTACGTTCCTCGGCATGAGCCTTTTTTAATTGGTATTCCATAGCTGCCTTGTCAACGCGGATTCCCATCGATGAAATTTCAAACGAACTCTCCAACACTGGATTCCATAACAGAATGTCGCCGTTCAAACTCCAATCGTCGTAATCGGGAGCGCGGCCGTCGTGTTTTTCGCCATTTGACAATTCATCGCCAATTCCCATCAAAAACACCGCCTTGCATTCTTTTGTTATTGCATTTTCACGTTCTTTTGGTGTCAGATTCGGAAATCGTTGCAATAATTCCTCGGTGGTAACGAATGTGATTTTTTCAGGCAAAATCGGTTTTATGCTCGGATATTCCTCTGACACAACGTATTCAGTATGTTTTAGAACATCATAGATTCGTTTCACAATCAATCGCAAAAAAGCAACATTACGTTCTTCGGCAGAAATTGTCCGTTCCCAATCCCATTGGTCAACATACAACGAGTGAATATTGTCCAAATCCTCATCGGGACGGATAGCGTTCATATCAGTTAAAATGCCGTAGCCAGGTTGCATATTGTATTTTGCAAGAGCCATTCTCTTCCATTTCGCAAGAGAATTCACCACTTCAGCCTGTTGTTCACCCAAGGCCTTCACAGGAAAGGTAACTTTCCGCTCCGTTCCATTCAAATCGTCGTTGATTCCCGTTCCCTTCAACACAAACAGCGGTGCTGTAACTCTTCGGAGACACAATCCTACCGAAAGATTGTGCTCGAACGTGTCTTTTATGAGTTTTATCGCAAGTTCCGTTTGCCGAGGATCAAGCGGCGACGAATAATTTTGGGGTATAAAGAGAGAGAATTCCATTTTATTTAAATTTTTCCGACAATGTCATAAATTCTTTCCGTGCGGAATGGCGTTCGTACAAAATACGGTAAACGGCCTGAGTTATAGGCATTTCAACACCATAACGTTCATTTGTGTGCATAATACAATACACGCCGTTGTAGCCTTCTGCAATCATATTCATTTCAAGCTGGGCGGCTTTCACCGAATAGCCCTTGCCTATCATCATACCAAACGAACGGTTTCGGCTGAATTGTGAATATGCGGTAACAAGCAAATCGCCCAAATACACAGAATCGTTGATGTCACGTTCCATTGGTTTAACCGCATCAAGGAAGCGTTTCATTTCCTGTATCGCGTTGGTTATCAACACTGAAGTGAAATTATCGCCATAGCCCAAACCATGCGCAATACCTGTAGCCAACGCCATCACATTTTTCATAACAGCCGAATATTCAATACCTTCCATGTCTTTCGATGTACACGTATGAATAAAGCTAACCGACATTATATCAGCAACTTCCTTCGCCAATTCAGCATTCGACGAACCGATTGTAAGATACGACATCCGTTCCAACGCAACTTCCTCGGCATGGCACGGACCAGAAATCACCGCCATTTGGTCAGTCGATACATTGAAACGTTGCTGCAGATATTCCGACACAAGCATCACCTTTTCGGGCTCCATACCTTTGATTGCCGTAACTATCTGTTTTTTAGACAAATCCACGGTAATACCGTTACACAACGAATCAATAAATTTTGAAGGGACGCAAAAAATAATAATATCAGCGTCTTTCACCGCTTCGTTGGCATCGCCATAGAGCTCCAATTTCTTCGTATTATATTCGATATCAGAAACATACGTTGGATTATGCTTTTGTTCGCGAACGCCTTCCAAAATTTCCGGTTCGCGGATATACCACGCAACCGATTTTTGACTGATGTGAAGAATCTTCACTATCGCCGAAGCCCAACTTCCACTACCTAATAATGCAATTTTCTTTGATGATTCCATACTACTATTGATTCAACCAAGATTTTACTTCTTCTGGTTTTGGATTTACTAAATTCAATTTATTTTTCTTATTGAAACCACAGAGTTCCATATGTAGTTTTGTAAACTTAACATTTTGTGCATCAGCAAGTTTCAAATATCCCAACGACTGCATAATTTCCGCCCACTCCTGTGGAATTCCAGCGGCAACATACACCGAAATATCGTCTTTCTGCGCTTTTTTCTCTGGTTTCATCTGCGGGAAAAACAACACATCCTGAATAGACGGAGCGCCTGTCATTATCATACACAGACGGTCAATTCCCATTCCCATTCCCGATGTTGGCGGCATACCATATTCCAACGCACGCACAAAATCCTTGTCGATGAACATAGCCTCGTCGTCGCCTTTCTCCGACAAACGCAATTGTTCTTTGAAACGTTCGTATTGGTCTATTGGGTCGTTCAATTCTGAATATGCGTTGCACAATTCCTTACCGTTCACCATCAACTCAAAACGTTCCGTCAGATTTGGGTTGTCGCGGTGTTTTTTGCACAACGGCGACATCTCAACAGGATAATCTATAATGAATGTCGGCTGAATGTACGTTCCTTCGCAAAATTCGCCGAAAATTTCATCTATCATCTTTCCTTTGCCGAATGTTTCATCAACATGCCCTAAATTCAATTTATGACATATCTCGCGGATTTCCTCCTCGCTTTTGCCAGTCAAATCGTAGCCCGTTTTTTCTTTAATGGAATCAAGCATTGTGATTCGCTTGAACGGAGCTTTGAAACTAATGGTTTTACCTTCAAAAACTGTTTCCGTTGAACCATTCACCGCCACACAGATAGTTTCCAACAATTGTTCCGTGAACGACATCATCCAATTGTAATCCTTGTATGAAACGTAAATTTCCATACATGTAAATTCAGGATTGTGGAATTTGTCCATTCCCTCGTTGCGGAAATTCTTTCCTATTTCGTAAACGCCTTCAAAACCGCCTACAATCAATCGTTTCAAGTACAATTCCGTAGCTATACGGCAATACAAATCTATATCCAAAGAATTATGGTGCGTAACGAACGGACGTGCGCTCGCGCCACCAGGAATTGACTGCAAAATTGGAGTTTCAACTTCCAAATACCCCTTGGAATTGAAAAACGAACGCATTGTGTCGATGATTTTCGCACGTTTCACAAACACATCGCGAACACCATGGTTCACAACCAAATCAACATAACGCTGGCGATACCGCTGCTCCGGGTCACTAAACGCGTCATACACCACACCGTCCTTTTCTTTCACAATCGGCAACGGACGCAACGATTTGCTCAAAACGGTGAGCGTTTTCACATGGATGGAAATTTCACCCATCTGCGTAACAAACGCATAGCCCGAAACGCCAATGAAATCGCCAATGTCAAGCAATTTCTTGAATACTTCGTTGTACAAATCCTTGTTTTCATCCGGACAAATCTCGTCACGACTGATATATAATTGTATTCTACCGTAGGAATCCTGCAATTCCGCAAACGAAGCCTTTCCCATCACACGACGCGCCATTAATCGACCCGCCAATGTAACATCCTGAAACAAACCACTTTCTGGTTTGAACGTATCAAGAATTTCTTGGGATTTCGCATTTACCTTAAATTCAGCTTCCGGATACGGATTGATGCCCATATCGCGCAATTTCTGAAGACAGTTTCTACGGATTTGTTCCTGTTCGCTCAATTGATGCATTGTATAATTTTTTTGGGCAAAGATACACATTCTCGCCGTTTCGCAAACCAAAATACAAAAAGTTTACGAACAAATTTACACAAAAAAATCGCTATTTTTTCACGATTTGCCGAGCGAATGATTTGTCAATATAATTATCGATTGACTGACACACATTTCCCGCACACGAAATGGCAAACGGAATTGCCTCATTCCAAAAATCCTGCATCAACGAGCCAATATTTTTGGGGGTAATAGATTGACAATTAAGATTATGCAAAATACCTGCGTTAAAAGTATCTCCTGCACCAATTGTACTCACCGTTGTTATTTTAGGAACCAAATACGTGAGCCGCTCTTTTTGTGTACAAACAACCACATCGTATTTATTTCGAGTGAAAATCAACACTTTAACGGAATATTTCCACATCTCGTCACAAATCGCGTCAATATCATTTGTTTCAAACAGAGCAAAGGCATCTTCGTCGGATATATGCACAATATCGGCAAATTTAAAATTCTCTTCCAACAATACCTTCGCCTCTGGCTGATTACGGAGTGATTTACGCATATTGGGGTCGTAATAAACTAAAACACCTTGATCATTAGCCATTTGCAACACGTTTGCAACACATTGGCGAACACGTTTGTTTAACGCAAACGAAGATGAAAACAATAAGATATCAGATGAATTAAAATTCACGGATGCGCTCGGCATTGGCTCGGTAAATTCCTTGTAAAACTGATAGTGCGCATCATTCTGTTCATTGAGAAATGCAATCGCCAACGATGTCTTTTTGTCTGAATATTGCACTAAATGCGCTGTGTCAACACCATTTTCAGCGAGAAATTGCGTGCACCAAGCGCCAAATTCATCCGCTCCTATTTCTGAAATAAACGACACTTGATTCCCCAACCGTCCCAAGCTCACCGATGTGTTCAAAGCCGAACCGCCAACCTTGGCAGCCTGTGGTTGCATATTCTTGAAAATCAAATCAATAACCGTTTCCCCTATCGTGTAAATCATAGTTGTTTACCAAAATCAAATTGTTGTAAAATGTGCAAAACCGCCAGAACCCGTTCTTCCATAGGCGCTTCGCCATCAATCCAATGAATTTCTATGCCACGCCGCTCCATACCCCGAAACCACGTCATTTGGCGTTTTGAAAACTGGCAAATCGCCGTCAATAATTGTTCCTCCATTTCCGATTTGGAAATTTTTCCCGTCACATACAACGTTAAATACTTGTACTCCAAGCCATAATAAATCAAGGTTTCCGCAGGAACCCCCTTTTGCAACAACTGTTCAACCTCACCCGTCATTCCGTCCGCCAATCGCTTTTGAAATCGCTGTGCAATCCGGTTGCGTCGAACTTCGCGACTTACAGAAACCCCAATGGTAATCGGTTTGTACGAACACGTTTGTTGTTGATACTCAACAGCGTGCGTCGATTCGTGACGAGCAATTTCCAACGCACGAATCAAGCGTTTTTTGGAATCAATATCAGTTGTGTTATGAAGCGTTTTATAGGTTTTCAACTCTTCAACCAAATCATCGAATTCACGCTCTTCGCACTGTTTCCGAAATTCAGCGTCCTCGGGAACCAAATGCATATTGTAATTCTTAATGATTGATTCCACGTACATCCCTGTGCCACCGCACACCAACGGATTTTTGCCACGATTCACCACATCGGCGTAGGCAATTTGGAACGCATCGTAAAACTTGAACAAATTGAATTTTTCTCCAGCATCCACAATATCCATCAAATGATATGGAACCCGCTGACCATCAACAATATAATCGTCATAATCCTTGCCCGTTCCTAAATTCATATCACGATACACCTGACGGGAATCGGCGCACAAAACCTCCGCGTTTGTCTGCGCTGCGACAAGCGCCGCCAAGCGGGTTTTCCCCGAAGCAGTAGGACCAATTATCACGGGCAATATGCGAAGATTATCAGACATTGCTGTTTGTTTATGAAAAAATACTATTTTTGTCTTGCCGAAACGACAGGCAAAGATAACGAAATGGCAGAGAAAAACATATATATAAAAAATAAAAAGGCTTCGTTTGAATACGAAACACTCCAAACATACACCGCCGGAATTGTCCTTACTGGCACGGAAATAAAATCAATCCGCGACGGGAAAGCCAATGTGACAGAGGCTTTTTGCTATTTCCACAACGGTGAATTGTGGTGCAAAGGAATGCACATTTCGGAATACTCCTATGGTAGCTACAACAACCACACCCCCGACCGTGAACGCAAATTATTGCTCAATCGCCGCGAGCTCAACAAAATGGAGGAAAAATTAAAAGATAAAGGTATCACTATCATTGTGTTGAGTATGTACCTAACCCAACGAGGATGGGCAAAAGTTGACATTGCCCTTGCCCGAGGCAAAAAGCAATTCGACAAACGCGAAGATATGAAGGAACGCGACGCGAAACGCGATATGGACAGGGCAAAACGAAGATATTAAGACAAAAACATCCAAATTCCCGAATATAATTGTATTTCACCTGCACCACCCCGAAGGAATCACCCAAACAACGAGTTTGAACATACACAAACACTTCGCCACTAACGAATAAATATTCCATCAAATCCCCATTTTTAGGGATTGTACGTCTTTTCTGTTTCGTATTCCTTTGCGACACAAAAAAAAGGAAATATGAACAGAACGATATTGTATATCTTTTTACTTTGTTGTTCATCGGCAATGGCCCAAGTTGACGCATACAGCGGTGCCACAAAACCTGCTACCGACACGACAAAGAAATCTTCTGAAATAAAGAAATCACACAACGATGATTTTGAATCGTTCCGTTTTGGCGGCTACGGTGAAATGCTCGCAAAGTTTATGGACTACGGCATCAACCGCTTCTACGGCGGAAACGACGGCAATGCAAAAACAATACGTCGTTCGGTTTCCATCCCCCGTTTTGTTCTCGCGTTTGATTATAAATTCAACGATAAATGGGAACTCGGCTCCGAAATAGAATTTGAAGCAGGCGGTACAGGACAAGCCGTCGAGTTGGAAAATTCCGAGAATGGTGAATACGAAACTGAGATTGAAAAAGGTGGCGAAGTGGCATTGGAACAATTCCACATAACTCGTCATATTGTACCGGCGTTCAACGTACGGGCAGGACACATCATCGTTCCCGTTGGGTTGACGAACTACAGCCACGAGCCCATCAATTTCCTTGGAACATCACGCCCCGAAAGCGAAACAACCATAATTCCGTGTACGTGGCACGAAACAGGCATTTGCGTCTTTGGCGATTTCGGGAAAAATGCAGCATCATTCGATTACGAAGCAATGATTGTTGCTGGATTAAACGCCAACGGATTCGACCGTAATTCGTGGGTGGCAAGCGGAAAACAAGGTCTTTTTGAAGAAGACAATTTCAATTCGCCTGCATACGTTGCTCGGATTAATTATAAAGGTATCAATACTTTACGAATAGGCGGAAGCATTTATTTTTGCAATAGCACCGGCTCTAATTCCGACAAGGAACAGACGTATTCCGCCATCGACAACACGTCGTTGCTGATATGGAGTGCCGATGCACAAATTAAAAATAAATTCGTGGTTGCCCGTGCCAACATACTAATGGGAAACCTTGAAGGTTCGGAAGCAATTACGGGAAAGAACGCCAAACTATCAAACAAGTCACCATATTCACGAACGGGTGCCGTTGCCCAAAAAGCCGTGGCATACGGTGCGGAATGTGGAATCCACGTAAACAGCTTTTTCAACAAAAACGTGCCTGCACTTACACCATTCGCACGTTACGAATACTACAATCCACAAGAAAAAGGCGAAGGTTCGCAGACTATGGACGCCCGTTGCCAAGTAAGCAAATGGACATTCGGACTAAATTGGAATCCACTGCCGAATTTAGTCGTGAAAGCCGACTACACCACGCGCCAAATCGGAACAAACAATCCGTTCGAAAAAGGCACATACAACAGCGAAAACGAATTTGCCATCGGTTTGGCGTATGTGGGTTGGTTTTGTAAAAATTAGTAAACATTAATTTTTTAATAATATGAAACAGAGTAAGTTAAAAGTTTTGATTTTGGGTGCCGTGGCTGTATTGGCAATGGCATCGTGTGACAAAAAAAATGACAACAAAAAAGATGATGTTGTCGAAGCAGCCAACATTGAATATTCGTCAAAAAATGCGAATAGTTGGCACAATTATATGAATAATGTAGCCGCTTTGCTTAAAGCTGACGCAACTGCGCTTTACACTTCGTGGGCAACGGTCTACAACGACGGCGAGGCGTTCGCAACCACATTCAAGTCTCACAATTCGTCGTACAAAACGGCATTGAACTGTATAGAACAAATTCTCGAAGGATGTCAGGATATTGCCAGCGAGGTCGGCACGGCAAAAATTGGCGACCCGTACGATTTGTACCAATCGGGAAAAACAACCGAAGCGCTTTATGCAGTGGAATCGTGGTATAGTTGGCACTCGCGCGATGACTACACCAACAACATTTATTCCATTCGCAACTCGTACTACGGAAGCCTTGACGGAAATCCAGCCGAAAATTCGTTGTACAATTTGATTTCGACGAAAAATGCCGATTTGCACAACGAAGTTGTTTCTGCAATTTCTGGCGCGGCTCAGGCTATTCAGGCTATTCCGCAACCATTCCGCAACAACATTAACAGCACAGAAAGCGGAAAGGCAATGGATGCGTGTGCAGCTTTGGAGGCAACGCTCGTAAAACTTGAATCGTACATTCAAGAAGAAGCATCAATCAACAGCGACGAAGTGCTTGACCCTATTGTGACCAACTACGTTGATGTGGTTGTGCTGCCTACCTACAAAGCATTACAAGAAAAAGCAACAGCACTTCAATCTGCCGTAACAGCGTTGAACAACGACCGCACCAGTGCAAATTTCAGCAAAGCTTGTAACGCATGGTTAGAAGCCCGCGAGCCATGGGAATCAAGCGAGGCGTTCTTGTTCGGTCCTGTTGACGAACTTGGTCTTGACCCCAATATGGATTCGTGGCCACTTGACCAAGATGCAATCGTTAAAATATTGGAATCAGGCAATTACAATGAGATGAATTGGAGCAACGGCGATTCCGACGAAGCAATTGAAGCGGCACAGAGCGTCCGCGGCTTCCACACGTTGGAATTCTTGTTGTTCAAGGACGGATTGCCAAGAACGGTGGAATAAAACAACGACATTTTGCCTCGCCACTTGGTTAGGCATAAAGGAAAACAGAAAAGGGAAAAATGCTCCGCATTTTTCCCTTTTCTGTTTTTATTCATCAACGATTTGTAGAAACACGATTATCGCGTCTCTACAAAAATTATCGTACCGAAACGCCAATATTGTCGGTGGAACCTATGGTCTCTGCTATTTGTTTCTTCAACTGTTGCACAGTATCAAAACCGTACGAAACCGTTGGCTCTTTTGCAATTTGTGTATTCTGTTTTTCATTAAAAGCCCAAAACGCTCTACGTAAAACACGTATTTTTATTATTTACAACCATTTACATTTCACATTATCAAAAAAATGCTAATTTTGCGTCAATTCTTAAAACAATATAATAATGACTGATAACAAACAAAATGTGACATCTGTGGACAACATCGCTGTTCGGTTCACAGGCGATTCCGGCGACGGAATGCAATTGGCAGGTAACATTTTTTCCACAATTTCGGCAACAGTCGGTAACGATATCAGTACCTTCCCCGACTATCCGGCAGACATCCGCGCCCCGCAGGGTTCGTTGACAGGCGTGTCGGGTTTCCAAGTACACATTGGTGCCGAAAAAGTTTTGACTCCGGGCGACAAATGCGACGTGCTCATCGCTATGAATCCGGCTGCTCTCAAAACACAGTACAAATTCTGTACTTCTCGTTCTATTATTATTGTAGATACAGATTCGTTCAAGGAAAACGACTTGAAAAAAGCCGAATTCCAGACCAACGACCCGTTCGAAGAAATGGGCATAAAAAACGAGGTCATCGCTGCTCCTATCACATCAATGTGTGTTGAAGCGTTGAAAGACTCTGGTTTGGATTTCAAATCGTCGGTTCGTTGTAAAAATATGTTCGCATTGGGATTGGTTTGTTGGTTGTTCGACCGCAACGTTCCGTATGCTGAAGAAATGCTTCGTCAGAAATTCGCTAAAAAACCTGAAATCGCCGAAGCTAACATAAAAGTGCTGAACGCCGGCTACGACTACGGACACAACACACACGCGTCGGCTACGACTTACCGCATTGAAAGTGCCAACGCCACAAAACAAAAAGGCGTGTTTATGGACATCAACGGTAACAAGGCAACTGCCTACGGTTTGATTGCCGCTGCCGAAAAAGCTGGTTTGAAATTATATTTGGGTTCATACCCTATCACTCCTGCAACCGACGTGCTTCACGAATTGTCAAAACACAAATCTTTGGGCGTGACTACCGTTCAATGCGAAGACGAAATCGCAGGATGTGCATCAGCTGTCGGTGCCGCTTTCGGAGGTGCCTTGGCTTGTACATCGACTTCGGGTCCAGGTATCTGCTTGAAATCGGAAGCGATGAACTTGGCTGTGATTATGGAATTGCCAATCGTTGTGCTTGACGTACAACGTGGTGGACCGGCAACCGGTCTTCCAACAAAATCGGAACAAACCGACTTGCTTCAAGTATTGTTCGGCCGTAACGGTGAATCGCCAATGCCAGTGCTTGCGGCTGCTTCGCCAACCGACTGTTTCGACATGGCATACATGGCTTGTAAAATCGCTTTGGAACATATGACGCCAGTTGTTCTTATGACTGACGCATACGTTGCAAACGGTTCGGCTGCATGGAAACTTCCTAAATTGGAAGAATATCCTGCAATCAAACCTCCATACGTAACACCTGATATGAAAGGTTCGTGGGCTCCGTATCAACGTAACGCCGATGGCGTTCGCTATTGGGCTGTTCCTGGAACAGAAGGGTTCACGCACATTCTTGGCGGTTTGGAAAAAGACAGCAAAACAGGTGCAATTTCAACAAATCCTGAAAACCACAACTTAATGACGCATCTTCGTCAAGAAAAGATTGACAAAATCCAAGTTCCTGACGTTGAAGTACTTGGCGACAAGGACGATGCTGAATTGTTGATTGTAGGTTTCGGTGGAACATACGGTCACTTGCACGCTGCAATGAACGAAATGAAGGCAAGCGGCAAGAAAGTTGCTCTTGCACACTTCAAATACATCAACCCGCTTCCAAAGAACACTGCCGAAGTGTTGAAAAAATACAAGAAAGTGGTTGTTGCAGAACAAAACCTTGGTCAATTCGCTGGCTGGTTGCGTATGAAAGTTGACAACTTCGTACCATTCCAATTCAACGAAGTTAAAGGTCAGCCATTTGCTGTGGCAGACTTGGTTAAGGCGTTCACTGAAATTTATAACAAATAGGAGGATAGTACAATGGAAAATATAACATACGAAGCAAAAGATTTTAAGAAAGGACAACCACGTTGGTGTCCGGGTTGCGGTGACCACTTTTTCTTGGCATCATTGCAAAAAGCGATGGCTGAAATCGGTGTCGCTCCACACAACACGGCTGTAATCTCTGGTATTGGCTGTTCGAGCCGTCTGCCTCACTATATGGCAACATACGGTATGAACACTATCCACGGACGTGCTGCTGCAATTGCAACAGGTTGCAAGATTGCAAATCCAAAATTGACTGTTTGGCAAATTTCTGGCGACGGCGACGGATTGGCTATCGGTGGTAACCACTTCATCCACGCCAACCGTCGTAACATCGACTTGAATATGATTCTTTTGAACAACCGTATCTATGGTTTGACGAAAGGTCAGTACTCACCTACTTCGCCACGTGGATTCGTCAGTAAGTCATCACCTTACGGAACGGTTGAAGACCCATTCCGTCCGGCAGAACTTTGTTTTGGCGCACGCGGACACTTCTTCGCACGTGCCGTTGCAACCGATGCGGCAGGAACAGTGGAAATTTTGAAGGCAGCACAGGCACACAAAGGTGCGTCGGTTTGCGAAATCCTTCAAAACTGCGTTATCTTCAACGACGGAACGCACGCAAGCGTTTACAAGCCAGAAGAACGTAAGAAAAACGCCATCTACCTGAAACACGGTCAGCCGATGATTTTCGGTGAAAACAACGAATTCGGTCTGGTACAGGACGGTTTCAACCTGAAAGTCGTAAAAATCGGTGAAAACGGCATCACAGAAAAAGACATTCTTGTTCACGATGCACACTGCGAAGACAACACCTTGCAGTTGAAACTTGCCTTGATGGAAGGTCCCGACTTCCCTATCGCACTTGGCGTAATCCGCGATGTGGAAGCTCCAACTTACAACGATGCAGTTGAAGCACAAATAGCCGAAGTTTCGGAAAAGAAGAAATATCACAACTTCCAAGAATTGTTGATGACCAACGATACGTGGGAAGTGAAATAATTTCTTAGGAATGATACGAAAAAAGGCCTCTATTCATTTGAGTAGAGGCTTTTTTATTTCAATACAATACTGTCAGCAAGTAAAAACACGGCACTGCATCACCGTCACGGCGTGCGGGTTCAAACGATTCCAAATGTTCGCAAATACGAAGCACTTCGGCATCATAGAGCGGATGAAGTGATTGAACAACAGATTTGTCACGCACGACGCCTTTCCTATCTATCGACAAACGCACAACAACCTTTCCCGTTTTCTCTGGTTCACCGTCAGGTAAAGAAATTTTTTGCGCATTAATTGCTATCACAGAATACAAAGCTGGGATTCCTCCCTTGTAAACCGCATCTTTTCGATAGTCAGTATGCGAGAGCGTGCCACCCCGTGTGCCGTAACACGTTCCTTCTATAAATTCCCCCTTATCATATACATCGTGGCGTTTTATGCGTCCATCGTAGTACCACGCTTCCACCGCGCCATCCAAAATTCCGTCTTTATACGTTGCCATTGATTTCCGAGCTCCATTTGAATAAAAATAGATTTCCGCTCCTTCTTGTTTGGTAAGCAACGAATCGGAATAATACACAAGCGAATATAATCGTCCATCGGTGGCAAGCGTTTTTTCTTCCCAAAGATTCAACGAATCAACATAGGAAACAGCCACAGAATCAGGAATAACAGTCTGTGAAAAAAGGTCTGTTACCCCTGCCAATACCCAAATTACTATGCAATAAACAATTTTTTTCATCGAAAAAAAAAGGAAACCCGCGAAGGTTTCCTTTGTAACGAACAACTCGTTTGATTTATTTTACTGTGAAATCTCTCAATTCTTCTGAATCGTATTCGCCTCTGTCGAGTTTTTCCTTGATTTCCTTGAATGCATTCAACGTGTAGTCAACATCTTCAATAGTATGTGCTGCCGTAGAAATGATACGGAAAATAATCATGCCCGGAGGAATAACAGGATACACAACGATTGAGCAGAAAATCTTGTAGTTTTCGCGCAAGTCGTATGCAATGTTTGCTGCTTGGTTAGGTCCACCCTTCAACGAAATAGGTGTTACGCACGCTTCCGAAGGACCAATGTCGAAACCAAGGTCGCGGAAACCTTGTTGTAAACGACGGGTAACTGTCCACAATTTCTTACGAAGTTCGTCGCCTTCCTTGCTGCGGATAATTTCCAAACGTTTCAAACAGCCTTCAACAATCGGCATTGGCAAAGCCTTTGCGTAGATTTGCGAACGCATATTGTAACGCAAATAGTCAATCACATGTTTTTTCGTAGCAATGAAACCGCCTATGATTGCCATTGATTTTGCGTAAGCGCCAATGTAGATGTCAATGTCGTCCATTACGTTGAAATGTTCCGAAGTACCACGACCTGTAGGACCCATAACGCCAAAACCGTGAGCATCGTCAATCATGATGCGGAATTTGTATTTTTTCTTCAAAGCTGCAATTTGGTCGAGAATACCAAGAGCTCCGGTCATACCATACACACCTTCGGTGATAAGAAGTACGCCACCACCTTGTTCTTCGGCAACTTTAGTGGCAACTTTCAATTTTTGTTCACAACTTACAATATCATTGTGCTTGTACGAGAACGCTTTACCTTGGTGCAAACGTTTTCCATCGAGCAAACAAGCATGACATTCAGCGTCGAATACAATCACATCGTGGCGAGTCAACAACGAATCGATAGTTGATACAATACCTTGATAACCAAAGTTGAACAAAAATGCAGCTTCCTTCTTTTCGAAATCAGCAAGTTCGCGTTCCAATTTTTCGTGCAAGTCGGTATTACCCGTCAACATACGGCTACCCATTGGATAAGCCAAACCCCAACGTACAGCAGCCTCGCCGTCAACTTTACGAACTTCAGGATGGTTTGCCAAGCCCAAATAGTTGTTCAAACTCCAACAAAGCACATCTTTACCTTGGAATTTCATGTGAGCACCAATCTCGCCTTCCAATTTCGGGAACGAGAAATATCCCTCAACTTTTTCTCTAAACTGACCTATCGGTCCGCCAGTAGATTCATGTATTCTGTCAAAAATATCCATTATGTAATATTTAATATTGTTTGTTCCTTGCAAATTTATAATTTTTCCCGTTCAAACTATATTCATTTTCAATTTTTTAAATTTCCAAACGCACAAATACGTTTTATTACTTATTCATCTACGCTCTTTTCGTCAAAAATCTCTCACTTATACTCCAAAAATAATAAGTTTTCAACAAAACAATAATTTTCTGTTTTTTCAGTTTCACTGATTGATTTGATTTTGTAATTTCGGTCGATTTTTGAAAAAGATATAAAAGACACAGGATATGAACGAAAATTCATCAGTAAACAGCGGTTCCCACGTTGACATTATGGAACTGAACAGCCGAATCCAGCAGGAAAGCGCTTTTGTGGATTTGGTTTCGCACGAGATGCAGAAAGTGATTGTCGGTCAGAAAGACTTGATTGAAGGGCTGTTGATTGGGCTGCTTTCAAATGGAAACATTCTTCTTGAAGGTGTTCCGGGACTTGCAAAAACATTGGCAATCAACACGTTGACCAAAACAATCAATGCGTCGTTCAGCAGAATCCAGTTCACCCCAGACTTGTTGCCTGCCGATTTGCTCGGTACAATGATTTATAGTCAGAAAAACGAGGATTTTGTGGTAAAGAAAGGTCCTATTTTCGCGAACTTCATCCTTGCCGATGAAATAAACCGTGCCCCGTCGAAAGTGCAGAGTGCCTTGCTCGAAGCAATGCAGGAACGTCAGGTTACCATTGGTCCGAACACCTACAAATTGGAAGAACCGTTCCTTGTAATGGCAACGCAAAACCCTATAGAACA
>DFGI01000056.1 GCA_002371705.1 Bacteroidales bacterium UBA3754
CGTGGACATTGTGAGTTTGGAGTCGGGACAAGTAATAACTGTTGTCGGTGATTATGATGGCGGTTTGTATTCGGCTGTTGAAGGCTCGTATGATACGTATCCGTCCACAGTTCATACGCCTGAAATGGGAACAACCCATGGTATTGCTGCTGCGGTTGATGGCTCGTTGGTGGTGCGTGCGGGTAGCAAATCGTCGTATGTGCAATATTCTACAGATAAAGGAAAAACGTGGAATTATTGTTCAGGGGGAAAAGAAGGAAGTGGACACGTGGCTGTTTCTGCCAATGGCTCAATTATTCTCCATTGTCCCAATACTTCGAATGGCTATTCGTACGATGGAACTGGTAGCACTGTGTATTATTCGACAAACAGAGGAACATCGTGGACCCAATGTAAGGGCATTTCTATAAATGGCGCATATCCAGTTGCCGATGGTGCTAATTCCAACAAGTTTTATGTTACGAACGGAAATACCGTGTATGTTTCCAC
The DNA here is from genome assembly GCA_002371705.1 of Bacteroidales bacterium UBA3754. Classification (GTDB taxonomy): domain Bacteria; phylum Bacteroidota; class Bacteroidia; order Bacteroidales; family UBA1715; genus UBA1715. The sequence goes on from DFGI01000056.1 coordinate 490, forward strand.
CGATGGTGGAAAAAATTTCTCGGCAAAAGGAACCACAGGCTATACGAGCTATTACAAGATGCGGGCTGTCCCTGGTGTTGAAGGCGATATTTGGGCTCCATGTGGAACAAATGGCTTGTATCGTTCCACAAATTCAGCGACTTCGTTTACAAAAATGAATGGCATCTCAATGTGCGAAGCTGTTGGTTTTGGTAAAGCTGCCGAAGGAAAAACATTTCCGACTGTATTTGTTTGGGCAACAATTAATGGCACAACAGGTATTTTCCGTAGTACGGACGAAGGACAGACGTGGGTGCGCATTAACGATGACATGCATCAATTTGGCGGACCTGGCAATGGACAGTTTGTGATGGGCGATATGGCAGTGTATGGCACGGTGTTTATGAGTACGGTCGGACGAGGTGTTGTATATGGTGTGACCGCAGGCGAGATTGACCCGTTGGTGCAACAATCCATCTCGTTGAATCAGGGTTGGAATTTAATATCGCTCTATGTGAATCCAAACGATAAATCGTTCGCTTCGGTGCTTGCTTCGTGCGATTATAAAATTATCAAAAACAATGATGGTTTTTATTTTCCTGCAAATGCGGAAAATTTGCAAAGTATAACAGAATTTGTCCCTGGCGAAGGATATTTGATTTATTGTAATACAGCTGGAACTATTGAAACGGAGGGTCAGCTGTTGGATATTGCATCGTCAAACTTAAAAACTGGCTGGAATCTTGTTGGTGTTCCTGTTTCGGTAGGCAAAAATGTGGCAGAATTACCGACAAGCGTCCTTGAGGTTAAAGATTTGTCGGATGCTCCTGTGGATATATTGCAACCTGGGAAAGCTTATTTCATCAATGTCTCCGCGGATACTACGGTTGAGTGGTAGAAAAACGTGTTGATTATGCGAAAGATTCAAATGGTTGACTTGCAGAGTCAGTACGAACAGATACGGGATGAGATTAATCGTGGCATACAGAATGTTATAGAATCCGCGGAATTCGTCAAAGGTGGAAAGATTGTTGATTTTCAACATCATCTTGAAACGTATTTGGGCGTAAAACACGTTATTCCTGTTGGTAATGGCACCGATGCGTTGCAGATTTCTTTGATGGCACTTGGCTTACAATCTGGAGATGAAGTAATTACACCTACATTTACGTTCGTATCCACCGTGGAGGTCATCGCACTATTGGGACTGAAACCTGTTTTTGTTGATGTTGACCCGAAAACGTTTTGTATGTCGCCTCAATCGGTGAGAAATGCTGTTTCTTCTCGTACAAAGGCAATTATTCCCGTTCATTTGTTCGGACAAAATGCCGATATGGAAACGTTGCTTACAATAGCAAAGGAACATAATTTGTTTGTCGTTGAAGATGCGTGCCAGTCAATCGGGGCGGAATATACGTTCTCTAACGGTCGGCAAGTGAAATCAGGATGTATGGGCATGGTTGGCTGTACATCGTTTTTCCCGTCGAAAAATCTTGGCTGTTATGGCGATGGTGGTGCAATTTTCACAAACAACGACGCATTGGCTGACGAAATTCGTTGCATTGCAAACCACGGAATGCACAAACGCTATCACTATGATAGAATTGGCGTTAACTCCCGCCTCGATAGTATTCAGGCGGCTGTGCTCGATGTTAAATTGAACTATTTGGACTCATATATAGCAAGTCGGCAACGGGCTGCGGCGTTTTATGATGCAGCATTTTCGCGTTGTCAGCTAATTACTGCTCCTGCCCGTAATCCGCAATCAACCCACGTTTTTCACCAATATACAATCCAGCTTGCCGAGTCAATTGACCGTGATGCGCTCAAGGCTGCGTTGAACGAAAAAGGCGTTCCTGCTATGATTTATTATCCGATTCCGTTACATTTGCAAAAAGCGTATAGCGGCGAAGTGTATAAATTTGGTGATTTCCCTGTTGCGGAACGGCTATCGACTTCGGTAATTTCGTTGCCGATGCATACGGAACTCGATGGGGAACAGTTGCAATGTATAACCGACACTGTGCTGTCGCTTGTTGAACAATGTAAAAGATAACAATGGAAGCACCTGCGTATTTTGCTCATTCTACAGCGGTAATTGATGATGGTTGCGTAATTGGAAACGGAACCAAGATTTGGCATTTTTCGCATATAATGGCGGGATGTTCGATAGGGGAACAATGCAATATCGGGCAAAATGTGGTGATTTCTCCTTACGTGGTTTTGGGACGGAATGTGAAAATCCAAAATAATGTGTCGGTTTATACCGGCGTGGTGTGCGAGGACGATGTTTTTCTTGGCCCCTCGATGGTTTTTACAAATGTGATAAATCCTCGAAGCCACGTTGACCGCAAATCGGAATACAAACAAACAATTGTGCGTCGTGGTGCTTCGATTGGCGCAAATGCAACCATTGTTTGCGGAAATGAAATTGGCGAATATGCTATGATTGGTGCAGGCGCGGTGATTACTAAACCGGTGAAACCATACGCCCTCGTTGTTGGCAATCCAGCTCGACAAATTGGTTGGGTTAGTGCAAACGGACATACATTGCAGTTTGACGAACACAATCGTGCGGTTTGCCCCGAAACAGGGCAACTGTATGAATTGCGTGATGATAATGTTTTTGAAGTAACTGATTGAAAATGATACGATTTGCTGTAGTTGGACTTGGACATATTGGAAAACGCCACGTTGCATTGATTCGCCAAATTGCTGATGCTGAACTCGTGGCTGTGTGCGATGTGTTGCCGTCTGAACTTGTCGGCTTTTCTGATTCGTTAATTCCGTATTTTCATTCGATTGATGAGTTGCTCGCTTCTGATTTACGAATTGATGTCGTAATTGTATGTACTCCCAATGGATATCACACAACACACACTCTCAAGGCTCTGAAAAAACAATGTCATGTGGTGGTGGAAAAACCATTGGCTCTTTCTTCGCATGATGCGGAATTGATAGTGGAAACTTCACGCCATGTCTCTCGAAATGTATTTTGTGTTCTTCAAAACCGTTGTTCACAGCCATCAATGTGGCTCAAACAGATTATAACTGAAAAACGGCTCGGCACTATTTATATGGTGCAGCTGAATTGTTTCTGGAATCGCGACGAACGATATTACAAAAAAGAAAATTGGCACGGTAGTAGCGATTTTGATGGCGGAACGTTATTCACGCAATTTTCTCATTTCGTGGATTGTATGTATTGGCTGTTTGGCGATATAACAAATATTCGTGGCAATTTCCACGATTTTTCGCATCAATCACTTACCGACTTTGAGGACAGTGGTGTTGTTACGTTTGATTTTGAACGTGGCGGAATGGGCAGCCTGAATTATTCCACTTCTGTGTGGGACAGCAACTTGGAAAGCAGCATAACTATCATTGGTGAAAATGGTTCGGTCAAGGTTTCTGGACAATATATGGACTCCATTGAATATTGCCACATAAAAGATTATGAACTGCCTGATTTAGCCGTATCAAATAACCCGAGCACAGCGGAAAATCATCTCTGTTTTTTACAGAATGTGGTTTCTCAATTACAAACAAAAGAGGCGATTACGACAAATTTGTACGAAGCGGTACAAGTTGTAGATATAATAGAACGCATCTATCAGGTTCGCGATGCGCAATGGCATAAATCGAAAAAATAAAAAAAGCGGCCGAAGCCGCTTTCTCATTACTTTTGCTTTAGATTTTCGGGAAGAAATTGGAAAAACGTGTCTCCGCGGAATCCCATACGGAGCGCTTCCAATGCAATTACTTCGTTTGTCGCGATGTTTCCTAAATTCACATTTGCGCCCAACATTTTAATAAACATTGCCTGTTGTGGCTTGTGTGGAGCTTCCCACATTATTTTGTTGATGTCAACATTTGCTATAATTGTGTCGATAAGTTCACGGTTTGCTGAACCGTCGGCGTTGTAGATGCCGATTGTTCCGCTTTCGCGCGCTTCGGTAATAACTTTCTGTGAACCAGCGTCCAGTTCCGCTTTGATCATCGAAATCCATTTTGGCGTGGGAATGTCAACGCTGGCATCTTTAGAACCAACTTCGGAAATTACGTTGAAATTTTTCTTTAATTCCTTGATGTAGTTCAATTTATCTTCGGTTTTCATATACATTGAACCATCACTCACCTCGGACATTCCTATTCCGAATTGTTCAAGAAATTTTTGATATTCATTGAATTGACCTCGAATGATGAACAATTCAAACAACGTTCCGCCAAAATACGGGGTGATGCCGTTTGCTTTGTAAATGTCGATTTTTTTCTGAAGATTTTTGGTAACTAAACTTGTTCCAAAACCTAATTTCACGTAGTCGATAAAATCGCCTGCGTCTTGTGCCATTCCTTCGGCTTCCACGCAGGTCAAACCTTTGTCAATTACCATTGTTTGCCCGATTTTACGTGGCTTTGCTTCTCGCTCTGGAGTAAATGCTAATGGAAAATTCATTGTATTAAAATTTTTTGTTGTTTATTTTTGTTGATGTTCTTTTCGTAATAAATCGTTGACCTCTTTCACAGGATTGAAAGTGATTGACGGCACTTCCACAAAAATTGTGTTCCAGTTCGACATTGCGCCGTTCCAAAGTCCAGGTAATTCAAGTGCTTTCAATTCTTTGCCATCTTTACTTTTTGTAGTGATAATGCCAGCTTCTTCGTCAACAAATTTTGTGAGGTCGTATTTTTTGTCTTCGTAGTCTTTCACACCACAAACTAAATCAACTGGATTGAAGTGCGTTGATGAGTTGAAAATTTCTTCCTGACCATCGGCTTTCGTGTCAATTTGCGCCTTTTCAATGATTTGCAATGTTTGCGAACCATCGTTTTCTTTTACAAAGAATGGTCCTCCGCCTGGTTCGCCTTCGTTTTTCACCATTCCACACACACGGATTGGGCGGTGTAAAATGTCAATAATGTATTCTTTGCAGTCGTTGCGGGCCCAGTTTGAAAAACCTTCGGGAAGAATGTAGTTTAATTCATTTTCTAAAAATGCAACCGCTTTGTTGAACCGTTTGTCCGATAGATGGCGGCAGTTTTTTATTTTCTTATATAACTTAAAAATCTCTGATTGATAATGAATTAGAATTCCCGCCAATGCTTTTTTGTATAGGATTGTAGGCTCTTTGTAATCGTCGGGAACAATGTTGTCGATATTTTTTATGAAAATAATATCGTAGTTCAATTCATTCAAATTTTCAATCAAAGCTCCGTGTCCAGCCGGACGGAACAATAATGAACCGTCGCTGTTGAGAAACGGCGTGTTGTCGGGATTCACGGCGATTGTGTCGGTGGTTGGCTTTTGGCAACTGTAGTCCACATAGTATTTCACCTTGTATGCCTCCTGATATTTCGCTTTGACTTCAGCAACCTTGTTTTTGAATCCGTCAACAAATTCGGGGGAAACGGTAAAGTGCAGGTGCACATCATTGTTGTGCGCCTTGGCGTAGGTTGCGCCTTCCACAAGATGTTCTTCCAACGGCGTTCGATTTTCGGTGGCGTATTTGTGGAATAGCAGCAATCCCTTCGGTAAATTTCCGTAGTTCAGACCTTTATCTGTTAAAATATATTCAAAAATCGGATGGTAATTTTTCTTTTCAATTAATTCGTCAATATCAAGATTGTCTTTGGCAAGAGCCGCTTTCAAATCATCATAGAATGCGAATTTCTTAATTTCTTGAATGAAATTCTGTCCCGTATGCAGACCGCTTTTCGTGAAGAATTTTTTGAACGATTCTTCGCTGCCGTCGTATTCATTCATCAGCGTAAACAACATTTTGAACATACGTGAAGCCGCGCCCGAAGCAGGAATGAATTTCAAAATTGAGCGATGTTTTTTCTTTTTGTCGTACAATTTCGCAAAACTTGCGATTTCTTCGTCTTCGTAATGTTTGATACCGTGTCCCAACGTGGCAGGGGCAATTATGTTCAACGGCACAAATCCCGTTTCAAACCGTTTCAATTGTTTTTCCACCTGCTCAAATTGTAGCCCGCGGAATTGAATTTCATGAAGATTTTTTTCGGAAAACATAATTCGAAAATTTACAGGTTAAACATGGTTTGTTGTGATTTTATTTTGTCCCGAACGTATGGGAATAAATTTCCTTTTTCTTGTCGGTTTTGTCATATATCGCTGTCACAAAGAATGTTACGTGTCCTTCCATAGGCATGTTATAGACTTCAGCTTCGGCGCGTTCGCATGCTTTTTTTACTGCAAGGTCGCAGGTCGTGAATTTCCCGTGCAACACATAAAACTGTTCTTCTATTTCAACGCCCGTCATACTTGAAAGTTGGGAACGGAATTCGGCTTCGATTTGCGTAAATACCGCCAAATCCTCGGTTCCGTTTGATTTCACATCTTTGTATGCCAAACTGTACGAGGCCTTTCCTTCAGTTACGTCTTCTTTATCGCACGCCGAAAAAATAAACAGCGAAAGTATAAATGGTACTATGCCGAAAATCAAAATCTTTTTCATTTTTTTCAATTTTACAAGGTTTGACTTACAAATGTAGTGAGAATTTTATAGAGTAAATCATTCTTTGGGGGTTATTTTCAGTTTTAATTGCCGAAAAATACTAATTATTCAAAAAATCCATCTTTGAAATTGACAAGATAGATTTTTTCCGTTGCCCGTGTGAATGCGGTGTAGAGCCAGCGAAGAAATTCTTTGTTGAGCATTTCGTCGGTAAAATATCCGTGGTCTATATACACGTGTTTCCATTGCCCGCCTTGTGCTTTGTGGCAGGTTACAGCGTATGCGAATTTGATTTGCAACGCATTGAAATACGGATTTTTTTTGACTTCTTCATAGAGTTTCCTTTTATTTTTTATGTCGGCGTAGTCGGCGCAAACTTCAGTGTAGAGTTTGTTGCTTTCTTCGTATGTGAGCGATGCCGATTCCGATGTGAGGGTGTTGAGAAGCACGTTTACGGTCATTTCAATATTTTGATAATCAGGGAATTGAATCGTGACTTCGGCGAAGTCGAATCCGTAGAGGTTTTCATATTTAGTAATGTCAATAACTTCAGCAATGTCGCCGTTTGCGATAAACGAGATGTCTTTGTTGCCCTCGGTCCAGAAATAATTGTTTTTCACTATCATAATGTAGTCGCCTTTGCTGATGGTGGTGTCTTTCCATAAAATTCTGCTCCGAATGCCAGCATTGTATCGGTTCGCAAGTTTATTGGTGCGTGTTATCACAATCGTGTCCTGAATGCCAACCTTGTTGTGTGACGACTCCAACGCGTCGAGCAGCATGCTGCCGTCGATTTGTTCCACATCGGGATAGGTTTGGATGTGCGGCAAAGCGATTTCATCGTTTGTTATAAGATTTCGGATAGTTGTGGCATTTTGTAAAATTCCCGAATCCTGTGCTTGGCGGATTATTTGCGTGAGCGTGACCGAGTTTGCTTTTTTCAGAAATTGCCGTTCTATAAAATTTGCGTCAAGTGCTGGCGATTCGGCGCTACCAATGGGCGGAAGCTGCGCTGTGTCGCCAATCAGAAGCAGTTTGCAGTTGTGCTCGTTGAAAATAAATCGGAATAAATCGTTCAACACCGAGCCAGAACCAAAAATTGTGTTTTCGCCCGTCGTATCCGACAGCATTGAGGCTTCGTCAACAATATAAACCACGTTTTGCGCCGCGTTGAAACTCATTCCAAACGATTGAATGCCGTCGTGTACGCCACGTTGACGGTAAATTTTCTTGTGAATTGTAAGCGCAGTGCTTTTTGTGTAGTTAGAGAGCACTTTTGCCGAACGTCCGGTTGGTGCAAGCAAGAAATAGGGCGTTTCGAGCGCTTGCAAGGTCTCAATCAACGAACGGACCAACGTGGTTTTCCCTGTTCCCGCATAACCGTTCATTATAAAAACCTCCGCATCGGAGGTTATGAATTTCGCCAATTCCTTGAACGCAACCTTCTGATCGTCAGTTGGAACGAACGAAAAATGGACGAGCATTTGCTTTTCTACGTAATCGTGTAGCATCAAGTTGAAAAATTATTTGGTAATAGTAGTAAATAAAAGCGTAAAAAGTTTTATGTTTGTGTACGAAATTTTTACAAAATATAAACTCATAGAAAATGAACAAGAATCTTAAATTAGGAATTGAACTTGCCTTGGCGGTTGTAATTGTGGTTTTAGTGTATGCGGTGTACCATACAGTGAATGTTGACATAGAGTTTGGCGAAGAAAAAGCGAAACGCCAGGCAGCGGTTATAGAAAAGTTGCAGGATGCGAGAGAATTACAGTTCGCATACGAAGCAAAATATAATAAATATGCCGACAGTTGGGAAGAATTGATTCGTTTTGCAAAACAAGATTCATTGGAATTTACTTATACGGAAGGTGATATGGAAGATTCGGCTGCTGTGGCTGAAGGACGTGCGTTCCAGAAAAAAGTGAAAATGGCGGCTTTCGAAAAATTGCAGTCTGATTCGCTGTTGTCGCAAAATTTCAACTTGGATGAAATCAACAAAATACCTGGTACAAACGAAACATTTGAAATTGCGGCATCGTCAATCACCTCGGGTGGAGCAAAAATCCCAACATTCCAAATGGGCGTGCTGTGGGATGTGTTGCTACACGATTTAAACCGCCAATTGGTTGTGAATGCAAAGGAATATTCACGCAAAACAAGCGGTTACGAAGGTTTACGTATCGGAAAAATTGATGAAGCAACAACCGAAGGTAACTGGCAATAAATATGCAGGATTTACACTTCGTTTCCGAAGATTATGCTAAACGAAAATCGAAAGATTGTCGTTTGTCCATCTCAATTCGTCGAGATGGATTTTCTTTTTTGATTACGCATAAACGTTCGATAGAGGCGTATGCCTATACTACTGTCGCTGAAAATCAACGTAATACAGCGTTCAAAGATTTTCTTTCTCAGGAAATTCTGCAAGATAGGTTTGCGGCAGTTACTATTATAATTGTAACTCCTTTGTTCACGTGCGTCCCGAAAAAATTGTACGACGATTCAATGTGGGAGGACTATTCCGAATTGAATTTTGAACACACTGGAAATGAATCGGTTATTACATACGAATCTATAAATTCCGATGTCGTTGTGTTGTTCCCAATAGAAACGGAGTTGTGGGCATTGTGCCGCTCTGCCTTCAAGGATCAAGATGTTGTTTCGTATGTGCCGCAAGTGGCACCGATGCTTGAAGCAAATTTGCAATCGCGCGCGGAAAAAGTGAGCGTGTTCGTTGAACAATCATTTTTGACGATTGTATATACAGCAAAAAAATCATTGCGTTTTTGTAATGCGTTCGAATTTCGGAATGTAAATGATTTTACATTTTATTTGATGAACGCAATGAAACAACTTGACATCGATCCAATGCAAGTACACGTTGAATTGTCAGGGAAAATTAGCGAAAAATCATCGTATTTCTCTGCTATTCAGATGTTTGTGAAAAATGTCAACGTGGTGGAAAACACCACAAAATTGAACAATTTTCCGTATATGTTGTTTTACAATCATTGTAACATTGCGCTATGCGAATAATCAGTGGTGAATTTCGAGGTCGGACGGTTGTGGCTCCCAAAAATTTCGATTTGCGTCCAACAACCGATATGGCCAAGGAAGGTCTGTTCAACATTTTGAACAATCAACTCGATTTTACGGATAGTAGTGTGCTTGATTTGTTTGCGGGAATTGGAAGCATTTCGCTGGAATGCGCATCGCGTGGCAGTTCCGACATTGTGGGCGTAGAAATGAACGCAAAACACGCAGGTTTTATTAAACAAACTGCTCTGTCGCTGAAAATCAAAGGAATGAAGGTATTAACTTCGGAAGTCCGTGATTTTCTGAAAATAGCAAATCGTTCGTTTGATTTGATTTTTGCCGATCCGCCATACAATTTGCCGTGGATTGCCGAAGTTCCGAATTTGATTTTCGCAAGTAAGGCTGTTGGTCCCGAAACCCTTGTGGTTGTAGAACATCCAGGCGAAGTTGATTTTTCTCAACATCCTAATTTTTTCCGATTGAGCAAATACGGAAAAGTTCATTTTAGCTTTTTCCGTCTGCCTTCGCAGGAATAAATCAAATTTGGTTTAATAGCATTTTAGCGTTCGACAACGCCGCTTCCGTAATTGTTTTCCCACTCAACATTTTTGCAATTTCCTCAATTCGCTGTTCTTGAGAGAGTTGTACAATGTTCGATGTTGTCGTTTCCGCTGTTTCGGTTTTGAACACTTTGTATTGCTTCTTGGCTTTTACTGCAATTTGAGGAAGATGCGTAATTGTTATAACTTGCATATCCTGAGCCATTTCCTGCATCATAGTTCCCATTTGGTCAGCGATTTCGCCTGAAACGCCAGTGTCGATTTCATCAAAAATGATTGTCTGCACCGATTTGTTCTTCGCCAAAATGTATTTCAAACACAGCATCACGCGCGAAAGTTCACCGCCAGAGCTGATTTCGCCAAGCCATTGTGGTGCAATGTTTTTGTTTGCCGAAAATGTCATTCTTACATCGTCGCTGCCGTTGGCGTGGAATTCTTTTGTTTCGGTAATATTGATGTTGAACGAAACTGATGGCATTCCCAATTTTTGCAAAAGCGACACAATCTGCGGACAGAGCTTTGTTACTGCTTTCTTGCGGTTTTCGTGAATTTTTTTCGCCAATGTTTCTACTTTGCGAAGTTGTATATTGAATTGTTTTTGCAGCTCTTCGCTATGAAAGTCTGCGTTTTCAAGATTCGAAACCAAGGTTTGCAATTCTTCTTTTTGCGCAAGCAATTCTTGTTCACTGTGGGCGGAATATTTGTGCAACAAATTGTTCAGCGTATCTAACCGTAGATCCAATTCTTCTTTTTGCCGCGCGTCGAAATCAAGGTTTGCATTGTTGCGCGAAATTTCGTCGGCAATGTCCGACAATTCAATGTACGACTGTGACAGCCGTTCCGCAATGCTCTGAAAATTTGCCGACATCGATGCATTTTTTTCAAAATGTTGCTGAACCGCCCGAATTTGCGGCAAAATTGCATTGTCGCCGTTGAAAACATCGTCAGCCTGCGAAAGCATAGACTTGATTTCTTCACTGTTTTCTATGAAAACAGATTCCCGTTCCAATTCTTCCAGTTCTCCAACTTGAATGTTTGCGTTTTTCAACTCGTTGAGCCTGAATGTGTAATACGCCAAATCGTCTTTTTTCTTCTGCGTTTGTTCCAAAAAATCATTCAATTCTTTTTCTATGGAATGCAGAATGTGCAGTTCGTGTTGGTATTCTTTGAGGATACTTTCGTTATTCGCTTCAGCATCAACTACTTGGCATTGAAATGACGATTCTTTCAGAAATAAATTCTGGTGTTGGGAATGAATATCAATAAGAATTGTTCCTAACTCTTTGAGTGTCTGTAAACTAACGGGTGTGTCATTTACGAACGAACGTGATTTTCCTTGTGGAGTAATTTCCCGTCGGATAATTGTATCTCGGTCAAAATCAACATCTAACGATTCAAAAAGTGGCTTCAACTCGTCATTTTGGAAACTGAACGTGGCTTCTATAATACTTTTTTGTGATGTGTCTTTCAGCACGGATGTGTCGGCGCGTTTGCCCAAAAGGAGCGACAGCGCGCCCAGCATAATTGATTTTCCCGCGCCAGTTTCGCCGGTAATGGTAGCCATTCCGTTGTCGAACTGAATGTTTAGGGAGTCAATCAGGGCATAGTTGGAAATTACAAGTGTATGCAGCATAATTATTTTGTGGAGTTTATTTTGTCGTAGTCGTTCACGTTGGCTGGATTGAGTTTTTTAGCCATTACAACCATTCGGTTTTTCTCGTCGGGTGTTCCTTCAGAAAACATTTGCACGATTTCTTCTTTTTTTGCGTAGAAAAATGCGGTCAAAAGGTAGGAACTTGGTTTTGAACGGAATACTTTTTCCAATTCCGCCACTGCGTTATACACTTCCTTGCGGCCTTCTGTCGGCTTGTCGTACATTATATCGAGTCCCAAACGGTGGTATTTGTACATTGCTGTATGAAAAGACGAGTAGGTGGAATTCAGCAGATTTTCCACAAACCAGTAGCGGGTTTTGTCGTCGCGCGACGATGCGCTCCATCCTGATTCGTCATTGGCTTGCGCGGCAGAAACCACATTCTGCGCTTTTTGGAAATATTCCATTCCGCCGTTAAGGCTGAATGTGTCGTAATCAAGACCTATGACAATGTAGGCATAGTAGGCGAGAATTGATGAAAGATTCGAAACGAATGAGTTTTCGGAAAACTCAATTGGCTCATTTTCTTCGTATTGGAACGCAATTTTGTCGTCAACGTGGTTGAAAAGTGTGGTGGTGTATGTGGAATTATACACAGGCCGTGACGACTGCACTTGAAGCGTGCCAGAAAAATTCTTCGACGACTGCGAAGTGATTCGCATGGTGAGTTTTAGGTCGATTTTTTCTTGTTCCTCGTAGGTGTGGTTTGTCCACGACTGCGCATTCATAAAATCCTCAATGGAATTCCGCAGGGTGTTGAACAAATCCTTGTCGGCGTTGGCAATATCGTTATATTGCATATTCACCCTACAGCGAAGTTCCTGCGCATTCGTAATTGAAGCGGCGCAAACAAACAATACTATTGTAAGAAACAGTTTTTTCATTCGTGTAATATGTTGCAAATATATTTATTTTTCAGTTTATAACGTGGGAAGACGGCATTTATTCAAAATAAATCCATATTTTTACGAAGAGAAGGGGGGATTTAATGCACAATTCACAATGTATAATTCACAATGCACAATGATGAGATAACGGGCGAAGTGAGTAATCTGTTTTTTTTCAAAACTTATAACAATAAAAAAGTCCAACCATTTCTGATTGGACTTTTTTTGAAAAGCGTTTTTGCCTATGGGTATGTAGGCGATTATTTAATAATCTCTTTCATTGCTGTCATTTCTGCACGAAGATCTTCACCAACGATTTCAATTCCGTGGTAGCGGATTTCAGCGTTTACGCGAACTAATTCCATATTGTCAACGTGAGCGTCCTTGTCGTCGTTATAGTTTTTACCGATAACGTCAGTGTCGATTTTGCTCATGAAATCCTTCAACAATGGACGACAAGCGTTGTCGAACAAGTAGCATCCGTATTCGGCAGTGTCGGAAATCACCTTGTTCATTTCGTACAATTTCTTGCGTGCGATTGTGTTGGCGATTAGAGGCACTTCGTGAAGTGATTCGTAGTATGCCGATTCAGGTTTGATGCCCGATTCAGTCATTGATTCGAATGCCAATTCAACGCCTGCTTTTACCATAGCTACCATCAACGTACCTTTGTCGAAATATTCTTGTTCTTTGATTTCGTCGTTTGAAATTGGAGTTTTTTCAAAGGCAGTTTCGCCAGTTGCTTTTCTCCACGTCAACAATTTCACGTCGTTGTTAGCCCAGTCTTCCATCATTGTCTTTGAAAATTCGCCAGAAATGATGTCAGCCATGTGCTTGCGGTACAAAGGACGCATAATTTCCTTCATTTCCTCAGCAAGATAGAATGCTTTCAATTTTGCAGGATTTGAAAGACGGTCCATCATATTGGTGATACCACCGATTTTAAGAGCTTCGGTGATTGTTTCCCAACCATATTGGATGAATTTTGCAGCCCAACCTGGGTTGATGCCTTTTTCAACCATTTTGTCGAAGCAAAGAAGTGAACCGGTTTGCAACATACCGCACAGGATAGTTTGTTCACCCATAAGGTCTGACTTCACTTCAGCAACGAACGATGAAGAAAGAACGCCTGCACGGTCGCCGCCTATGGCAGAAACGTATGCCTTAGCGATTTCCATACCGTCACCGTTAGGATCGTTTTCGCGGTGAACAGCAATCAAGCAAGGAACACCAAAACCACGAACATATTCAGCACGAACTTCAGTTCCGGGACATTTCGGAGCAACCATGATTACCGTAATGTCTTTTCTGATTTGTGTACCTTCCTCAACGATGTTGAAACCGTGAGAGTAAGAAAGACAAGCACCTTTCTTCATCAATGGAAGCGCTTTTTTAAGAACAGGAGTATGTTGTTTGTCAGGAGTCAGGTTCAAAACCAAGTCGGCTGTAGGAATCAATTCCTCGAATGTGCCAACTTTGAAACCAGCTTCAGTAGCGTTTTTCCACGACTGACGTTTTTGGTCGATAGCTTCCTGACGCAATGCATACGAAACGTCCAAACCGCTGTCTCTCATATTCAAACCTTGGTTGAAACCTTGAGCGCCACAACCTAAAATCACAACTTTTTTACCTTTAAGATAGTTGCAACCGTTTACGAATTCCGAACGGTCCATAAAGTCGCATTTTCCAAGTTCTGCCAATTTAATGCGGAATGGAATTTCATTAAAATAATTAGCCATACAATTTTTAATTTAGTTAAACATTTGTAATCGAACACTTTACGTTTTTTCGATTTTGCCATACAAAGCAACGGAATTTTTTGCAATTTTTGAAATGAAACGCTCACTTTTTTAATAAAAAACAAAATACCCTTGGTTTTTAGCAACTTTTATTATATTTGACTCAAAATTGAAATGTACAATGTATAAATTCATTTGTTCGGTTTTTATAGTGCTTTTCTGCTCACTATCAGTGTTTTCGCAGACACAGGAAGACAAACTTCAGTCGATGCGTTTGGAGGCGGAATATTTTTTCTTCAACGGTGATTACGAAAAAGCGTTGCAGATTTATAAGGATGTTTTGCGTGAAGACCCTGAAAATTGCAATGTGAATTATAAAATTGGCGTGTGCTACCAGCGTATGCCGTTCGAGGCTGGTCGTTCCATCAACTATTTGAAAAAAGCTGTAAAAGAAGTTACGAACGATTATATTGAGGGTTCTGCTTCGGAACGAAAGGCTCCCATTGCTGCGTGGTATTATTTGGCGCGCGGCTACCATACCAATAAATTCTACGATGAAGGTGTTGCGGCTTATCAGCAGTACATCGACAGATTGCCGCCGAACGATTTGCAGGCCCGCAAACGGGCTATGCGCGAAATGATTTCGTGTAGAACGGCTGCGGAAATCATCAAGAAGCCTGTTCCTGTTGAAATTTACAATATAGGAAATGTCCTGAATACGGAATTCAATGATTTCAACCCGTGTCCGACTGCTGATGGTAAGTTGCTGTTCTTCACGCGATTGGAAAAACAACAGGTGATTTATAAAGATGGAACAGAAGGCTCAGTTGAAAAGAAGTTACGTATATATATGACAAAATTTCTTGGCGGAGAACAATGGTCGGCGCCGCGCGACATTTCCGATGAAATGCTCACGTTTGGAAACTGTAGCGTATTGAGCGTCAATGCGGAAGGAACATTTATGTTGCTTTGTAAGCATCAGAATATTGATGATATGGGTGATATTCTCCGTGGGGGCGTGCTGTATTACAGCACCCGTATTGGCCGCTCGTCGTCGTGGAGCATCGCAAAAAAATTCAGTAAAACTATCAATGTGCCTGATGCGTTGATTTCGCAGGCGGCAATTTCTGCCGACGGCAACACGTTGTACGTGGCTTCGAACAAGGAAGGCGGCTTTGGTGGCTACGATATTTGGAAAAGCGAATTGAAAAATAAATCCAAATTTGAGTGGTCGAAACTTGAAAATTTGGGCAAAGCAATCAACACAGAATACGATGAATCATCGCCTTGTATAATGCCAGATGGCAAAACGCTCTATTTTTCTTCGGTCGGACATTATAATATGGGTGGTTTCGATGTGTTTAAAACTGTGAATACCAATGGCGTATGGTCGGAGCCTGAAAATCTTGGACATCCTATCAACACACCCGACGACAATATGTTTTATAAATCGTCGTTGGATGGAAAACAAGGCTTTTATTCTGTGGCGTTCAACGAGGGATACTTCACCTTTGGCGGCTTCGATATTTTCCAAGTTGATTATGTGGAACCAAATTCGGTCGTCCCTGCTGTGCTGAAGGGTACAATTTCGTTTGAGGATAAAGCAACGAATTTTTCCAAAGCGAAAATTCTGGTACGCCGCAGTGTGTCGAATGTCGCTGTGAAAGAGTTGCATCCTGATTCACGGGGAAATTTTGAATGTTATTTGGAGGAAGGCTCGTATGTAGTTGAATTTGTTTGTCCCGATTACTTGCGGACAAAACGCAGCGTCGTAGTCGAAAAATCAACAGAAAAACAGGAAATAGATTTAGAAGTCACATTTCAAGTTGACGATTTACTTATTATAGAAGATTTAGAATAATGAATGTCAGAAAATTAACACCTGAGCAGGCTTTGGACAAATTAATGTCGTACTGCTCAAAAATGGAAAGAAGCGAGTTTGATGTCCGTCAGAAGATGATGCTGTGGGGAATCACAGGCGATGCCGCACAAAAAATTATTGATAAGTTGAATAAGGAGAAATTCCTTGACGGTCAGCGTTATATCTATTCTTTCATTCGTGGAAAATTCTACTACAACAAGTGGGGACGGGTGAAAATCCGCTACAACCTTACACTCCGTGGTTTTAAGGAAAACGAGATTGACGAAGCATTTGACTCGTTTTTCTCAACGGTTGACTATGAACAAATGATTTTCGACCAGCTGAAACGCAAAAACCAATCGTTGCACATCAACGATGAATATCAACGAAAAAGTACGCTGATTCATTTCGGACAAACTCGTGGGTACGAAACAGAAATTTCCCTTGCGTGCGTTGATAAAATTGTGGAAACCAAGAAGAAATAAGCATGGTTACTACCGAACAGATAAAAGACTTAGTGAATCGTCAGCAGACGTTAAGGAGGCATCTTTGACATAGACAATCGTTTGATTCGTCTTGAAGAAGAAGAGTTGAAAACCCATGACCCCGCATTTTGGGACGACCCCAAGGCTGCCGAACAGCAGATGCGGAAAGTCAATTCTATAAAAAAATGGACCGAAGCCTATGCCGAAGTTGAAAAGGCTTCGGAAGATTTACAGGTACTTTGTGATTTTCTCAAAGAAGGTGAAGCGTCTGCCGAAGATGTTGATAATCAATATAATGAACTTTTAAAATTGGTCGAGGCTCTTGAGTTTAAGAATATGCTCCAGAAGGAAGAAGACCAGTTTGGCGCAATTCTAAAAATCAATCCTGGTGCGGGTGGAACGGAAAGCCACGATTGGGCTTCGATGTTGCTCCGTATGTATATGCGTTGGGGCGAGGAAAATGGCTACAAGGTGAACACCATCGACATTCAGGATGGCGACATTGCTGGAATTAGTTCGGCTACGATTGAATTTGAAGGCGATTATGCGTATGGATATTTGAAAGGCGAAGCGGGCGTACACCGTTTAGTGCGGATTTCTCCGTTCGATGCTGGGGCGCGCCGTCACACGTCGTTTGCCTCGGTCGATGTGGTTCCAATGATTGACGACACAATAGAAATTGTGATAAATCCTGCCGATTTGGAATGGGATACCTATCGTTCGAGCGGTGCGGGCGGACAGAATGTGAACAAAGTGGAAACTGCCGTTCGTTTGCGTCACAAACCAACAGGCATTGTGATTGAAAATATGGAAACCCGTTCGCAATTACAGAATAGGGAAAAAGCCCTCGCTTTGTTGAAATCGCAGTTGTACCAAATGGAATTGCGGAAACGCGAAGAAGAACAAGCCGCCCGTAATGGCGAAAAACTCAAAATTGAGTGGGGCTCGCAGATTCGAAACTACGTGCTGCATCCATATAAATTGGTGAAAGACGTGCGTACAGGCTACGAAACGTCGAACACGCAGGCTGTACTCGATGGCGACATCAACGACTTTATCAAAGAATATTTGATGTGGTCATCAAACCAGAACAACTCCTAACGGAAAAGTTATTTACTCTTTTTTTGTTTTTTAGCTTTTTTACTGTCTGTAGCTGTAGAATCCTCTGTCACTGCAGGTTGCTCATTATTCGAGTCTGAAACAATCGAGAGTAGTTGTATTTCAAAAATCAGTGTTGAACAAGGTTTGATGGTTCCCATATCGTTCATTCCGTATCCTAATTCCGAAGGAATATATGCGATATAAGTAGAACCGACAGGCATTAATTTAAGTACTTGCGTAAATCCAGGAATAAGTCCGTTTACAGGAAATACTGCTGGTTGACCACGCTCTATCGATGAATCAAACACAGTGCCGTCAATTAGGCTTCCTTTATAATGTACTTTTACTTTGTCGTTGTCGGATGGTGTTGCACCGTTGCCTTTTACCACTACTTTGTATTGCAGTCCGTTTTCAAGGGTGACAACATCTTTGTTTTCTTTATTTTTTCTCAAAAATTCAGCGTTTTCCAAACACAAATCTTGCATTTTCGCATTTTGTTCATTTTGTAGTTTTTGGAAATAATTGTTTAGAATTGGTTCTATTTTATCATTGGGTATTATGCTTTTATTATATTCAGTAAAACCTTTCATAAAGAAGTCTTTTGACAAACCAACTGTTTCCAATTCTTGTACTGTATTTTTTGCCGTATAAACACCCAATGCGTATGCGGCGCTGTCGGTGTCGGTTTTCAATGTTTGGGCGTTTACTTGAAGTATTACGCAAATTAATGTTGTAAGGATTGTTAATTTTCTCATTTTGTTGAATATTAGATTAATCTGTTACCATATAAATATCTTCGTTGTCCTTTTTCATCAGATGTTTTTCGCGGGCAATCCGTTCAATGTACTCATCATCGTCAAGCGCATCAATTTCTTTTTGTGTTTCTTTGATTTTTTCTTGATAGAGTTGTTTTGTTTCCACTAATTTTTCCTGCTCTTTGGTCAGCTGATAGCGGCGAATGAAACTGTTTCTGTCGCAACAAATTAGCCAAAGTGCGAACAACGCACAGATTGCGATAATCACATTCCGCTGTGTGAGATATTTCCGTAGTCCATCTTTAATGGTTTCGGGTTCGTTTTTCTGTTGTTCGTCTTGTTTTTCCATCTATGAATTTATGGTGATAAAAGTACAATTTTTTTTTATTCATGCATCAATTTTCTGAGTGCAGTGTCAATGTTTTCAATAATATCGCTTGCAATGAGCGAAATTTCTCCAATTTTTTCAGTGGCGCAGTCGCCAGCCATACCGTGGAGAAACACTCCAATTTTTGCTGCTTCTACTGGACTATATTGCTGTGCCAAAAGGGACAAAATTATTCCAGTAAGCACGTCGCCGCTCCCAGCCGTTGCCATTCCCGGGTTGCCAGTGCTGTTAAAATATACAGTTCCGTCAGGTGTGGCAATCGACGTGTAATGACCTTTCAAAACCACTATGCACGAATGCTCTTTTGCGAATGTCCGTTGTGTTTCAAAACGTTCGTAACATGTTGTGTGCTTGTGCGTTAATCTATCAAATTCGCCAGGATGCGGCGTTATGATTGTGTGTTGGGGTACGAACTGCCACATACCGGGATTTTGTGCTATGCAATTAAGTGCGTCGGCATCCAATACCAATGGTTTAGTGTTTGTTTGCAAAAATGTCCGTAATGCTTTCTCTGTGATTTCGTTAGTGCCAATTCCCGGTCCGATTCCCACAGCTGAATAGGGCGATGAATCAGGTATAGTTGAAAGTAGTTTCTCATTTTCATCAATGCTAATCATTGCTTCGGGAACAGCAATTTGCATAATCTCGTAACCGCAAGACGGACAATGCGTTGTGAGAAGCCCGCATCCAGTGCGAAGACATGCTTTCGAGGCTAATTCCGCCGCTCCGATTTTTCCATAACTTCCAGAAACGAGAAGGGCGTGTCCAAACGTGCCTTTGTGCGCGAATTGATTTCGTGGTCGTATGTTGATTGTGTTCCGTGTGACAAATTCAAATGGGGTTTCTGTTTCGGAAAATGGATTTTTTAGTTGTATGTCGGCGATGGTCAGTTTTCCTACAAATCGTTGATTTTCAGCAAATAGGAATTGTAGTTTTGGCGATTGAAATGTTATGGTTTCGTTGGCGCAGAACACAATCGCACCAGCAGGCGTTGGTTCGTCGGCGAACAATCCCGAAGGAATGTCTATTGCAATTTTTTTGTTGGACAATGTGTTGATGAAAGATATGTAATCAGCGGTAAAACCTGTGATTGGACGGTTTAAGCCTGAACCAAAAATTCCGTCAATGATAATCGCATTCTGCGGAATTGTAATCTTTTGAAATTCAGCTAATTCTATGATTTTACAATGCCCAGATTGCATTTCCAACAATCGCTCGTAGTTTGTAAGAAAATCGTCGCTTGCCGAATCGGTGTAGTTTACAATATAAACAGTAACTCCTTTTCCTTGGCTTGCAAGCATTCTGGCTATTGCCAACCCATCGCCGCCATTGTTGCCTTTTCCGCAGAAAACACAAAATGATGTTTGTTGTGGATATGTTTCTGAAATATATTCAAAAAAACGGCGTGCCGCCCGTTCCATTAAGTCAATCGAACTAACAGGCTCGTGCTCAATGGTATAAGCATCAGACTCGTGCATTTGTTTTGACGATAGAATTTTCATTGACGTTTATTTTCTACAAAAATACGATTTTTTCTATCATCGTTGGTTGTAATGGCACTTGCAAGTTAAATTATTCCGGAATTATATACTTTCATCGGGCGAACCATCATCGTTTAGTGAAGAATTATTCTTCCTTGTTTCATCAAAAAAAATCTTTGTCGGTACGGTTTCCGACTTAGCTGATTGGCGTGTAGAAAATCAACGGAGTGTAGCGTAAAAGGCGTTGGTGCCTTGTGCGAAAAAACTTCAACATACGAAAATGTGGCACTTCAACGCCTTTAGCGGAACGCAGTTGATTTTTAGCCAAGCAGGTACGTCGGCGGCCTTTCTTTGGGTTCCGTTTCTTTCGCCGCCGAAAGAAATGGAACAGAAATTTGCAAGATTAAAGTGGATAATTCCGAATTATTCAGTATTTCAAATACAATTTCTGAGAAATTTCTTAAATTTACAAGATTTTTCGCCGTAATGGTAATAGGAAAATGAAAAAGGCATCGGAAAATAATCGTTTGGTGAATGGGCAAGTTGCCGCATTGGAAAAGCAATTGCGGATTCTTCAGGAGAAGGTTGCCCAACAACATCAGCAAATTCTTGCGGAAAAACAAAAATGTGAGGATTTGCTTCATAATATGTTGCCTGACGAAATTTACCGTGAATTGCTGAAAAATGGAAAAGTTGCTCCACAAAGTTATTCGAATGTGACGGTGATGTTCACTGATTTTATGGACTTTACGTCGATGTGCGAACACATTGAACTCAAAGAACTGATTCAGGAATTGGATATGCACTTTTCCCGTTTCGACGAAATCTGTGAAAAACATTATCTCGAAAAAATAAAAACCATCGGTGATGCGTATATGTGCGTGGGCGGAATGCCTATGAGAAACCGAAGCCATCCGTTTGATGCGATTCTTGCCGCAATGGACATTCTGCAATATATTAAAGACGTGAACGAAGTGAAAAAACGGAGTGGGGAATGCCTGTGGAACTTGCGGATAGGCATCCATACCGGACCTGTGATTGCGGGTGTGGTTGGAAAAAACAAATTTCTCTACGACATTTGGGGCGACACTGTGAATGTGGCAAACCGATTGGAGGAAAGTGGTGATGCTGGTAAAATAAACATATCGGGTTCCACGTTTGAATATGTGAAAGAATATATTGAATGTATGTATCGAGGCAAAATTCCTGTAAAACACAAGGGCGATATTGATATGTATTTTGTAGAACGTTTTTTGCCGCAATATTCCGACGAGTTTGATAACAAAAAACCAAATAAAAATTTTAAACTTGCGATTGGAAAATTGTAATGCTTGAATAAAGACTTAATTGATTGAATATGAAAAAGATAGTATTAATGATGATAATGGGGATGATAGCCTTCCCTGTGTTCTCACAATCAAAAATAAACTGGATTTCGTTTGAACAAGCTATGGCGCTGACAAAACAAGATGGCAAGCCTGTGCTTGTTGATGTCTATACCGACTGGTGCGGCTGGTGCAAACGCCTCGATGCCACCACGTATCAGGATAGTGCTGTCGTGGCGTACATCAATGCGAATTTCCATGCTGTGAAGTTCAACGCTGAAGGTTCGGAAAAAATATCCTACCGCGATTCGTTATACACTAAAACGGGCAAAACGCATGATTTGGCTATAAAATTATTACAAGGAAAATTGAGTTATCCAACTACGATTTTTATGGTTGAAAAAATTAACATGGTCGCTCCGATTCCTGGCTATATGACACGCGAAACCATTCAACCGTATTTGTTTTATTTCGGCGAAAGAGTGTATGACATAAATAACACGTGGGAAAGCTTTTTAAAGGGATTTACAGTTCCAAGACTTTAAAATGCACAATTCACAATGCATAACTCATAACTAATGTCGTTATTCCACTATTACTTTATACGTTTCTGTTCCAATTTTAACAAAATAAACACCCTTGTCTTTTATTTGAATTTCTGTAACTGAGTCTGGTTTGGTAATATGCGTAATGCACTTGCCGTCAGTCGAGAATATGGAAATTTCATCGTGGCCTTGTTGCAGTATATATATGTTTTGATTTACAGAATAAACGTTTACAGTTTTGCTTGTATTTTCAATTGCCATATTATCGCTATCGTTTTTCAAGTCAAGGATAATTGCCGTGATAGAGTAGGCAGGAACGTTGATAGACAAATTCCTGTCATTGATTTTCGCGGTAGTTTTCTGCAAGGCGTTTTGCGTATGAGAAACAAATGTTTCTGTCCCGTTCGGCAGATTTGCCAACATATATGCGTCGTACGTTCCGTTAGGGCAGGCAAAATTAGCAATGGAGGCTTGTACTTGTTGTTCTCCTGTTTCGTTACGGTTTACCAATATCACGGTCATAGAATCCCTGTTTTCATTAATTGACGTGTAGGCTGAAATCATATCTTCGTCGCTCGATACTGCATTGACGTTGATTGTCTTTCCGTATCGGCTAAAAATATGTACGGTTTCCCACATTCCCGTACGCCAGTCCCACGGTAGGAAATATTCCATTCCGTGCCGTGCGCCTTCGCCCAGATTTCCAGCGTATGCAAGTGCAGTTGGCATAGCATCGGTGTTTTTTATGTTATATTCTGATATTCCGTATGTTACATCGTAATTTTCCCCGAAATATTTGTCAATCCAATTTTGACAGCGGACAAAAACCATTTCTTTCGTGATTGAATTATCCCAGTAGCCATTGACTTTTTTTACACCATTCGCCTTAGGATAGTCGTAGTTTTCGTCCCAATACAAACGGTGTGTTTGCAACATTGTGGCTACATCTTGGTCTTCGGGATAATTATGAATGTCGAATACGTCAAGCATTTTCACACCACATTTTTTCTCTTCTTCCGCCAATCGCATAATCACGTATTCCAACCAACAATATTTTTCCCCATTGTAGGTCGGCTGCGGATTGTACCATGTCCATTCCGAAGCCGTTACAGGTCCACAGATTTTTATGTTTGGATTGAGTTTCCGCACGGCTTTTACGGTCGCCACGTAGTTTTGAATATACATCTCAAACACGTCGTCGTTCATTTCCTTGATAACATCGTCGTGCGTGCCTCCCCAGATTTCTACTTCGTTGTCCATATTCCAATACAGGAATTGGCTCATATTCAATCCCAAATCTTCTTCCCAATGCGTAATGATTGCAGCTGTAGAGTCGGCTGGCCATTCTTGGGTGTAAAGCGTCACATCGCCTTCGGTGAATTTGTAATCGCCTGGTTTAGAACCGTTTCCGGCGTAATTTTTCTCGCAACCTTCCCAACGTTGGGCCTTGTTATATTCCCAATCGGGGAAATTGTAATCTTTTGTCGATGCCACGCGGCCGAGCAATTGGAACGCAAACATTCCCTGAACATCGGGGAAATCATTCTGCATGGTTTGAGCGATGAGGTCCCAATCCTCGTCGTGTACGTTGTTGTACCAGTTTGGATGGCTTGTGAGTTTTTTCCGCCAATTGTATTTCGTGGCATTGTTGCCTGAATTTTGTCGCGTCATGTGTACGCCAGCTTCAAAAACTCGCGAAGCAAATTCTTCTGAGTTATATTTTACACTTTTCCCGTAGCCGTTTAATCCATAAAGATATGGTGAAATGGGCTTGTTCTCGCTGTTTGCGTCAATGGAAATCTCAACTTGTGCCATTCCCAACGTATAGGTAAAAAGACAACAAAGAAGTACGCATGTTTTCTTCATAAATTGCAGTATTTTAATGTTTTATACATATTTGTAATCTTACAAAGATACGGATATGTTTGGTAAAAAACAAGGCTTAGTGTAAAAAATACACTAAGAACTACTTTGGTATGGATTCATGAGAAAAAAATAATTGAGAATTGTGCATTATGAATTATGCATTGTGAATTAAGAATTGTTTGTGTATTTTTGCCTAAAAATGAGAAAAATATGATGAACACCACGATTACTGGTATTGATTGTACCAAGATTTTGTTCCTCGACATTGAGACGGTGCCGCAATATTCGTCTGTGTCGGAGCTTGACGATGTTGAGCGTGAACTTTGGCGGAAAAAGTCTGCTCGGCTTGTCGAAGAGGGAATGTCCGACGAGGATCTGTACAAAAAAGCTGGGATTTTTGCGGAATTTGGAAAGATAATCTGTATCTCGGCGGCGTTTCTCCGTCCGAAAAACGGCAGTTACGAAATGCGTGTCCGCTCGTTCTACGGCGACGACGAGAAGGAAATCCTGAACTCGTTCATGGCGATGGTGAACAAGTATTTCAACACGAAGAAAATCTTCTTCTGTGCGCACAACGGCAAGGAGTTCGATTTTCCGTTTATTGCCCGCCGTGCCTTGATTAACGGCATACAAATTCCACTCACGCTTGACTCACGTGGAATGAAGCCCTGGGAAATCCAACACCTCGACACGCTCGATTTATGGCGTTTCGGCGATTATAAAAACTATACGTCGCTGGCTTTGCTGGCTCACGTGTTCGGCATTCCTACGCCAAAAGACGACATTGACGGTTCGCAAGTGTGCGATGTGTATTGGCAAGAACGTGATTTACAACGAATTGTGACGTATTGCCAAAAAGATGTCGTGACGGTGGTGCAGTTGTTCCGAAAATATCGCTGCGAGGATTTGATTCCCGACGAAAATATAATTATTGTAACTGAATGACTATGAAACGTTTTCCGGCAGAGTGGGAGAGACAGGCGTGCGTGCAACTTACGTGGCCGCACCGAGGAACGGACTTTGCCGATGTGTATGACCGTGCGGTCGCTTGTTTTGTGAACATAGCAAGGGAAATTAGTAAACGGGAAAAGTTGATAATTGCCTGTAAGTCAAAGCAAACTGCAATTGACGAGCTGGGCGACGTGCTGAACAAAAACATCTCGTTCGTCGAGGTTGACACCAACGACGTGTGGGCGAGGGACCACGGGGCAATCACGGTCTTTGAAGACGGAAAACCTGTTTTGTATGATTTTACATTCAATGGCTGGGGACGGAAATTTCCTGCTGAAAAAGACAATGCGATAACTTTGCAATTGTATGAATCTGGCATATTCAAATCGGCTGAATACCGCGATATGTCCCGCTTTGTACTCGAAGGTGGCTCCATCGAAACCGACGGTCGGGGGGTGTTGCTTACGACGGAATCGTGCCTATTGAGCAAATACCGTAACCCGAGTATGTCAAAGGCGGAAATTGAACTGTTTCTGAAAACGACGTTCAATGTGCAGAAAGTGTTGTGGCTATCGCATGGCGAACTTGCTGGCGACGACACCGACGGACATATCGACACTCTTGCTCGTTTGGTTTCGGAAGATACGATTGCGTATGTGGATTGCGATGATGCAAATGATGTGCATTATACTGATTTACAGGCAATGAAGCGTGAATTACAGTCGTTCGCCACAATGGACGGAAAACCCTACAAATTGGTTCCGCTCCCCATGGCTTCGCCTGCGTTCGACGACGAAAGGAACCGCATTCCCGCCACGTATGCGAATTTCTTGATAATGAATGATGCCGTGTTGCTGCCCGTGTATCAATGCAATACTGATGCGGAGGCAATTCGTGTCGTGCAGTTGATTTTTCCTGACAAAGAAATTGTGCCAATTGATTGTTCTGTGTTAATTTTGCAGCACGGTTCGTTGCATTGCGTCACGATGCAATATCCCGAAGGTGTTTTCTAAAATGACGAATATGGAAAAGATTCTAAAAGTTGGTCTGGTTCAGCAGTCGGTTGGCGCTGACGTTGAGGCAAATAAGAAAAAATTGGTCGCTAACATTACGGAGTGTGCAAAGCGGGGCGCTCGGTTGGTCGTCATGCAGGAGTTGCACAACACGCCATATTTTTGTCAGGTGGAAAGCGTCGAAAACTTCGATTTGGCTGAGCCTATTCCTGGCGCGTCAACGGAGTTGTATTCCGCCGTCGCAAAGCAGTTGAACATCGTGCTTGTCACGTCGTTGTTCGAAAAACGTGCGACAGGCTTGTATCATAATACCGCCGTGGTTTTCGATGCCGACGGCACAATTGCGGGAACATACAGAAAAATGCACATTCCCGACGACCCTGCGTATTACGAGAAATTTTATTTCACCCCGGGCGATTTGGGCTTTGAGCCGATAAAAACCTCGGTTGGCACGTTGGGCGTGTTGGTTTGTTGGGACCAGTGGTATCCCGAAGCGGCACGCATAATGGCTATGAAAGGAGCCGATATGCTGATTTATCCTACGGCAATTGGATGGGAATCGACCGACACGCAGGATGAGAAAAATCGTCAGCGTGATGCGTGGATTATTTCGCAACGGGGACATGCGGTGGCAAACGGTCTGCCGGTGATTTCGGTGAATCGTGTGGGATGGGAGAAAGACCCGTCGGAAGCGACCAACGGCATACAGTTCTGGGGAAGTAGTTTTGTGGCAGGTCCGCAGGGCGAAATCATTCGTCAGGCTTCGTCGGAGAATGAAGAAAATATGGTGGTGGAAGTGTCGTTGACCCGTTCCGAAGATGTCCGCCGTATTTGGCCGTTCTTCCGTGACCGTCGTATTGATGCCTATACGGATATTTTGAAACGGTTTTGTAAATGATTTATACATAGAAACCTTCGAAGTCATTCATATACTGTGACATATCCCAAAACAATGTCGCTGAATTTGAAGTAAGATGAAAACAAAGGTATTACTTGGAAATATACAATTTTGGATTCTCTTGTTTTTTGTTATCCGTTTGATTGGTATAACAAATCCTCCGCTTGAAACAAGCCATAACTGGCGGCAGTGTACGGGGTTAATGGTTGCACGGAATTTTTACGAGGTTGATTCCAATATTTTATATCCCCGAGTTGATGACAATCAAGGCGAGTCGGGTATAATCGGAATGGAATTTCCAACAATGAATTATTTTCATTATTTACTTGCCTTACTGTTTGGATATACGCATTGGTATGGTCGTTTGCTTAATTTGATAGTCTCTTCGCTTGGATTACTGTTTTTCTCGAAGTTGTTGGACAGATTAGGCTTTCCTCGAAAAATGGTATTTGCCTCAACGATAGCCCTTGCTGTTTCTATTTGGTTTACATTTTCTCGAAAAACAATGCCCGATACGTATTGTATTTCGTTTATTTTCATTGCTTTATACGTTTTATTTAAGTATCTGGATTCTGGTCGGTTACTATACTTAATAGCCTATATTTTAATTGCATCGTTTGCCGTTTTGTCTAAAATTCCGGCAATTATGTATTTGATATTCGTGATACCAATTACGTTTTGTAAAAAATTAGAACTCAAACGTCGGGTGTTTTCGGTTGTAACAACTACAATACCAGTTGTTTTGTGCTTTTTGTGGTATTTCAAATGGAATATGTATCTGATGGAACAATATGGTACATGGTATAACCATGGAAAACCTTTGATGGAAGGAATTGGCGATGTCTGTGTTCATTGGAAGGAGACATTGGATAATTTTTATTTTGATGCATTCAAAGGATATTTGTTCTTTATTGTTGGTTTGTATGGGTTGGTTGTTATGGCGATACGTAAAGAGCGTCTTTTGTGGATGATTGTCCTGTTGTTTTCTCTGATTTTTGGTGGTTACATTTGTAAATCATCATATTGTTTCTATGATCAAAATTATTATATCATTCCGTATGTGCCGATTATGGCGGTTGTAGTGGGCTATGCGTTGTCTGAATTGCCGAAACAGTGGCTTTTTGTGAACATTTTGGCTGTTTGTTCGATTGAAAGTATTGTTAATCAGCAACATGACTTTTTTATACATGGAAGAGATAGGTATAAAATATCGTTGGAAACTATTGCCGATAGTATTTCAAAACCGTCAGATTTGATTATGATTAATGGCGGAGAAAACCCGCAATTATTATACTTGAGCCACAGAAAAGGCTGGACATGTACAACAGAACAAATGACTGACAATGAATTTGTGCGTCATGCTGTATCAAAAGGATGCAAATATGCTTTTGTTGACAAACGATTGGCATCAAATTCAACCAATATGATAGAACAGCAGGTTTACGAAGACGAACATTTTTATATCTTTCAATTATCGGCAAACGATGGAAAAGACTAAAATCATAATCGATACCGATTTGGGCAGTTCCACCGACGATGTGGCGACCATCTGTATGGCATATTCTTATATGCGACAGGGCAGAGCCGAGTTGTTGGGAATCGTGGTCGATAGAATGGGAGAGCAGAACGCCGTGTTTGCCGACATTCTGAACACATATTTCGGATTTCCAGATATTCCAATTGGCTTGTGTCGCAATGGTGTGGAAAATCCACAGATTTTTACCGATTATGCTCATATTGCCGAAAAAAAGAGTTCTGACGGCACACCTTTGTTTGCACGTACGCAAACGATGTTTGAAGATGATTATAAAGTGTATCGCAAAATACTTGCATCGCAACCTGACAATTCTGTTACGGTGCTTTCCATCGGCTTTCTGACGAGTTTGGCAAATCTTCTCACATCGTCGCCCGATGAGTATAGTCAACTTGACGGAGTTTCGTTGGTCGCACAGAAAATAAAACGAATCATTGTGATGGGAGGGAAGTTCGACGAAAACGACAAGAACGGGGAATACAATATTCAGCAAAGCGGTCGTTTTGCCGAAACATTTTTCCGTCTATTGCCGTCGTCGATTCCTGTCGATTATTCGTCAGAAGCGGTCGGAAATGCGTTATATTGGACAAAGACCGAGATTTTACAGACGATGGCACATATAGACGTACATCCTTTGAAACAGATTTACCTTGATTGTCCCGAAGACCCGTATCAACGAATGTGGGACCCGCTCACAATCATCCAGGCCGTCGAAGGTGACGAATATTTTTCGTGGTCGCCCCAAGGAAACGTTTCGTTGCAAAACGATTATACGCTCACATTTACGCCCGATGAATCCGGAAATGTCCGTTATCAAAAATGTGGTTCGGCGGAACAAATACAAAAATGGATGGCGTTGATAAAGAAATGTGTAATGCTCAATTCTTTTCTTACCAGTTTTTCTCAATTTTGTTGTTGCTCTTTTTGTTTTGTTTTTGCAGCATAAGGCGTTGTTGTACGGCTTTGTCGTTGTTCTCGATTGCGTCGAGCATCATTTCTGCCTGTCGTGCTGAAATTTGACCTTTCTTGTCACCTTGCGGTTGGCTTTCGCTTTGTTGTCCTTGTTGTGCAGACTGGCTTTCTTTGCCTTGTTCCTGTTTGTCGTAGTTTTGTTGTTGGTTGCCTTGTTGCTGAGTTTCTTGGTTCCCTTGCTGATTTTGTTGGTCGTTGTTCTGTTGACCGTTCTGCTGTCCGTTTTGTCCTTGTCCGTCTTGATTTTGTTGGTCGCCTTGGTTGTTTTGTTTATTGTTGTTTTGCTGCTGCTTTTGATTTTTTTTGTTGTCGTCCTTCTCTATCAAGCGTTTTAATTGGGCGAGGGAAGAATCCGCTTCAAAAATCTCGCAACCGCGCGAAACGGTGTAAAGTGCCGCCTCCGTTTGATTCCCTGCATACAGCATGGCGGCCGTGTTAAAGTATTCTTGTGCTGTTTTCTGTCCGTAGGCGGTAGAAAATGCGCTGAAAATCAATAGTATAGCGAGAAATCTTTTCATTCTTTGTTGTCGTTGATAATGGTTACAATTCCCTCTAATTTCTGTATGAAATCGTTGAACAAATCAACGGTTTTGTCTTTTTGGGCGCTTTCCTGCATAAGTTTGAGAGCTTCTTCGAACTTAAATTGTTGTACAAGTTCAGCAGCTTTTTTCATACATTCTTCGGCAAATTTCGAGGGTTTTGGTTTTTCGTCTTTTTTGAGTTGGTCGTTCATTTTCTCCAACATCTTTCTGGCTTCTTCCTCTTTTCGAAATTCCTCTTGTGCAAAGGCAAGATTATATCGGGTGTCCTCATCTTTGGGATTGAGAATGAGTGCTTGTTTATATAATTGGATAGCTTTCTCATAGTGCTTTTGGTCGCATTCCATATTGCCAGCATTATGGAAGATGTTGGCTTTCAGAGTCTTGTCGGCAGTGAGTTTCATAGCCTTATCGTATGCGTCGGTGGCAAGAATGTATTTGTTCAAATTGTAGAGTGCGTTTCCAAAGTTGTACCACGCGTCAAACGAGAGTGAATCGAGCTGACAGGCGTGTTTATATTGCACGGCAGCGTTTCGGTACTCTTTTTTCTCGTAAAACGAATTGCCTTTTTCAATCAACGGTCGCACATCGTTTTGAGCGGTTGTGGAAAGCACTGCAATACAAGCAATTACGAAAATTATATGTCGTTTTAAATTCATTGTCTGATAGTCGTTATCGGGACACAAATATAAGATTTTTCATATTTGGTTGAACGTGGAAACAGGTGGTTTATTGTAGCTATTATAACTCTTTGTATATCTTTTGTTCCCGATGGTTCACAATGACTTTTACAGGAAAATTCTTTTTGATGTATTCCGCGGTTTTTTCCGCAAAATAGACGGATCGATGTTGACCGCCTGTACAACCGAAGTTTATCATTAAATGTGTGAAATCCCGTTCAATATATTTCTTTATACTTTGCGAAGTTAGTGATTTTACGTTTGACAAAAACTCTTCGCATTCGGCTTGGTGTTTTGTAAAGAATTCAATGACAGGTTGTTGTGTGCCATTTACTTGTTTGTATTCTTCGTAGCGGCCGGGATTTGGTAACGCTCTGCAATCAAATACAAAACCGCCACCATTTCCGCTCGAATCTTCTGGATATCCGTTCTTAAATGAAAAGCTTGTGATTTCTACTGTAAGCATTGTTATTAATTTTTATCAATTGTGAGAATTTCTAATTGTTCTATAAGATTTGACAGATATGGAATTTCAATTATGTTTTGTATGATGTTGGTGTGTTTTTTTATATTTTCCAACGCTTGTGGAATGCTTTGGATGAAATGTTGCTTTCGTTGTATGTAGCCTCTAAATCCGTATGCGCCAAGTGTTTGTAGTATGCGTATGAACACAAAACCTTGGAATTGCTTACGAAACGATGATTCGTCTATTGTGATTTGTGTTTGTAATTCGTTGATATAGAATGATAAAAGTCGTTCCCGCAATTCAGCGGAAAGATTCGCTTTTGCTTGGTAGAGCAACGAAACTACATCGTATTGCAATGGACCTTTCATTCCTCCTTGGAAGTCAATATATCCTAACGTATTGTCGTTCAGTAAGATATTCCTCGATTGGAAATCTCTGTACATAAAATAGTTTCGGTCGGCGGTGTTAAGAAATGCGACGATTCTTTCAAAATCTTCTTCCAATTTCTGGTCGTTGCATTCTATTCCGCTGATTTTCAAATAATAGTATTTAAAGTAATATAAGTCCCAAAACATTGCGGTTCTGTCAAATTCTTGCCGTACAAAACAACGAGAGAAATCAATGTGTTTTCCTCCTTGGATTTGTATCTGTATCAAATCTTTAAGGATTCGTTTGTATAGAGATTCTATTTCTGTTTCAGACATGTTTTGTTTTGCTGTCAAAACGTCGCTGCTTCCCAGGTCCGAGATGAGATAGATGTTTTTCGTGGCGTTTACTGCAAATACTTCTGGTACAACTATGTTTGCTTTTTTAAAAACCGAACTGAAGTATATAAATGTTTCGTTTTCTTCGCAATTTGTGCCATAACATGCCAGTACACTATATGGAAGTTGCGAATGGATTCGGTAATACCGTCGGGCGGAACCAGCTCCAGGCAGTAAGTCAACGGTTTTTATGGGTGTGGAAAACCGCGATTGGAATAATTCCGTAATTTGTTGTTGTATGAGAGAATCCTCCATAATTTTTTTGTTAAAGATATTGATTTTTCCTGAAACAGAACGAGTTTCTGACCATTACATGCTGGATTGGTAGTTGATTCCTTCCAACATTGGCACAAATGCGCATTCTCCATGCATGGTCTGTTCAAAATTTGTTCCGCTGATTTTTTTTATTCTGACGAGTATTTGTTTGTTGCCGTTCACAATAGGTGCGACTAACAATCCTCCAATTTGTAGTTGTTCCAATAGTGTGCGTGGAATGTATGGAGCCGCAGCAGTTACAATGATTTTGCTGAATGGCGAGTAGTTTGGCAATCCGTTGAAACCGTCGCCTAAAAATGTCGTGACGGAATATTTCATTTGTTGGAGAAATCTGCTCGTTTTTATGTACAATTCTTTCTGCCGCTCTATCGAATACACTTTCGCACCCATTACAGCGAGAATTGCTGCCTGATAGCCCGAACCAGTCCCTATTTCAAGTACTTTGTCGGTTGGTTGAATTTCCAGTAATTGCGTTTGGAGCGCAACAGTATATGGTTGTGAAATCGTTTGTCCTGATTCTATTGGAAATGCTTTGTCAACGTAGGCATGTTGCTCAAGTGCGGGGTCACCGCAAAACAAATGGCGTGGCACTTGTCGGATTGCATTCAACACATTTTCGTCTGAAATCCCTTTTGCACGCAGTTCTTCTGCAAGTTGGTTCCGTTGTCCTTTATGTACAAATGTGTCTATCATTCGTTATAACAATGTGTGAATCACACCTTCTTTGAGTGAATATGACGACTGGACAAGTTGCGGAATGCTGTACTTTGTAATTATATGGCTGGCGATTATGCCTGCTATTGGCAACAGCGGCGCACGAGGAATCGACATCCCTTTCATTGATTCGATTTCGTCAAGTTTGTGTGTGAGCAGAAAATCAATGATTTCGTGGAATGATTGTAGTGGAATTTCTTCGGCAACGCTTGATGGATTTGCTAACCCAGCTTGTGCAAAATAAATCGAACGAAATACATCAAAGGCTCCAGCCGAACCAATGAGCACGTCGATTGAATAATTGGCGATAGTTTCGGTTAGTAGTTGAAGTTTTTCATCCAAATAGTTATGGATTTCTTGTTGTATTTCGTTTGGAAGCGGGTGTGTTAATGGATATTGTGATACAATCCGTTGCATTCCGCATTCAAAACTATGTTTCCACAAAACAGTGTCGTGTTTGCAGATGATACATTCGTTGCTGCCACCGCCAATGTCAAGAATCAAGGCCGTCTTGTCTTTCCAATTGTAGGCAAGATTGTTGCCAAGAAAAATATATTCCGCTTCTTGTTCGCCCGAAATGATTGAAATTTCAAAGCCAAAACGTTTTTTCGCTTCGTCGCAGAAAATTGTTGCATTGTTTGCGTTTCGAAGCGATGAAGTTCCTATCAAAATTACTTTTTCGCAGTTGTAGGGTTGAATTTTTTCTTTGATAACACGCAATGATTCAAGTCCTCGTGCCATTGCGTCGTCGGAAATATAGCCGTAGGCTACGCCTTTCCTGCCTAATTGGGGATATTCGTGAAATTCGAGTATGGAAGTGAATGAATTGCACGCTAAAGAAACAACACTGCAGTTAAACGTGTTGGTTCCTAAATCAACAACAGCTATGTTCATTGGAATTATTTAAAAGACTCAAATGCAGGATTTTTCAGACGATTTCCTTTGTCGTCCCACAATTTCTGGTCTATGTTTTTGTCGTTGCGATAGGTGATTTCCTTCGCCATTTGACCATTTTGATGCCAATAATATGTTGTGCCTTCTTTTTTGTTTTCGTGATAGGTCGATTCGCGTTTCTTTTCACCTGTTGAATACCAATATGTCCACGTTCCGTCTTTTAGTCCGTTTTTATATTCACCAACAAGTCCAAGTTTACCGTTAGGGTGTTTAGCAAAAACTTTTCCTGTGTATGGTGTGCCGTCAAGATATGCGGTCTCAATATCTTCGTTACCTACAGTTACCCATTGGGTTGTAAGTTTTGAAACCTCCACGTTTTGTGCGAAAGTATTCATCGTAACCAACGACACCACTATAGCAAGCAAAAGTTTTTTCATTTTCTTTTTGTTTTTTGAATTTTTGCAAATATCGTAAAAAAAATATGACATTGTTCTAATAGTTGAAAAAAATATGTAAAAACAATTAGTTATTTTTGCACCACTAATATACACAATTAAAACGATGAATGCAATAGTTTTATTCTGGATAATCGTAGCTATCTTGGTCGTTGATTACGTTTTGGAACGTATTCTTGATGCTCTCAATGGTCGTATGCGTGGAGCGGAAGTTCCAAAGGAAGTTGCTGATATATATAATGTTGAGGATTATAAAAAACAGCAACGTTATGAACATGCCAAGACAAAAATCAATCTCTGGGTAAGTACAGTCGGATTTACCTTCATTATGGTATTGCTGTTTTCAGGTGGCTATGGCATACTTGATGCGTGGATTTGTGGCTTCGGTTTTAATCCAATTGTTTCTGGTTTGTTATTTTTCGGCATTTTGTTCTTGGCATCCGAAATTTTGAGTATTCCGTTTGAATGGTACAATACATTTGTAATAGAGGAACAATTTGGTTTCAATAAAATGACTCCAAAAATCTTTGTGCTTGATAAAATCAAATCTTGGTTGATTGCTGCTGTCATTGGTGGTGGTTTGCTTGCTGGGTTGATGTGGCTCATTTCTATGTTTGGCGCTTCGTTTTGGATTTTTGCGTGGATAGCGGTGTCTATCTTCTTGATTTTCATTAATATGTTTTATTCCACGTTGATAGTGCCGTTGTTCAATAAGCAAACGCCTTTGGAAGATGGCGAGTTGAAAGATGCAATTTTCGCGTTTAGCCAGAAAGCTGGATTTGCGTTGGATAATATATATGTAATTGATGGTTCAAAACGCTCGACTAAAGCAAACGCATATTTCAGCGGACTTGGCTCAAAAAAACGTATAGTGTTGTACGATACGCTCATACAAGAATTGACAACCGAGGAAATTGTGGCTGTGCTTGCCCATGAAATAGGACATTATAAAAAGAAACATACATATATGATGCTTTGTGCGTCTGTTCTGCAAATGGGATTTATATTGGCGTTGTTCGGCGCGTTTATGTCGGAAACGGCGTTGCCCGAAGTTCTTGGTATAGCATACCAACCAGAAAAAATGTATGCGTCGTTTTATGTGTTTACAATCTTATTCACACCTATTTCGTTTTGTATTGGTCTGGCTGTGAATGCATTGTCACGTCGAAACGAATATCAGGCTGATAGGTTCTCTGCCGAGAATTATTCAGCAAAAGAACTTGAATCGGCATTGAAAAAGCTCTCAAAATCAAGCCTTTCCAACTTGACCCCACATCGTTGGTACGTTATTTGCTACTACTCTCATCCAACGCTCTATCAACGAATAGTTGCGTTGCGAAAAATTAAAAATGAGTAGCTATGGAAGAACAATTCAGAAAAATTCGGTCGCTTTCGTCGGCAATGGGGAGCATGGAACGTTCAATGCGGAATCCCAAACCACAAGGGTTTGAAAAAAATATAATCAAAATCAATCCAATCGTTTTTCAACGGTTAGATGAGATGGCAGTCAAACAGAAGTGGAAGGAGATTGTTGGACCAACGTTTGCCGAGTCCGCCAAATCAATCGTCATTACTAATAAAATATTGTATGTGACGGTGCGTTCGGCCTCAATCAAACACGAATTGATAATGAATAAATCGGTAATTGTGGAACGAATCAATAATGAATTGCACCAGTTTTTGGTAAAAGATATGATAGTTTCATAATGGTGTTGTTATAAAAGTGTTAATATTATTGAGCAAGAACGTACAAACGAATTAAAAAAATAACTACATTTGAGCCACTTAAAATTGAATAGAAATGAAAAGATTAGTTAGTATTTTTATGGTAGCGGTGTTGGGACTAATTTGTTCTAACGTATTTGCACAAAACAATTGTCTTAACTTTCACAAAACGAAATGTCAGTCGTATGCCTCAAAGGGATATATTATGTCGAACGACTCCCGAAGTGCTATTATGCGTAAAGGTCAGACATCTGAGTTCAGAATTACAATCTACCAAGGTAAAGACTACAGAATCTCGGTTTGTGCTGACGAGACAAATTTGGGCAGCACTGTTCATTTAAGACTTATCGACTATGATACCGAAGAGTTGTTGTACGATAACAAGGATTTCAATTATGTGAAGGATTTTGAGTTTACTGTAGTTCAAACCCGTACTATCAAAATTTCAATTGAAATACCTGAAGATCAAACACAAAAAGCTGCGGCAAACACTACAGGTTTGATTTCAAAATCAATCAACCAAGGTTGTGTCGGTGTCTTGATTGAAGAAATGAGTACTCCGAAAACAGGTTTTTAAGTAACTCTTTCATAAATTTTCAAAAGGCATTGTTGTAGAAACGATGCCTTTTTTATTTTTGTCGAAAAATATATGGTTATGCAGAAACGCGATATTTTATCTTTGTCGTTCAGTGAATTGTGTGATGTGCTCGTGGAGCTTGGTGAAAAAAAATTCCGGGCTGAACAAATATTTCAATGGGTGTGGCAAAAGCGGGTTCGCTCGTTTGATGAAATGTCTAATCTGTCGCAACAATTGCGGAATTCCTTGTCGGAGCGTTTTTTCTTTCAGACGGTGAAGGTCGCAAAACCGCAAAAAAGTTCTGATGGTTCCTGCAAAGTTGCTTTTTCGTTACACGATGGAGCGGTTGTTGAAGGTGTGCTGATTCCCGCAAAGGATAGGATGACGGCTTGCATTTCGACGCAGGTGGGGTGTGGCATGCATTGCTCGTTTTGCGCCACGGCAACTATGGGATTTATTCGAAATTTGAGTTGTGGCGAAATCACCGACCAGTTTTTTGTTCTTGATAATCTCGCCCGTGAAAACGGCGGTAGTGGAATTTCCAATATTGTGTATATGGGAATGGGTGAGCCATTGATGAATTATTCGGCAGTGATGGATTCCATAGCTCGTTTAATAGACAAAAAAGGTGTGGGACTTGCTCCGTCACGCATTACTCTGTCAACTTCGGGAATCGTGTCGCAGATAAAAAAACTTGCCGACGATGGATTTCCATGCAATTTGGCCGTGTCGCTTCATGCTCCGAAAGATATGCTTCGCACACAGTTAATGCCTGTGAATAAAACCAACCCGTTGGCAAAATTGAGCGATGCGCTTGCTTATTACCACGAAAAAACAGGCGCTCGTATTACAATTGAATATATGTTGCTGAATGGCATTAATGATTCAGTTCAACATGCTCGTGACTTAGCGGAATTCACAAAACGTTTCCCTGTGAAAATCAATGTGATAGAGTTTAATCCTCATCCTGCTTCTGCGTATAAAAAATCAGACAAACAGACACTGGATGCATTTGTGAACTTTCTGAAAGGTTTGAATTTAGTCGTGAATGTACGCTATTCCAAAGGTCGTGACATAGCAGCCGCCTGCGGACAGCTCGCCTCAAAAATCAAAAAGGGAAAATAAGCACGGGTCTTATTTCTTCTTCGCATTGGGGTGATCTGCCATAAAGTGTGCGCCAACGCTTTCCTTACGCGCTTTAGCGGCTTTTATCACCAAATATCCGACTTGTATTAAATTACGCAGTTCGCATAGTTTTCGGGAAAGTTTTGTTTGTTGGTACAATTCTTCTGTTTCGGAATAAATTGTCCACAGACGGTTGAATGCTCGTTTTAGGCGTACTTCGCTACGGACAATGCCTACATAATTGCTGAGAATCTGTTTAACTTCCTTCAAGCTTTGTGTGATGAGAATCATTTCCTCAGGATGCGACGTTCCTTCATCGTCCCAGTCGGGGATTGTAAGTTGCCATTTGTTTTCGTCTTTTTCTTTTTTCGCAACTTTTGATGCAAAATCCGCGTATGCGATTGCCTCAAGCAAACTATTGGAAGCAAGACGATTACCTCCGTGAAGGCCAGTGCAGGTCGTTTCTCCGGCAGCATACAAATATTTGATTGATGTTCGTCCGTCCAAATCGACTTTCACGCCACCGCAGAAATAATGTGCGGCAGGAGTAACAGGAATCATATCTTTTGTGATGTCGATGCCAATGCTAAGGCATTTTTCGTAAATGTGAGGAAAATGTTCTTTCAGCGCCTCGGCGTCTAAATGCCTGCAGTCAAGATATACGTGGTCGTCACCGCTTTTCTTCATTTCGTTGTCGATGGCACGAGCCACAATGTCGCGTGGAGCGAGATTTCCCCGTTCGTCGTATTTTGTCATAAACGCAATGCCTTTTTTGTCTCGCAGAATTGCGCCAAATCCACGCATAGCTTCAGTTATCAGGAAGTTCGGCGATTCGCTCGGATTGTAGAGTGCGGTGGGGTGGAACTGTACAAATTCCATATTGTCAACAATACCTTTGGCACGATATACCATTGCAAAACCGTCACCTGTTGCCACAACTGGGTTGGTTGTTGTTACAAATAACTGACCAGCGCCGCCAGTGGCAAGCATTGTCGCTTTTGCTAAGATTGTTACAACTTCGTGATTATCAAGATTTAAAGCGTACGCGCCATAACATTTAATGTCTGATTGATGGCGTTTTACAATAATGCCAAGATGATGTTGTGTGATTAGGTCAACGGCAAAAAAGTTTTCGTAAATCGTGATGTTTTTGTGTGAACGCACTTTTTCGCATAGCGCGCGTTGAACTTCAAAGCCAGTGTTGTCCTTATGATGGAGGATTCTATGTTTGCTGTGCCCGCCTTCCCTATGTAGGTCAAACGATTGATTATTGTCGTCATCTTTATCGAACTGCGTTCCCCACGAAACGAGGTCTTTTATGGCGTTTGGCGCATATTGTATCACTTTTTCCACTGCGGTTTTGTCGCAGATGCCAGCACCAGCGATGAGTGTATCCTCGATATGTTTTTGGAAGCTGTCGGACGATGAAGTTTCCAACACGGCAGCTATACCACCTTGCGCATACGATGTGTTAGTTTCGTCGAGCTTTGTTTTGGAAATAATTGTGACTGTTCCAGTGTCTGCCACTTTCAGGGCGAAGCTCAATCCAGCCAAACCCGAACCAATGACTAAATAATCTGTAGTTATTCTCATCTCGTTATGTTTACGCTTTGGCTACATGCCTAAGCTTCTGTTATACATTTTTGAAACATCATCCTTCAATTTTTTAAGTTCCGAAGGAACAAGATACATCATATGTCCACCATTGTAGTACGTGAAAGTGATGCGATTCTGCAAAATCGGAGGAAGATTCATATGATTGATGGCGTACGTTGTGCCGAAGTAGCTGGTTGCCAAATCGTAACGACCGTTCGCTATCAAAATTTCCATATTGGGATTTACAAACATGGAATATCGCAGTTCAGGTGTGACGTTCAAATATTTTCCGTCAGCATATTTCCATGGACGAACATCGCCAATGAGGTAGAATCTGTCATCAATAGGGAAATTCAGTTCATTGCGCACATAATCGTTGAACGTTGCACTGATAGCCCCCGAAAGTTCTGTCGCACTTGGGTCTTCCGATGCATAGTCGCGGTCATTTTTCGGGTCGGGCATTGTAAGTCGTCCATCGTAGCGTCCGATGAGAAGATTCTGCTTGTCTAACAATAACTTACGGAATTTCCAGCTTGGGATGCGCAAATTGTTGTCAAGAATAATATCAGCGTTGATACCGATGAGCGATTCCATTTTTTTTGCCATTGCGTATTTCTCGTTGATGCTGAGTAAATCGCCTTTAAGCAAAGCAATGGCATATTCATTCATTGCAAATTCTTCCACATCTTCCACGAATTCATCGGCAGTTTTTTCTGGAGTGATTACTTCGTGGTAGATTGCCAATTCCGCATATACAGGCAGATTGCAGATGTAGGGTAGAAGCGAGTTCGTTTCGTATTCACGTAACGTTTCGAAATCCAAAGCACAAGACAGAAGTGTGATGCCGTTGAAGTACATATTGTACGTGTCGGTCATATAGTCGGCGATACCGCAGGCGCGGGTGGTTCCATAGCTTTCGCCAGCGAGGAATTTCGGAGAGCCCCATCGTTTGTTTTGGCTTGTCCATTGGTTGATAAAATCGCCTGTCATTTTTATATCATTCTCATATCCATAGAATTGTTCGGGTTTTACGTCGCCAATTGGTTTACTGAACCCGCAACCAACTGGGTCAATGAACACCAAATCTGTAATGTCAAGCCAGCAGTTGTCGTTGTTAACCAAATTGAGCGTTTTGGGCGGCATTTCAACTTTACCATATTCTGTTGTGACAACCTTTTTAGGACCAATTGCGCCCATGTGCAACCATGCTGAAGCAGAACCAGGACCACCGTTGAATACGAATGTGATAGGACGGGTGCGGACATCGGAAACATCGCTTTTGGTATATGCAACATAAAAAATGTTGGCAATTGGTTTCTGTGTTTTATCTTTTAACGGAAGAAAACCTGTTGTGGCTTCGTAGTTCACGGTTTTATTGTTGATAGACACGTGACCGGTTGTTTTAACAGTTTTGCAGGTATCTTGTGCGTGGCAAAAAATGAAAAGACCAACGAATAGACTTGTTACAAATAATTTTTTCATACTTATTTTTTTTCAAGCCCAAAGATAGTAATTAAAGTAATTACCAAATCATTTTTTGTTGAAATGTTTTCTGGTCTGTTTGTATAATGATACTATACATTCCGTGTGGAAGCATTGCTAATGAAATTATATTGGCGGAGGATTTCAAGATAAGTAATCCGTGAATGTTGTAAATTTCAGTGGAATGGGGAATTATATTATTGAATTTCAGTGTTTTGCTTTGCCTATCCAAATAAAAAATATTTGATGTTTTTGGTGCGGCGCAGATGATAGGGGAATACGTTATTTCCCCATCAATAGAAATTTGTTTAAGTCGGTAATATGTTGTGGATGATTGATGCTGCGCAATGTCGGTGTAGCTGTATAAATTTGAGGAATTAGCTTGGATTATTGCTATTTGATAAAATTCTATTCCGTTGTTCGATTTTTCTATTGTATAAGGAACCGTGTTTTGTGGTTGCTTCCAACGGAGAGTAGTATGGTTTTCGTATGATTGTAATGTAAAATATTCTAATTCAATCGGTAGGATAATTGTGGTGTTCCCAACAGTAAAATAGCCATCAGGTGCAATTTTTCCAGTCGCTTTTTGTGAAGATTTTGTTGCAGGTGGTTCCACCGCTATCCATCTTTTATTTTCTGAATGATAGACGGAACAGAATTCATTGTCAAATAGTTCCAATTCGTTGTTTTCATTCCATTCTAAGTTGAGAATTGCGTTTGTGATATCAGAGGATATGTGCCACGTAGTGTTTACAAATTCGTAATGGACAGTGTCGCTTGATGAATCGCCGTGGTGGGTTACGAAATTGAAAAGGCTGTCGATGGTAAGTGTGGCGTGAGACTCGTCCAAATTTTCGAGGGAAATACCTGCATAATGCCAATCAGTAGTGAATAATGGTATGAATATCTGTTCGTGTGTTCCAAAATCATCAAAATGAATTTTCCCATTTGAAAGTATAATTCCTTTGTCGTAATTGAATTTTGTTGGTGTAATGCTGGTCTCTTTTGTATGAGGAAAACAAAGTTCAAAAGAGTCACAATCTATATACGCTTTATCGTTTAGTATGAGTTGATTTGTAATTAATAGATTTTCAGATAAATATAGTATTGATTTTTGTCTTTTGGAAACAATAAGGTTAAAACATTCATTTGTGGTGATGTATTGTGTGCCACCACGGCAATATTCAACGGTATTTCCAACAGCATTAGCAATAATATGAGGTGACGAATTGGTTGTTTGTGCTTGAATTTTTAAATAAGCAAGTTCATTTTGTATAAGAGTTCCATTTCCAGAAAACGTTTCCATAATTGCAATCGAATCAGTATTGGTATAAATGCTTGTATCTGTTTCTAAATCAAGTCGTTTGAATGATAATTTGCCAATAATATTTTTCTGGTTGCCAAATAATTCTACATTTAAACGCTCGCAGACTGTTTCATTGTTGTTTATCAAGTTTCCGTGTATTTGAATGTTCTCATTTGCTGTGTTTTCTATCGTTCCATTTATGATAAGATTGTTGAAAATAGTTTTCACCCCTAATTTTCCTGAAAACTCAAGTGTGTCGTGTATAATTAAGTCATTTGTTTCTAAATAGCCAGATTCCATATTTGTATGTCCGTTGATGATGGTGTTTTGTGCTGAAAACGATACAATATGGCTTTGGATTGTATCGTTTGAAGTTGTGGTGGCATTGTTGAATGTGAGGTTCTCCTGTACAATCAATTTGTTTGGTTTGCCCGAACAAACAGTGCCTCCGTTGACCACACACTGTTTTGCAGAGATTACACCTTCGTTGATTAGCGTGCCGTAAACAATTAGACTGTCGTTGACGGTAAGTGACGATGTGACGTGCAAAACTGCATTTTCTCCGATGAAGAGATTTGTCGCTATTGTAGGTGATGCGATTTTGCAACTATCGGAAATGTGTAGGTCGGTTTGACAAAATGAGTCAAAACAAATTAAACCAATTATAATTGTAAATAATACCTGTTTCATTGTGTCGGCTTAAATAACCAGCACAAAAATATGGTATTTTACAAGGAGAGAAAAGTGTGGCAAGAGGCGCATTGTCCATTTAACGCCTCTTGTCGGTTATTATTTATTGATGTTAATCAAATTCAAGATATTTTCCACTGATTTTCCTGAACGCAATCCATCGCTTGGCGTGTTCAAGCAATAATCAAGCAGTCGGTCGATGGTGCTTACGGCAACGTGCATCCGAGTGTCGGACGATGCGTAATAAATGAACACAGTGCCGTCCTCGTCAGCAATCCAGCCGTTCGAGAACACAACATTTGACACGTCGCCGATGCGTTCGTCGTTTTGTGGAGCAAGGAAATAGCCGCCTGGTTGCGCAATGATAGTATCTGGTTTTTTCAAATCGGTGAGAAACATATATAATACGTAGCGAAGTCCCGCCGCTGTGTTGCGAACGCCATGAGCTAGGTTCAG
The DNA here is from genome assembly GCA_002371705.1 of Bacteroidales bacterium UBA3754. Taxonomy (GTDB): domain Bacteria; phylum Bacteroidota; class Bacteroidia; order Bacteroidales; family UBA1715; genus UBA1715. Next base: position 43,747 of record DFGI01000056.1, read on the forward strand.
CCAGCCTTTTGCCGTTCTGATTGGAGCGGGTCCCATACCATTTTTCAGTTCGTAGATGGTGTGGTATTCTTTGTTGCTGAAAATATGTTCGTTTTCAATCACAGGATTTTTCATGTCAGAAATGTAGCCAAATCCAATGCCTCCGCCTGAACCTACTTCAATGAAACCATCTTGTGGACGGGTGTAGAGAGCGTATTTTCCGTTAACAAAATGAGGAAACATCACCACGTTGCGTTGTTGACCGCTGTTGGATATCAAGTCGGGCAGACGTTCCCATTTTTTTAAATCTTTGGTACGTACTACGCCAGCGTTTGCCACGGCGGAACTTGTATCGCCTGCAGGAGCATCGGGGTCTTTTCGTTCGGTACAGAAAATACCGTAGATGTAACCGTCATCGTGCTTTGTCAGACGCATATCATATACGTTGATGTCGGGATTCTCAGTTTCAGGAAGCAGGATAGGGGTGTCCCAGAAACGGAAATTGTCAATGCCATTGGGACTTTCAGCTATTGCGAAAAACGACTTTCTGTCCCAGCCTTCCACGCGGGCACATAATATGTATTTCCCGTTGAATTTCATTGCTCCTGCGTTGAACACCGCATTGATGCCGATTCGTTGCAGTAAGAGAGGATTCCGTTTCAAATTAAGGTCGAAACGCCAGTTGAGTGGAATATGTTTATCGGTAAGAACAGGATTCTCGAACCGTTGGTAAATACCGTTGTAGTCCTGTACGGGCGTGTTTCGTTTCGATACTAATGATTCGTATTCGTTTTGAAGTTCCGTTAACTTTGCTTCGGAATTTGGAAAAATATTGTTCATCGTATTATTATTTAAACCGTTTCAATTCGTGAGCGGTGAATGTCCATTGTGGAGTGTAAATGTTTAAATCAGAAGAATTTACAATGTACCATGGTGAATTTGCATTGTCTTTCAAGTTTTTCACAATCTCAATTTCTTGAGCTGGTGTATAACTTTGGGCAAGTAAAAATGCTTTTTGTTTTGTTGTAGGATTTGAAACAACATCAACCACAATCATTGCGTGTCCAGGATTGCCTCCTTTAATGAACACGTCGCCTGGTTGAATGTTTGCAATTGGTACTGATTGCAGTTCCCGTGTGAGCGAGGCCGTTCCTGCATACATAAAAATTTTATCCAAATATTTACGGAAAGTTATGTATGAATAGTCTTTATTCGCTTTTTTCTCCCATTTGATTTTGCTTCCCAAAACCTTGAATCTGTTACCTTCAGCCCATTGTACATAGTTGATAGGTTCACCGCTGGTAAAGTTGAAATGGATTTCAGAATACCGTTTTTGTTTCCACAGATATTCAGCGCGGAGGCGAATCACCGCATCGGCACATTGTTGCAAATCGGTGTTGCCAATTTCCATATCTATCACTGCTTGTGCGCCTCCTTGGTCGGCTTTCACGCTGTTGTCGAACAAATGCACTTTGTAATCTTGCGGTTTCAAAGGAAGAGTGCGCAAGTAGTATGTGAATGATTTTTCGTCGCTTTTGTCGCGGACAAATCCGTTTGGCGGCAAAATTCGACTTTCGACTGATGTTCCTGTAGCGTTAATGGTTTTTTGTTCAGTGCTTGCAGAAAACAAAGTTATGAATGAAAAACCAAGAAGAATTGTAATAAATTTTTTCATACGTTTCAGAATTTCAATACAAATATAAAACAATAGCATATTGGTAGAGCCAATATGCATTGTTTTTTTACAAATAACGAGCCAAAATGTTTGTGAAAGCTGACGATTGAATTACATATTTCCGTCAACTTCGCGGTCTCTAAAGCCAAGCATGTAGAGGATTCCGTCCAATCCAATCGTACAAATCTTGTTTTCGGCACGTTCCTGAACTTTTGGTTTAGCGTGGAATGCGATGCCAAGTCCCGCAATGTTTATCATCGGAAGGTCGTTAGCGCCATCGCCAACGGCTATAACTTGCTCTAAGTGAATGTCTTCCTTGAATGCAATTTTACGAAGCAACTCAGCTTTCATCTGACCATCAACAATTTCACCCACGTAGTTCCCGGTAAGTTTGCCGTCAACAATTTCCAATTCGTTGGCAAACACGTAGTCAATGTTGAGTTTCGTCTGCAAATAGCGGCCGAAGAATGTGAATCCGCCCGAAAGTATGGCAACTTTGTAGCCAAACCGTTTCAGTGTGCGAATCAAACGGTCGGCGCCTTCGGTCATCGGAAGTTTGCGCGCAATGTCATCCAATACACTTTCGTCAATACCTTTGAGTAATTTTATGCGGCGGCGGAAACTTTCTTTGAAGTCGATTTCGCCACGCATTGCTGATTCTGTGATTTCAGCAACTTCTTTTTCCACACCTGCATATTTCGCCAATTCCACAATAACTTCGGTTTGAATAAGCGTGGAATCCATATCGAAGCAAATCAGTCGGCGGTTGCGACGGAATGCGTTGTCTTCTTGGAATGCGATGTCGAAACCTATTTTCTTGGAAATTTCCATAAAATCGGCTTTCATTTTCTTTTCGTCAACAGGCGTTCCTCGAACCGAAAGTTCCACGCATGCACGGTTGTTCGACTCAAGTTCCTGTTTGAACGAGACACGACCGCTCAAACGGGTTATGTTGTCGATGTTCAAACGCTGTTCGAACAATACTGATGTGATTTCCGACAAATAACGTGCTTCAATGTGGCGGCCGAATAACGTGAGTATATATCGTTTTTTACCCTGATTTTGCACCCATTCCTCGTAAGTGGTGTAGTCGATTGGGGTAAAACGGGCGTTGATGTCAAATTCATACGCTTTGAAAAGCAATTCTTTTAGCACAGGACCGCTGATTCCTGTTTTTGGAAGGCGGAATAATATACCAAGCGAGAGCGTGTCGTGGATAACTGCCTGACCAATATCAAGGATGTCGGCTTTGTATTGTGCCAGTATTGACGTAAGAGCGGCGGTTACGCCTGATTTGTCTTTCCCAGAAATACTGAGTAAAATTACATCTTCGCTTGTGTCTTTCATGTCTAAATTTTTTTGCAAAAGAACATAATTTTATAGAAATAGCAAGGCGTGCCCTTGAATTTTTATTACGGATACGTTTTTTTATTGCAAAAAGAAGAAAATTCCCCCTCCGTCGTATAAATTTCCGTCGTGGAGTTCCACAATTTCTAAGGAATGACTTAGAATGAAAGATCTGATTGTATCGCCTTCGGAATGGCTTGAAAGCGAGCCGTTTATGTAGATAGTGTCGTCGAATTTTCCCATACAACCGCCAATGAAACCATATTTGTAGGGTGGAAGCTGAATACCTTCGGGAGTGACGAACAGACATTCTAATTTATATTGTGTCAGCGTGTTGAGGATGCCTTTGTCGGAAGTTATGAAAGCATTCTGGGCAATCTCAATCAAGTTGCAACGTGTATATGCTTGTGGTACAGAAATATAGGTTTTGTTTGGATTGAGTTCGATTATTTTCGGGTCGGTAAATCCTTGTTTGTGAATAATGTATGTTTCGGTGACAACGCAATTGTATGGTGTGGATTGTCGTAAGTCGCTTCCCACTGGCGTTTTGCCGAATTGAAACTGCGGAAGTTGTTTCAGGATGTTTTCAGGCGTGTTTGGTGCTATGACGGTCGTGTCGCCTTGCGAAATGAACACATCGGGATGGCCAGCGACGGCTTCGTAGGTGCTGTTTTCCGATAGAAACGGAACCACCGTGAACCGCTTGGCGAGCGTTTCGATTGCTTGCCGCGGACTGCGTGCGTCAATTATGGCAATAGGTGTACTCATAGTTTTGTAATGCGGAATCTGTTTTGAATATCACATTCTTATATGTTTTGAGCAATTCGTTACGGTTATGCGAATTGTAACCAACGGCGTTATGTAGTTCATTTTCAGGAATAAAGATGATGATATTTTGATTTGTGCAATTTTCTCGCATTATTGGCTTGAATTGCTCGTACCAAATATTTGAAAGCACTAATTCTTTGAAAGACTGGTGGAATGGTCCTGCCAAAAGATATTTATTCGACGTGAAATCTTTGTTCGGATGCAAGCCGACTTTGAGCACAGTGACGTTGTTTTCGACGAATAGCGTGTAGATTCTGCTTGTCCATTCCACGGCTTGTTCGAGCGAAAGCGGGGTGTATTTGCCTTGTTCGTATAGTTTTGCCAATGGCGTGTCGGCAACGACCAAGGTGGGGTAGATTCGGGTTGTTTTTGCACCGAATGCAATAATGTCGCGGGCGGTTTGTAGGGTAGTTTCAAGCGTGTCGCCAGGGAGTCCGAGCATCATTTGCAGTCCGAGTTGGAAGCCGTAGGCGTTGATTTTATCTGCGGCGTTCTGTATTGCGTTTCGGTCGTGTCCTCGTCCCGATTTTCTCAAAACCTCGTCGTTGGTTGACTGTGCCCCGAGTTCTATATCGGTTACGCGGTAGCGTTTGAGCATACGGAGAATGTCGTCGTCAATGTAATCGGGACGGGTGGAAATTCTGATTCCCGAAACGCTCCCGTTTTCTATAAATGGTTGTGCCACTTGTAGATACGATTCCTGTATTTCTAATGGCAGGCAGGTGAAACTTCCTCCGAAAAACGCGATTTGAATGTCGTAGTTTCGAGGGATTGTCGCCAGATTCCGTTCAATAATCGTGCGTGCCTCGTGTGGCGAAGGCACGTCGTTCTGCGAACTGATATGGTTCTGGTTGCAGAAAATACACTGGTGCGGACAGGCTAAGTGTGGCAGAAAAATTGGTATGTTGGAATGGAGGACGCGTTTCATTTCTACGTGAAATTTAATTATTGCAGTTCGATACAACTAAGTACTCGCAACGGATTTTTTGAATAGATATATAGCAGTAAAATTTTATAATCAATTAATTTTGTCCTCTCCACATTTTTGTCCGTAAAGTTATATTGCGTTGCAGACATTCTTTATAAAGCCACGGCTCGCAACTGTGTACATCGCCTACGTTTATGAAGTTCATTACGGGCTTATATTCGGCACCTTCGTAATTAGTGAGCACCAACACGTTGTATTCGGGATTCATTGTAACCGTTATGCTGTCGTGGAGCAGGGCTGGAGTTGCGTTGGTACGCCAGTTTACGGGGTTTATGCACATTATGCACTGGTCGCTGAGAATTGGTTGCACGTATTTCACATCTTTCACCGAATTGTAGCAGATGGTTACGCCAACGTCGGCGGAGTCATGGGCGGCACGTATGTGTCTGCTCTGTGCAGTGTCTTGCGGAGTGACCTTGTAGCCAAGCACGTATGCGGCTGCGAGGTGGTTGTATGTTTCGTCGTCCATGTGTTTCAGCAGTTCCACGACTGCCATTCCCCCTTGACTAAAACCGGCAAGAATCAACGGACGTGAATTGTCGCGACGAGATAGAAAGTGGTCGAACGCCTGTTTCACGTCACTCATGGCAAGTTGTGCACGGCGGTGTATGGTGTCTTCGTTGCGTGTTGCCCACGAATCCAACGTAATGTGGCGATAGTATGGCGCGTAGAAATTGTTCCCTTGTGCCATGTATTCGGCAATTCGGCTGATTTCTTTAGCCATATCGGTGCGGTGCTCCTCGTTTTGCACGTCGGCATAATGACAGATTTGTCCGTCGGCGGTAAGCCAGTCCAATTCCCATGTGGAGACAATGTAGAACACATCGGCGCCAGTTCCGGTGCTGTCGTTTTCGGTAACGAACCACATGGTGGAATCGGAGTAATCGGGAGCGGAGGGAATCACTACAACAGTTTGAGTTTCGGCAGTCTTGTCTTTTTTCAAAACCGTAAACAAGGCGTAGCCGATAGAACAAAGAATAAAAAAGATGGAAATGCCCCCGAGTAATTTTTTTGTTTTCATTGTCGTTGATTTTGTTGACAAAGTTAGTGGTTTTCGTGTCATAATGTGAGAGAAAAGGTTACTTTTGCAAAAAATTTCGAGGAATATGAATTTCGAGAAAAAATTTGAACAGTTACTGAAATTGATTGGCAATACGCCGCTCATAAAAATAAACTATCAGTTTAAAGGCGAGAAAAAGTACGCCTATATCAAGGCAGAATGGTACAATCTTTCGGGCTCGATAAAAGACCGTGTGGCATATTATATTTTGAAAAATGCGTACGAAACGGGGCAGATTGACGAGCATACGCCGATTTGCGAGGTTACCAGCGGAAATATGGGTATTTCGTTTGCCGCAGTGTCAAGGTATTTGGGGAATCCGTGCACGATTTGTATTCCGAAATTTATGTCGAAGGAGCGCTTCAAATTGTTGCATCTGTATGGCGCCCATCTTGAATTGACCGAAAATTTTGAGGCGGCGTTCGAAAAAGCTGCCGAATACGAAAAACAAGGCTATTTTCTTACTCATCAGTTTGAAAATGAGTATAATATGATTGCCCATTACGAAATGACCGCTCCCGAAATTGAGGCAAAAATCAATGAATTTCCGTGCTTCATTGCCGGTGTGGGAACGGCGGGGACATTGCACGGCTGTGGAAAATATTTCAAAGACAAGCATAATGCAAAAATGTTTGCTCTCGAGCCGTTGCAGTCGTCAATTCTTACATTGGGAAAATCGC